>NZ_JAVREM010000001.1:0-498332 GCF_031845425.1 Streptomyces millisiae
GGAAAGAACCCCGCGCGAAGGTCCGTCAGGGCCTCGCGGCCGTCTCGAAGAGCTGTCGCATCGCCCGCCGCAGGTCGACCACGTCCCGCACCGGCTCGGGGAACTCGAAGCGCGCGTCGAAGCACGCGTCGCCCGCGCTGAAGCGCACCCGCAGGCCGTGCCGGTCCAGGCTCAGCGGCGCGACGCCCTGCCACGCCTCGCAGCCGGCGCCCCGGTCGCCCAGCAGACCGCACAGCGACCGCAGTTGGCCCTCGTGCGCGGCAGCCAGGTGCTGCAGGAGCTCCGCCTCGTGCGCCGCCAGCGGGTCGGCCGCGGCCGCGGCGAACTCCTCGGGTTCCACGTGGGCGGCGCCCCACAGGTCGTCGACGTAGGCCTCGCCCACCTCCAGGCGCAGCAGGGTCCACGCCGGCCCGGGGACCGGGCCCGCCGGGTGCCGTTCGGCCAGCAGGCGGCCGGCGGCGCGCCGTTCGGCGGCCGGTACGGCGGTGAGCCAGCCGGCGACCCAGCCCCGGCCGCGGATCCGGTGCGGCACGGCGACCGGAGCGACGTCCGTGATCTCCATCACGGACGTCACGTCGTCGTCGAGGGCAAATGCCGTGGCCCTGGCCGCCGGTGAGTCGGCCGGGACGAGCAGCAGCACGTCGCCCGTCGACGAGACCGCGCGGGACTCCGGCACACTGTGTCCGAGCTCAGCGTCCGGAATGGTCAGTGCCGCCGAGGCGTTGGTCTCGACGAGGGTGCGCACGCGCTCGGCGGCCGTCGGTTGCCGTGCGTCGTGCCCGGGACGCGGCTGGCCCTCCTCCTGGCTTCGGCGTCCGGTGCCGGAACGAGGGCTCCCAGGTCGAATCATGCGCACTCCTCAGATAAGGTAAGCCTCACCTAACTTACACGGAGGTCCGTTCAACGTGAACCAGTCGCGTCCCAAGGTCAAGAAGTCGCGCGCCCTCGGCATCGCGCTCACCCCGAAGGCCGTCAAGTACTTCGAGAAGCGCCCCTATCCGCCGGGCGAGCACGGGCGCGGCCGCAAGCAGAACAGCGACTACAAGGTCCGACTGCTGGAGAAGCAGCGGCTCCGCGCCCAGTACGACATCAGCGAGCGCCAGATGGCCCGCGCCTACGAGCGCGCCCGCAAGGTGACCGGCAAGACCGGCGAGGCCCTGATCATCGAGCTCGAGCGCCGGCTCGACGCGCTGGTGCTGCGCTCCGGACTGGCCCGCACCATCTACCAGGCGCGCCAGATGGTCGTGCACGGCCACATCGCCGTCAACGGTCGGAAGGTCGACAAGCCGTCCTTCCGGGTGCGGCCGGACGACGTCGTCGAGGTACGCGAGCGCAGCCGTGCCAAGCCCCCGTTCCTGGTCGCCAGGGAGGGCGGCTACGCGGGTGAGGGCGAGACCCCGCGCTACCTCCAGGTCAACCTGGAGGCGCTGGCGTTCCGCCTGGACCGGGAGCCCAACCGCCAGGAGATCCCGGTCATCTGCGACGAGCAGCTGGTCGTCGAGTACTACGCCCGCTGACCACCGCCCGCTGGTTCCCCGCCCTCGGAGCGGGGAACCGCGGGCAGCGGCAGCCGGGCCGAGTGCTCGGCGAGCGAGGCCGCGCCCAGGCCGCCGGTCGCCGCGGCGCGGCGACCCTCGGCGGCGCCGCGCCCGCCCAGCGCCCGCGACACCGCGGCCGCCGCGTCCAGCAGCCGCCCCTCGCGCAGACACTGCTGGTACCGCGCGGGGCTCAGCCGCTCCCGCACATGCCGCTCACAGAGCACGTGCGCCGAGTTGAAGAACTCCGAGCCGAACAGCGGCATCCCGACCGAGCGCCACAGCCGGGCGGCCGCGCCCTGCAGCACCGCCGCCTCCACCACGTCGCCCTCGGAGGCCGTGATCCCGGCGAGCAGTTCGATGGCCAGCACCGTGTTGACCGGGTCCTGGAAGGCGTGTGAGATCCGCAGGGACTGCTCGACCAGCTCCCTGGCCGGCCGGATCTCGGACCGGTGCCACGCCGCGTAGCCCAGGCCGTAGAGCGCGTAGGCCCTGGCCCAGTGCTCCCCGTGGTCCTCGCAGGCCTGCCGCACGTCCTCGTAGATCGCCAGAGCGCCGGACAGGTCGCCCTGGAAGGCCACGACCATGGCCAGCTCGCACCGGCCCATCAGCACGTTGCTGTTGAGCTCGCCGATCTCCTCGTAGCGGGACAGCGCCTCGCGGAACAGCTTCTCGGCGCGCGGCATCTCGTCGCCGATCATCGCCACGCAGCCCGTCAGGTGCACGCTGTAGGCCACCGCCCGCGCGTTGCCGGTGCGCTCCGCGCCCTCGCGACACTCGTGCAGCACGGTGAGCGCCGCCACCGTGTCGCCCTGGAGCACCGCCACGTAGCCGGCCACCCACAGCGCCTTGAGCCGGGTCTCCTCGTGGTCCGTCTCGGTCTCGAGCGCCCGGTGCAGCCAGTGCCTGCCCTCCGCGAGCCGCCCGCAGCCCACCCAGCAGAACCACAGCGTGGCCGCCAGGTAGAGGCCGAACCTCCCGTCCTCCTCGTCGTCGAGCGCGAACTCCAGGGCCGCCCGGAGGTTGGGCAGCTCGTCGTCGACGCGGGCGGCCACCTCCGCCTGCCGGGGGCTGAACCACTCCAACTCGCACCAGGTGGCGAGCCCCGTGCACCAGTCGCGGTGCCGGCGACGCAGCCGCCGCGCGTCCCCGCTCGCCGCCAGCCAGTCCTCCCCGTAGGCGCGCAGCGTGCCGAGCATCCGGTAACGCACCCCCGAGGGCGCGTCCTCCCGGCTCACCACGGACTGGGTGACCAGCTCGGTCAACACGTCGAGGACGTCCTCGGCCGGCAGGTCGGGGCCCGAGCACACGTACTCGGCCGCCTCCAGGTCGAAGTGGCCGGCGAAGACCGAGAGCCGCGCCCACAGCAGCCGCTCCGGGCCGCTGCACAGCTCGTGGCTCCAGCCCACGGCGGTGCGCAGTGTCTGGTGGTGCGGCGGCGCGCCGCGCGCTCCGCCGACGAGCAACCGGAAGCGGTCGTCGAGCCGGTGCAGGATCTGGTCGAGCGAGAGCGTCCGCAGCCGCCCGGCGGCCAGTTCGAGCGCGAGCGGGATGCCGTCGAGCCGGTGGCAGAGCTCCGCCACCAGCCGCGCGTTGGACCGGTCCACCTGGAAGTCGGGCAGCACGGCCGCGGCCCGCTCGCCGAACAGCTCGGCCGCCTCGTCCAGCGGCGCCGGCTCGCCGTCCGCCGCGTCCTCCGGGGGCGCGGGGGCGCGGAGCGGGGCGAGCGGCACCAGACGCTCGCCCGCCACCCCGAGCGGTCGCCTGGCCGCCGCGAGCACCCGCAGCCTGGGGGCCCGGCGCAGCAACTCGTGCACCAGCGCGGCGGCCGGCTCCACGAGGTGGTCGTAGCCGTCGAGCACCAGCAGCAGTCGCCGGTCGGACAGGTGCTCGGCGAGCACGGTGACCGGCGCCCGCCCCGAGTGGTCGTTGATCCCGAGTGCCTCGACGACGGCGTGCTCCATCAGCTCCGGATCGCGCACCGTGCCCAGCTCCACCAGCCAGACGCCGTGCGGGAAGCGCTCGCCGGCCTCGCGGGCGGCCCGGAGCGCGAGGCGTGACTTGCCGACGCCGCCCACTCCGGTCACGGTCACCAGTCGGTGTCTGGACAACTGCCGCTTCAACGCGGCCACTTCGGCGACGCGGCCGACGAAGGCCGTCAGTTCCGCGGGCAGGTTGCCCCCCGCGCGGCCGGTCCTGGGAGTCTCCCGAGCGGCAGGCTCGGGGCCCTGAAAGCCTGACATAACCACGCAGCGTACTGGCGGATATGCAGAACGTACAATTGCGCCTGGCCGCCCTTGGCAGGAGCGGGGGAATGCGGTAGGAGCCCGGCCGCCCGGCGCGATAGGGTCATTCCTCGTCGCCGCACGATGGACACGGAGTCTCCGTCCCAGGTGGGCGGCGGCCGGCGCGGACCGCGCCGCGCTCCCCGACGGGCTCGCGGCACCGGCGTGTCGGATTCGTGCAGGGAACCCATCCGAGGGAAGCGGTGCGTTCGTGTCCGGTGGCGAAGTGGCCGGCCTCCTGGTGGCCGTCTTCTGGGCGATCCTGGTCTCCTTCCTGGCCGTGGCGCTCTTCCGACTCGCCCAGGCGCTGCGCGCGGCGACCGAGCTGGTGACCGCCGTGACCGAGCGGGCCGTCCCGCTGCTCGGCGAGGCCTCCTCGACCGTCCGCTCGGCGCAGACCCAGCTGGACCGGGTCGAGACCATCGCCACCGACGTCCAGGAGGTCGCGGCCAACGCCTCCGCGCTCTCCTCGACCGTGGCGGCGACCTTCGGTGGGCCACTGGTCAAGGTCGCGGCGTTCGGATACGGGGTGCGGCGGGCGCTCGCCCGGCGCGGCGGCGCGGAGCCGCCCGCCCGGCGCACGGTGGTGCGCGGCCGGTACGTCCCCGCGGCCAGGCGCCGCAAGCGAGAGGAGTGATCAGGCCATGTTCCGCCGAGCCTTCTGGTTCACCACGGGCGCAGCGGCGGGTGTCTGGGCCACCACCAAGGTCCAGCGCACCCTGCGCGGTCTGGCGCCCGACAGCCTCGCCGTCCGGGCCGCCGACCGCGCCGTGACGGCCGGCCAGCGGGTCAGGGGCTTCGCGCTCGACGTGCGCGCCGGCATGGCGCAGCGCGAGCGCGAGCTGACCGAGGCCCTGGGCATCGAGCACGACGAGACCGCCGTTCCCGGCGGCGCCGCCCACCCGCCCCAGCTCCCCTCGCCGCCGCACCGGGCCGAGCTCGGCCCGGTCACCCGTGACCCGTCCCGAATCTCCGAAATGAGGACCACTGATGGAGTCGGCTGAAATCCGCCGCCGCTGGCTGAGCTTCTTCGAGAAGCGCGGGCACACCGTTGTCCCGTCGGCGTCGCTGATCGCGGACGATCCGACGCTGCTGCTGGTCAACGCGGGCATGGTGCCGTTCAAGCCGTACTTCCTCGGCGAGGCCACCCCGCCGTACCCGCGCGCCGTCAGCGTCCAGAAGTGCGTCCGCACGCCGGACATCGAGGAGGTCGGCAAGACCACCAGGCACGGCACCTTCTTCCAGATGTGCGGCAACTTCTCCTTCGGCGACTACTTCAAGGAAGGCGCCATCCGCTACGCCTGGGAGCTGTTGACCAGCCCGGTCGCCGACGGCGGCTACGGTCTCGACCCCGAGCGGCTGTGGATCACCGTCTACGAGCAGGACGACGAGGCCGAGCGGATCTGGCGGGACGAGATCGGCGTGCCGGCCGAGCGGATCCAGCGGCTCGGCATGGGCCCCAACTTCTGGTCCATGGGCGTGCCCGGCCCCTGTGGCCCGTGCTCCGAGATCAACTACGACCGCGGCCCCGAGTTCGGCCCCGAGGGCGGCCCCGCCGTCAACGACGAGCGCTACGTGGAGATCTGGAACCTGGTCTTCATGCAGTACGAGCGCGGTCCCGGCGAGGGCAAGGAGGACTTCCCGATCCTCGGCGACCTGCCGGCGCAGAACATCGACACCGGGCTCGGCCTCGAGCGGCTGGCGATGATCCTGCAGGGCGTCCACAACATGTACGAGACGGACACCCTGCGCGTCGTCATCGACCGGGCCGGCGAGCTCACCGGCGTCCGGTACGGCGCCGCCGAGGACTCCGACGTGGCGCTGCGCGTGGTCGCCGACCACCTGCGCACCTCCGCCATGCTCATCGGGGACGGCGTGACCCCGGGCAACGAGGGCCGCGGCTACGTGCTGCGCCGCATCATGCGCCGCGCCATCCGGAACATGCGGATCCTGGGCGCCGAGGGCCCCGTGGTCGCCGAGCTGCTCGACGTCGTCCTGAAGACGATGGGGCAGCAGTACCCGGAGCTGCTGACCGACCGCAAGCGCATCGAGACCGTGGCGCTCGCCGAGGAGGCGGCCTTCCTCAAGACCCTCAGGGCCGGCACCAACATCCTGGACACCGCCGTCACCGAGACCAGGGCCGCCGGCTCGACGGTGCTCCCGGGGGACAAGGCGTTCCTGCTCCACGACACCTGGGGCTTCCCCATCGACCTCACCCTGGAGATGGCCGCCGAGCAGGGCCTCACCGTGGACGAGCCCGGGTTCCGCCGCCTGATGAAGGAGCAGCGGGACCGGGCCAAGGCCGACGCCAGGGCCAAGAAGACCGGCCACGCCGACCTCTCCGCCTACCGGCAGGTCGCCGACGCCGCGGGCGCCTCCGAGTTCATCGGCTACACGCGGACCTCCGGCGAGGCCACCGTCGTCGGCCTGCTGGTCGACGGCGTCTCCTCGCCCGCCGCCGTCGAGGGCGACGAGGTGGAAGTGGTGCTCGACCGCACCCCGTTCTACGCCGAGGGCGGCGGCCAGCTGGCCGACAGCGGCCGGATCAGGCTCGACTCGGGCGCCGTCGTGGAGGTGCGGGACGTCCAGCAGCCGGTGCCCGGCGTGATCGTGCACAAGGGCGTGGTCCAGGTCGGCGAGGTCACCGTCGGCTCCGCCGCGCACAGCACCATCGACACCGCGCGGCGCCGCGCCATCGCCCGCGCCCACAGCGCCACCCACCTGACCCACCAGGCGCTGCGCGACGCCCTCGGCCCGACGGCCGCCCAGGCCGGCTCGGAGAACTCGCCGGGCCGCTTCCGCTTCGACTTCGGCTCGCCGACCGCCGTGCCCGGCACGGTGCTCGCCGACGTCGAGCAGAAGATCAACGAGGTGCTGGCCCGTGAACTCGACGTCACCGCCGAGGTGATGTCGATGGACGAGGCCAGGAAGCAGGGCGCCATCGCCGAGTTCGGCGAGAAGTACGGCGACCGGGTGCGGGTGGTCACCATCGGCGACTACTCGAAGGAGCTGTGCGGCGGCACCCACGTGCACAACACCGCCCAACTCGGCCTGGTCAAGCTGCTCGGCGAGTCCTCCATCGGCTCCGGCGTGCGCCGCGTCGAGGCCCTGGTCGGCACCGACGCCTACCGGTTCCTGGCCCGCGAGCACACCGTGGTCTCCCAGTTGACCGAGCTGGTCAAGGGCCGGCCCGAGGAGTTGCCCGAGCGGATCGCCGGCATGCTCGGGCGGCTGCGGGAGGCCGAGAAGGAGATCGAGCGGTTCCGCGCCGAGAAGGTGCTCGCGGCCGCCGGCGGCCTGGCCGCCGACGCCCGCGACATCGGCGGCGTGGCGCTGGCCAGCGGCCGGGTGCCGGACGGCACCTCGGCGGACGACCTGCGCAAGCTGGTGCTCGACGTCCGCGGCCGCATCCCGGGCGACCGGCCGGCCGTGGTGGCGCTGTTCACCGTCGTGAGCGGTCGCCCGCTCACCGTGGTGGCCACCAACGAGGCGGCGCGTGAGCGGGGTCTGAAGGCCGGCGACCTGGTGCGGGCCGCCGCCAAGGCGCTGGGCGGCGGCGGTGGCGGCAAGCCGGACGTGGCCCAGGGCGGTGGCCAGAACCCCGAGGCCGTGGCGGACGCGTTGGCCGCCGTCGAGCGGCTGGTCGCGGAAGCCGCCTGATGCGGCGTGGGCGGCGGCTCGCCGTCGACGTGGGCGAGGCCAGGATCGGGGTCGCCTCGTGCGACCCCGACGGGGTCCTCGCGACCCCGGTGGAGACCGTGCCGGGGCGCGATGTCCCGGCCGCGCAGCGGCGGTTGGCGGAGCTCGTCGCCGAGTACGAGCCGCTGGAGGTGATCGTCGGGCTGCCCCGCTCGCTGGCGGGCGGGGAGGGCCCGGCGGCCGCCCGAGTGCGGGCGTTCGCCCAGGAGACCGCGCGACGGGTGGCCCCGGTGCCGGTGCGCCTGGTGGACGAACGTATGAGCACCGTCACGGCGGCGCGCGCCATGCGCGCCTCCGGGGTCTCCGCGAAGAAGGGCAGGTCGCGCATCGACCAGGCCGCGGCCGTGGTCATCCTGCAGAACGCGTTGGAGAGCGAGCGCGCCTCGGGGCGCCCGCCGGGGCAGTGCGTCGAAGTGGTTGTCTGATCGCGGTACGGTAACGTTCGCCGCGACAGGGTAGCCGCGTGGCTTCGGGGGATTCGGACTGCCGCCTTGCGTCACAAGGGGATCGATGACTGAGTATGGCCGGGGCTCCGGCTCTGAGCCGTGGTACCCCGAGGACCCGCTCTACGGGGATCAGGGCTGGTCCGGCGCGTACGACGCCGCGGGCAACCAGCACGCCCAGCAGGGGCACGGCACCTGGGACGAGTACGGCGGCCAGTACGGCGACCAGCAGCAACAGCACCCGCAGGGCCACCAGCAGCAACAGCCGTACTACCAGCAGCAGTACGACTCCCAGCAGCAGTACGGCCAGCAGGGCGGCTGGGACAACTCCGGTCAGTACTACGCCGGTGACCCCTACGGGAACCAGCAGCACGGCCAGCAGCAGGCGGCCCACCAGCAGCAGGGGCATCAGCAGGGGCAACAGCCCGACGGCGGCTACGGCGCGGGCCAGCACCCGGGGCAGTACCAGGACCCGTACGCCACCCAACAGGGGTACGCCGCCCAGCCGCACGCCGGCCAGGACCCGTACGCCCAGGGCGGCGGCTACCAGGCTCAGCAGCAGCAGTACGGCGGCGGTGGCCAGGACGTGTACCCCGATTCCCAGGGTGCGCCGGCCCAGCAGGCCGGCCCGCCCGACGGCGACCGAGGGCCCCGGCGCGACGACCCGGGCCCCGACCCGGAGACCGGTTGGGACCCGGGACCCGACCAGGGCGAGTCCGACTTCTTCACGCGGCGCGACGACGACTGGTCGGACGCGGAGGAGGACAGGCGCGGCCGGCGCGGCGACAAGCCCAAGAAGAAGCGGCGTGGCGGCGTGGGCTGCATGGTGGCCGGGGTGCTGGTGCTCGGCGCCCTCGGCGGCGTCGCCTACGTCGGCTACGGCATGTACCAGGACCGGTTCGGCCCGGCCCCCGACTTCGCGGGGGAGGGCACGGACGAGGTGCAGGTGACCATCCCCGAGGGCTCCACCATCTCCGGCATGGGCGTGATCCTGCGCGACGCCGGCGTCGTGGCGAGCGCCGACGCGTTCGTCGAGGCGGCGGGCGAGGACGGCCAGTCGCTCCAGCCGGGCGTCTACACCCTGCGCCGCGAGATGGCGGCATCCTCCGCCGTTGAGCTGATGCTCGACCCGGCCTCGCTCAGCACGTTCACCATCCCCGAGGGACGGCGCGCCACCGAGGTCTACGCGCTGATCGACGAGCGCCTCGGCCTCGAGGAGGGCACCACGGCCGAGGTGGCGGAGACCGCCGACCTGGGGCTGCCGGACTTCGCCGAGGGCGAGGTGGAGGGCTTCCTCTTCCCGACCCGCTACGACGTCGGCGAGGACACCACCCCGGAGGACCTGCTCCGGGCCATGGTCGACCGGGCCGAGGCCGAGTTCACCGAGATCGACCTGGAGGGCCAGGCCGAGGAGTTCGGCCGCACGCCGCGCGAGATCCTCATCGTCGCCTCGCTCATCGAGGCCGAGGGGCAGACGGACGAGGAGTTCGGGAAGGTCTCGCGGGTCATCTACAACCGTCTGGAGCAGGACATGATGCTCCAGTTCGACTCGACCATCAACTACGCGCTGGGCCGCTCCACGCTGGACACCTCGCTGGCCGACACCGAGCTGGACTCGCCGTACAACACCTACCGGGAGCTCGGGTTGCCGCCGGGCCCCATCGCCAACCCGGGTCACAACGCCATCGAGGCCGCGCTCAACCCGACCGAGGGCCCCTGGCTCTACTTCGTGACGGTCACCGAGGGCGACACCCGCTTCACCGACGACTTCGCCGAACACGAGCAGAACGTCGCGGACTTCAACGCCGCCAACCAGGGGGACGGCTGATGCCACCACGCCTGGCCGCCCACCGGGCGGCCGTCCTCGGCTCGCCCATCGCGCATTCGCTCTCGCCGGCCCTGCACGACGCCGGCTACGCGGCGTGTGGTCTCGACGACTGGAGCTACGGCCGCTTCGAGGTCGACGAGCGCGGTCTCGCCGCCTTCCTCGACGGCCTGGGCCCCGAGTGGGCCGGGCTCTCGCTGACCATGCCGCTCAAGCGCGCCGTCATCCCGCTGCTCGACGAGGTGAGCCCCACGGCCGCCGCGGTCGACGCCGTCAACACGGTGGTGTTCACGGCGGACGGCCGGCGCACCGGCGAGAACACCGACATCCCCGGCCTCGTCGCCGCCCTGCGCGAGCGCGGGGTGACCCGGGTCGAGCGGGCGGCCGTGCTGGGCGCCGGCGCCACGGCCTCCTCCGCGCTCGCCGCGCTCGCCCAGGTCTGCGACGGCGAGGTCACCACGTACGTGCGCGGCCCGGAGCGTGCCGCGGAGATGCGGGCGCTCGGCGAGCGGCTCGGCCTGCCGGTGCTCGTCGCCGACTGGGCCGAGGCCCACCGCGGCCTCGACGCCCCGCTGGTGATCGCGACCACCCCGGCCGGAGCCGCCGACGCGCTGGCCGACGCGGTGCCGGGCTCGCCGGGCACCCTCTTCGACGTGCTGTACGAGCCCTGGCCGACGCGGCTCGCCGCCGCCTGGGCGGCGCGCGGGGGCCGGGTGCTCGGCGGGCTCGACCTGCTGGTCCACCAGGCCGTGTTGCAGTTCGAGCTGATGACCGGCGTGATCCCGGGGCCGCTCAAGGAGATGCGCGCGGCCGGCGAGGCGGCGCTCGCCGCCCACTGAGGCCCGGACGCTGGGCCCCGGCCACGACCGGGCGGCCCCGGGATTAGGTCGGCGCCGGGTCTTAATCGCCCGCGCTGTGCGTCTCGCGGTTCAGACAGCTCGGGGCCGCCCGCGCCGGCATGGCAGGATCGGAGGGTGCCGGCCCGGCAGGGCCGGCGGTGAGATCGAGCAGTTCGAAGGAGCACCGTTGAGCAGGCTGCGCTGGCTGACGGCGGGAGAGTCGCACGGTCCGGCACTGGTGGCGACGCTGGAGGGGCTCCCCTCCGGCGTGCCGATCACCACCGACATGGTGGCGGACGCGCTGGCGCGCCGCCGGCTCGGCTACGGCCGCGGTGCCCGGATGAAGTTCGAGCGCGACGAGGTCACGTTCCTCGGCGGGGTGCGCCACGGGCTCACCCTGGGGTCCCCGGTGGCGATCATGGTCGGCAACACCGAGTGGCCCAAGTGGGAGAAGGTCATGGCGGCCGACCCGGTGGACCCGGCCGAGCTCGCCGACAGCAGCCGCAACGCCCCGCTGACCCGCCCGCGGCCGGGCCACGCCGACCTGGCCGGCATGCAGAAGTACGGCTTCGACGAGGCGCGGCCGGTGCTCGAGCGGGCCTCGGCCCGGGAGACCGCGGCCCGGGTGGCCCTCGGCACGGTGGCCCGCTCCTACCTGAAGGAGACCGCCGGCATCGAGATCGTCTCGCACGTGGTCGAGCTCGGCGCCGCCCGCGCCCCCAAGGGCTCGCTGCCCGAGCCCGGCGACACCGCCCGGCTCGACGCCGACCCGGTGCGCTGCCTGGACGCCGACGCGAGCAAGGCGATGGTCGCCGAGATCGACCAGGCGCACAAGGACGGCGACACCCTCGGCGGGGTGGTCGAGGTGCTGGCCTACGGCGTGCCGGTGGGGCTCGGCTCGCACGTCCACTGGGACCGCAGGCTCGACGCGCGGCTGGCCGCCGCTCTGATGGGGATCCAGGCCATCAAGGGCGTCGAGCTCGGCGACGGCTTCGACCTCGCCCGCGTCCCCGGCTCCAAGGCCCACGACGAGATCGTGTCGACCCCCGACGGCATCCGCCGCGCGTCCGGCCGCTCCGGCGGCACCGAGGGCGGGCTGAGCACCGGCGAGGTGCTGCGGGTCCGCGCCGCGATGAAGCCCATCGCCACCGTGCCGCGCGCCCTGGCCACCGTCGACGTCACCACGGGCGAGCCGGCGAAGGCGCACCACCAGCGCTCCGACGTGTGCGCGGTGCCGGCGGCCGGGATCGTCGCCGAGGCCATGGTGGCCCTGGTTCTCGCGGACGCGGTGGCCGAGAAGTTCGGCGGCGACAGCGTCCGGGAGACCCGGCGCAACGTCGAGGGCTTCCTGGGCAACCTGGAGATCAGGTGAGCGCCGGGGCGTCGGGCCCCCGGGTGGTGCTGGTCGGTCCGCCCGGCTCGGGCAAGTCCACCATCGGCGCGCTGCTCGCCCAGCGGCTCGGCGTCGTCGCCCGCGACACGGACGCCGACGTCGAGCGGACGGCGGGCAAGCCCATCGCCGACATCTTCGTCGAGGACGGCGAGCAGCGGTTCCGCGCGCTGGAGGCGGCCGCCGTGCGCGACGCGCTCGCCGAGCACGACGGCGTGCTCTCGCTGGGCGGCGGCGCCATCCTCGACCCCGCCACCCGCGCCCTGCTCGCCGGCCGGCCGGTGATCTTCCTCGACGTCTCGCTCGGCGAGGCCATGAAGCGGGTGGGCCTGGACACCGCCCGGCCGCTGCTCGCCGTCAACCCGAGGCAGCGGTGGCGCACCCTGATGGACGAGCGCCGCCCGCTGTACACCGAGGTGGCCAGGGCGGTCGTGGAGACCGCCGACCGCACGCCCGAGGAGGTCGCGCAGGCGGTCCTCGACGTATTGGAGCTCACGACAGCATGACTCTCCCCGCCGAAGCCCCCACCAGGATCACGGTGGGCGCCACCGCCGGCTACGCCCCCTACGACGTGCTGGTCGGCCGTCAACTGCTCGGCGAGCTGCCGGAGTTGATCGGCAAGGACGCCCGCCGGGTCGCGGTGCTGCACCCCGAGGCACTCGCCGAGACCGGAGAGGTGCTGCGCCAGGACCTGGCGGACCAGGGGTACGAGGCCATCGCGATCCAGCTCCCCAACGCGGAGGAGGCCAAGAGCGCCGAGGTCGCGGCCTACTGCTGGACGGCGCTCGGCCAGACCGGTTTCACCAGGTCCGACGTGATCGTCGGGGTCGGCGGCGGCGCCACCACCGACCTGGCCGGGTTCGTCGCCGCGACCTGGCTGCGCGGGGTGCGGTGGATCGCGGTGCCCACCACCGTGCTCGGCATGGTGGACGCGGCGGTCGGCGGCAAGACCGGGATCAACACCGCGGAGGGCAAGAACCTGGTGGGCGCCTTCCACCCGCCGGCCGGCGTGCTGTGCGATCTCGCCGCGCTCGACTCGCTGCCGGTGCACGACTACGTCTCGGGCCTGGCCGAGGTCATCAAGGCCGGCTTCATCGCCGACCCGGCGATCCTGGAGCTGGTGGAGGCCGACCCGGAGGCCGCCAGAACGCCGGCCGGTCCGCACACGGCCGAGCTGATCGAGCGCTCCATCAGGGTCAAGGCGGAGGTGGTGGCCAGTGACCTGAAGGAGTCCGGCCTGCGGGAGATCCTCAACTACGGTCACACGCTGGCGCACGCCATCGAGAAGAACGAACGCTACGCCTGGCGGCACGGCGCCGCGGTCGCGGTCGGCATGGTCTTCGCGGCCGAGCTGGGCCGCATCGCCGGCCGTCTCGACGATGCCACGGCGGACCGCCACCGCGCCGTCCTCTCCTCGGTCGGCCTGCCGGTCACCTACCGGGGCGACCAGTGGCCGCGGCTGCTGGAGACGATGCGGATCGACAAGAAGTCGCGCGGCGACCGGCTGCGCTTCATCGTCCTCGACGGCCTGGCCAGGCCGTCGGTCCTGGAGAGCCCCGACCCCGCCATGCTCCTCGCCGCCCACGCGGAGATCGCCGCCTGACGGCCTCCCGGCCGAGGGCAGCCGCGCCGCGCGCCCTGGCCCTGCGGGCCGGCACCGCCGGCCGCCGCCCGGCGGCTGTGCGGGGGCTCGGGTCGCTCGCGGGCCGGGCCGCCACCGGACTCGCGTCCGGCCCCGCCGTGGTGCTCGCCGCCTGACGGCCTCCCGGCCGAGGGCAGCCGCGCCGCGCACCCCGGCCCTGCGGGCCGGCACCGCCGGCCGCCGGCCGCCGCCCGGCGGCTGTGCGGGTACGGGGCCGGTGTCCGGCCCCTGCCATGGTGCTCGATCCGGGCGGTGCTGGGCGCGGGGGCCGGAACCGGGTGGCCGGGCGGTGGGACTCGGGCCGTACGGGGCCGGCGTCCGGCTCGGTCGCGGCGCCGGGACGCGACCACCTGCCCCCGGAGCCCGGCGGTCAGCGCTTGGCGCCGCGGGGACCGGTCAGCGCAGTGTCCGCCAGCGTCGGTCCGATCCCATTCCCGTCCGGTGCCCGTCGCTTTTCCCTCCCTCCGCCGCCCCGCGTCACCTCACGTCCTTCGGGGCGGTCGCGCCGCCAGGCGCGTGCGGGTTCGTCCATTCGGGGGATGGTGGCGGATATGCTGCCCGCATGGAGGGGTGGCGGCGCGCTGCCGGGCGGCCTTCGGACCGCTCAGGCCGGCGGGCCGAGCCCGATGACGACGACTGACATAGGTGGGGAGCGGATGCAACAGCCCGGTGGGATGCCCGTGCCACCTCCCGCCCCGCCGGACGGCGGGACGACCGGGTACGTCCAGCTGCCGCCCGGCGCCATGGTGCCGGCTCCGGCCCCGGCGGCGGGTGCCGCGCCGCCGGACATCAGCCATGTCGGCATCGCCGTGCTGCTGATCGGCCCCGCCGGGGCCGGCAAGACGACGGTGGCCAGGTACTGGGCGGAGCGGCGCCCGGTGCCGACCGCCCACATCAGCCTGGACGACGTGCGGGAGTGGGTGCGTTCCGGCTTCGCCGACCCGCGCTCGGGCTGGGACGACCGCTCCGAGGCGCAGTACCGCCTCGCCCGCCGCACCTGCGGCTTCGCCGCCCGCAACTTCCTGGCCAACGGCATCTCCTGCATCCTGGACGACGCGGTCTTCCCCGACCGGCCGGCCGTGGGGCTCGGCGGCTGGAAGCGCCACGTGGGCCCCGGGCTGATCCCGATCGTGCTGCTGCCGGGCCTGGACATCGTGCTGGAGCGCAACGCGGCCCGCACCGGCACCCGCCGCCTCTCGGACGAGGAGGTGGCCACCATCCACGGCCGGATGGCCGGCTGGTACGGCTCGGGGCTGCCGATCATCGACAACTCGCGGCACGACGTCGCCACCACCGCCCGCATGCTGGACGACGCGGTGGCCCGCAGCCTCAGCACGCCGCCGCAGTGGTGACTTCCGGCCAATCACTCGCACGGGTGTCCGGGCTCCCGCTCGTCCGGCCCCGCTGAGAAGGCCGGAATCCCCGCCGCTGCGTAGGCTCGGTCCATGTCCGAGGTTCACGCGGGCCGGCGCTCACGGCTCCGTGCCCACGCTTCGCCGGCGGGCGACGTGGCCGCCGTCGTCTCGCGGCCGTCCAACGTGCGCTATCTCGTGGGTCCTGCCCCGGCCGGCGCCGTGCTGCTCGTCGGGCACGACGGCGGGGACACGCTGTTCGGCCACTGGGACCCGGCCGAGGAGCCGGTGGGGCCTCGCCCGCACGAGGAGGAGGGGCTACGCGTCACCTCGCTCGACGGGGACGCCGATCCGGCGCTCGCGGCGGTGGTCGCGGCCGCCGAGGGCGGCGCCCGGGCGGTGGCCGTCGAGGAGCACCACCTGACGGTGGCCAGGCACCGGGCGCTGACGCGGGCCGCGCCCGGGACCGGGTTCACCGACCTCGGCTGCGCGGTGGAGCGGCAGCGGCTGGTCAAGGACGAGGACGAGATCGCCGCCCTGCGGGTCGCGGCCGAGATCACCGACCGGGCGCTCGGCGAGCTGCTGGAGTCGATCCTGGTGGGCCGTACCGAGCGCCATCTGGCGCTCGAGCTCGAACGCCGCCTGGTGGACCACGGCGCGGACGGCCCGGCGTTCCCGACCTCCGTCGCCACCGGCAGCCATTCCGGCCTCGCCGGGCACCGGCCGACCGACCGCAGGGTGGAGGAGGGCGACTTCCTCACCGTCCGGCTCGGCGCCAGGTTCCGCGGCTACCGCTGCCAGATCGGCCGGACCTTCGTCATCGGCACCAGCCCGGCCGACTGGCAGATCGAGCTCTACGACGTGGTCTTCGCGGCCCAGCGGGCGGCCAGGGAGGCGCTGACGCCCGGCGTCGAGTACCGGGAGGTGGACCGCGCGGCCCGCGAGGTGCTGTCGGCGGCGGGGCACGGCAGGGCGCTCGGTCCGGTGACCGGGCACGGGGTGGGCCTCGAGATCGGGGAGGACCCTCGGCTGTCGCCCGCGGCCATGGGTAGACTTGGCCCCTGTGTGCCGGTCACCGTCGAGCCGGGGGTCCATCTACCGGGCCGGGGCGGTGTCCGGATCGACGACACGCTCGTCGTCCGCTCCGCGGCGGACGGCGGACCGGAGCTACTCACCATCACGACCAAGGAGCTCCTCGCCCTGTGACCCCGCGGGGGGCCGGTGCGCGGGGGGACCGCGGTCACCTTCACGCAGCAGTCCCTAGGAGATTCCGCGACCGTGGCCACCACGAACGACCTCAAGAACGGCATGGTGCTCAAGCTGGAAGGGGGCCAGCTGTGGTCCGTTGTCGAGTTCCAGCACGTCAAGCCCGGTAAGGGCGGCGCCTTCGTCCGCACCAAGCTGAAGAACGTGCTCTCCGGCAAGGTGGTCGACAAGACCTTCAACGCCGGCACCAAGGTCGAGACGGCCACCGTCGACCGGCGGGGCATGCAGTTCTCCTTCAAGGACGGCACCGACTTCGTCTTCATGGACACGGAGACGTACGACCAGCTCTACGTCAACCCGGAGACCGTGGGCGAGGCGGCGAACTACCTGCTCGAGGGGCAGGACTGCACCGTCGCGATCTACGAGGAGAACCCGCTCTTCATCGAGCTGCCGGCCGCCGTCGAGCTGGTGATCGAGTACACCGAGCCGGGCGTCCAGGGCGACCGCTCCACCGGCGGCACCAAGCCCGCCCGCCTGGAGACCGGTTACGAGATCGGCGTCCCGCTGTTCATCACCACCGGTGAGAAGATCAAGGTCGACACCCGCTCCGGCGAATACCTTGGCCGGGTGAACAACTAACCGTGTCTGCCCGCAGCAAGGCCCGCAAGCGCGCCCTGCAGATCCTCTTCGAGGCCGACCAGCGGGGTGTCGCGCCGCTCGACGTGATGGCCAGCTGGGTCGAGATCGGCAAGACCGACGACCGGCAGCCGCCGGTCAGCGAGTACACCCGCGAGCTGGTCGAGGGCTACGCTGCCCGCGCCGAGCGGATCGACGAGCTGATCGCGCAGTACTCGGTCGGCTGGACGCTGGACCGGATGCCGGGCGTCGACCGCAACATCCTGCGGCTGGCCGCGTTCGAGCTGATATGGCAGGACGGCACGCCCGACGCGGTGGTGCTGGACGAGGCCGTGCAGCTGGCCAGGGAGTTCTCCACGGACGACTCGCCGCCCTTCGTCAACGGCCTGCTGGGCCGCCTGAAGGACCTCAAGCCGTCCCTGCGGCGCTGAGCCCGGCGGCCGGCCGGCGGACGACCTCCTGGCTCCGCGGTCCGGCCGCGCGGCCACGCCCCGGGCGGGGTGACACCACCAGTGGTGTCACCCCGCCCGGGGCGTTGGCTCGACGGCCCGGCCGGAGCCGGCCCGGCCGTGAAGCCCCGCCGACACGAGGCGTCAGCTCTCCTCCGCCTGAACCGCGCGGCGCGCGTCCGCGCCGAGCACGCCCCAGCTGATCAGCTGCTCGGTCAGGACCGAGGGCGACTGGTCGTAGATCACGGCCAGGGTGCGCAGGTCGTCCTGACGGATCGAGAGCACCTTGCCGTTGTAGTCGCCGCGCTGGCTCTGGATGGTGGCCGTGTAACGCTGGAGCGGGCCCGCCTTCTCGCTGGGCACGTGGGCGAGGCGCTCCAGGTCGAGCACGAGCTTCGGCGGCGGCTCGGCGGCACCGCCGGGCGTCGAGCCGGGCAGCAGCTCCTGGACGGGGACCCCGTAGAAGTCCGCCAGCTCCGCGAGGCGCTGCACGGTCACGGCGCGGTCGCCACGCTCGTACGAGCCGACCACGACCGCCTTCCAGCGGCCCTGGGACTTCTCCTCGACCCCATGGAGCGAGAGACCCTGCTGGGTGCGGATGGCCCGGAGCTTGGCTCCGAGCTGTTTGGCGTATTCGCTGGACATGTGTCTCCCCGGGACGGCGTTCTGGTAACTCACTGTGAGGTTACGCAGCGTAATATCTCTCGTCAAGCCGAGGCGACAAGGTAGCCCCTGACCTGGGGCGATGCGGAGCGTGTCGAAGCTCCTGGTATTGTCGGCCTGGATCGACCGACGTCCTTTAAGGCCCGTCCCGTGAGGCGGGGAAGGAGGTCCTTTTCGTATGGACAACGAGAGCAACCCTGCTCCGGCCCGTTCCGTCCTGGAAGCGCCGGACATCGCGCGGGCGTTGACCCGCATCTCCCACGAGATCGTCGAGCGCGCCAAGGGCGCGGACGACGTGGTCCTCCTGGGAATCCCCACCCGAGGCGTCTTCCTGGCCCGCCGGCTCGCGGCCAACCTGCGCGAGATCACCGGGCACCCGCTCCCCGTGGGCTCGCTCGACATCACGATGTACCGGGACGACCTGCGGCTGCGCCCCGCGCGCGCCCTGGCCAGGACCGAGATCCCGGGCGACGGCGTCGACGGCCGCCTCGTCGTCCTCGTGGACGACGTGCTCTTCTCCGGCCGCACCATCAGGGCCGCGCTCGACGCGCTGGGTGACATCGGCCGGCCGCGCGCCGTGCAGCTCGCCGTCCTGGTCGACCGCGGCCACCGTGAGCTGCCGATCCGCGCCGACTACGTCGGCAAGAACATCCCGACCTCGCTGCGCGAGACCGTCCGCGTCCTCCTCCAGGAGGAGGACGGCCGCGACGGCGTGCTCCTCGGCGTGCGCGAGCACGCCCCAGCGGCCGAGCAGTAGCGCGCCGCCAGGCCCGCCGAGCCCCACCCGGGCCCCGGCATGCCGGCGCGCCCGCACGCTTCCCACGAACAGACGGAAGGCACCTGATGAAGCGTCACCTCATCTCGGCCACCGACCTCTCCCGCGACGACGCCCTCCTGGTCCTCGACACCGCCGAGGAACTGGCCCGGGTCGCGGACCGGCCGATCAAGAAGCTCCCGACCCTGCGCGGTCGCACCGTGGTCAACCTCTTCTTCGAGGACTCCACCCGCACCCGGATCTCCTTCGAGGCGGCGGCCAAGCGGCTCTCAGCCGACGTGATCAACTTCTCCGCCAAGGGCTCCTCGGTCTCCAAGGGCGAGTCGCTCAAGGACACCGCGCTCACCCTGGAGGCGATGGGCGCCGACGCCGTCGTCATCCGGCACCACGACTCCGGAGCCCCACACCGGCTCGCCACCTCCGGCTGGATCGGCGGCTGCGTCGTCAACGCGGGCGACGGCACCCACGAGCACCCGACGCAGGCGCTGCTCGACGCGTTCACGCTGCGCCGCCGCCTGGTCGGCGGACCGGACCGCGGCCTGGGCGCCGACCTGGAGGGCCGCCGGATCACGATCGTCGGCGACATCCTGCACAGCCGGGTGGCCCGCTCCAACGTCCGACTGCTCACCACGCTCGGCGCCGAGGTCACCGTCGTGGGACCGCCCACCCTGCTGCCGGTCGGCGTGGAGCGCTGGCCCTGCGCCGTCGACTACGACCTGGACGCGGTGCTGCCCAAGTCGGACGCCGTGATGATGCTCCGGGTCCAGCGTGAGCGGATGAACGCGGCCTTCTTCCCCACCGAGCGTGAGTACGCCCGCCGCTACGGCCTGGACGGCGACCGCATGAGCCGCATGCCCGAGCACGCCGTCGTGATGCACCCGGGCCCCATGAACCGCGGCATGGAGATCACCGCGGAGGTCGCCGACTCGCCCCGCTGCACCGCCGTCGAGCAGGTGTCCGGCGGCGTCAGCGTCCGGATGGCCGTCCTGTACCTGCTGCTCGGCGGCTCGGAGCCCGCCGTCAGCGCCCGCACCACCGAGGAGAACACCCAGGCATGAGCGAGAACACCGCGCGCACCCTGATCCGCGCCGCGAGGGTACTCGGCGGCGCCCCCCAGGACGTGCTGATCGAGGGCGAGACCGTCGCCCGCGTCGGCGCCGGGCTCGACGCCGAGGGCGCGCAGGTCGTGGAGGCCGACGGGCTCGTCCTGCTGCCGGGCCTGGTCGACCTGCACACCCACCTGCGCGAGCCGGGCCGCGAGGACTCGGAGACCGTGCTCACCGGCACCAGGGCGGCGGCCGCCGGCGGCTTCACCGCCGTGCACGCCATGGCCAACACCTTCCCGGTCGCCGACACCGCCGGCGTGGTCGAGCAGGTCTGGCGCCTCGGCCGCGAGTCCGGCTACTGCGACGTGCAGCCGGTCGGCGCCGTCACCGTCGGTCTCGGTGGCCGGCAGCTGGCCGAGCTCGGCGCCATGCACGACTCGGCGGCCGGCGTCGTCGTCTTCTCCGACGACGGCAAGTGCGTGGACGACGCCGTGATCATGCGGCGCGCGCTGGAGTACGTGAAGGCGTTCGACGGCGTGATCGCCCAGCACGCCCAGGAGCCCAGGCTCACCGAGGGCGCCCAGATGAACGAGGGCGCGGTCTCCGCCGAGCTGGGGCTCGGCGGCTGGCCGGCGGTGGCCGAGGAGGCGATCATCGCCCGCGACGTGCTGCTCGCCGCGCACGTCGGCTCCCGGGTGCACATCTGCCACCTCTCGACGGCCGGCTCCGTCGAACTGGTCCGCTGGGCCAAGTCCAAGGGCTGGCAGGTCACCGCCGAGGTCACCCCGCACCACCTGCTGCTCACCGACGAACTGGTCCGCTCCTACGACCCGGTCTTCAAGGTCAACCCGCCGCTGCGCACCGAGGAGGACGTGCTCGCGCTGCGCGAGGCGCTGGCCGACGGCACCATCGACTGCGTGGCCACCGACCACGCGCCGCACCCGCACGAGGACAAGGACTGCGAGTGGGGCGCGGCCGCCATGGGCATGATCGGCCTGGAGACCGCGCTGTCCGTGGTGCAGCACACGATGGTGGACACCGGTCTCCTCGACTGGGCCGGCGTCGCCGACCGCATGTCCTTCCGGCCGGCGACCATCGGCCGGCTCGCCGGCCACGGCCGGCCCGTGGCCGAGGGCGAGCCCGCCAACCTCACCCTCGTCGACCCCGCCTACCGTGGAGAGGTGGACCCCGCCGCGTTCGCCTCCCGCAGCCGCAACACCCCCTACCGGGGGCGCGAGCTGCCGGGCCGCGTGACGCACACCTTCCTGCGGGGCCGGGCAACGCTCATGGACGGGAAGCTGGTATGAACGCCGCGCTGCGCTACGCGCTCACCACCGAGGACGGCGCGGAGACCGTCCGCAGGTCGCAGGAGGTCACCGACTGGGGGGCCCGCGTCGCCTGGCTCGTCGGCCTGGTGCTCTTCGTCGCGCTGGTCTACTGGCTGATGCGGGAGGGCTGGAAGTGGCGCGCCACGCTCCAGGGCGACCTGCCCGAGCTGCCGGCACCGCCCGCCGAGCCGGGCCCCGAGCGGCTGCGGATGACCGGCCGCTACCACGGCAGCACCACCGCCGGGCAGTGGCTCGACCGGATCGCCGCGCACGGCCTCGGCGCCCGCAGCCGGGCCGAGCTGACCCTCACCGACGAGGGCGTGACCGTCGTCAGGCCGGGCGCGGTGGACTTCCTGATCCCGGCCGACCGGATCCGCGGCGCGCGCCCCGAGAAGGGCATCGCCGGCAAGGTCCTCACCGAGGGCGGACTGCTGGTGATCACCTGGGAGCACGGCGAGCGGCTGCTCGACTCCGGCTTCCGCTCCGACCGGTCCGCCGAGCACGCCGCCTGGATCGACGCCCTCGGCACCTACTCGCCGGCCGAGCCCGCTCCCGTTCCGCACGACCAGAAGCACGAATCTCAGCACGAACAGGAAGGCGTCCGATGACCGCCACCACCCGCACCGCCGCCCCGGCGCCGGCCGTGCTCGTCCTGGAGGACGGCCGCACTTTCCGCGGACAGGCGTACGGCGCGCGGGGCGAGACCGTCGGCGAGGCCGTCTTCTCCACCGGCATGACCGGCTACCAGGAGACCCTGACCGACCCCTCGTACCACCGCCAGCTGGTCGTGATGACGGCCCCGCACATCGGCAACACCGGCGTCAACGACGAGGACCCCGAGTCCCGCCGCATCTGGGTGGCCGGCTACGTGGTCCGCGACCCGGCGCGCCGCCACTCCAACTGGCGGGCCAGGCGCTCCCTGGAGGACGAGCTCGCCGCGCAGGGCGTCGTCGGCATCAGCGGCGTCGACACCCGTGCCCTCACCCGCCACCTGCGGGAGCGCGGCGCCATGCGCGCCGGGATCTTCTCCGGCGAGGCCGTCGCCGACAGCGCCACGCTGCTGGCCAGGGTGCGCTCCGCGCCCCAGATGTCGGGCGCCGACCTGTCGCCCGAGGTCGCCACCACCGAGCCCTACGTGGTGCCGGCCATCGGCGAGAAGCGGCTCACCGTGGCCGCCATCGACCTCGGCATCAAGGGCATGACCCCGCACCGGATGGCCGAGCGCGGCATCGAGGTGCACGTCCTGCCGGTGACCGCCACCCTGGACGAGATCTACGCCGTCGCCCCCGACGGGGTGTTCTTCTCCAACGGCCCGGGCGACCCGGCGACCGCCGACCACCCGGTCGCGCTGATGCGCGGCGTGCTGGAGCGCGGCACCCCGCTGTTCGGCATCTGCTTCGGCAACCAGATCCTCGGCCGCGCGCTGGGCTTCGGCACCTTCAAGCTCAAGTACGGCCACCGCGGCATCAACCAGCCGGTCAAGGACCTCACCACCGGCAAGGTCGAGGTGACCGCGCACAACCACGGCTTCGCCGTCGACGCCCCGCTCGACGCCGTCACCGACACCCCCTACGGCCGGGTCGAGGTCTCGCACGTCTGCCTCAACGACGACGTCGTCGAGGGACTGCGGCTGCTCGACCGGCCGGCCTTCAGCGTCCAGTACCACCCCGAAGCGGCGGCGGGTCCGCACGACGCCGCCTACCTGTTCGACCGCTTCGTCTCCCTGATGGAGGGCCAGCGTGCCTAAGCGCACCGATATCCAGTCCGTCCTGGTCATCGGCTCCGGCCCGATCGTCATCGGCCAGGCCGCCGAGTTCGACTACTCGGGCACCCAGGCCTGCCGTGTGCTCAAGGCCGAGGGCCTGCGGGTCATCCTGGTCAACTCCAACCCGGCCACGATCATGACCGACCCGGAGATCGCCGACGCGACCTACATCGAGCCGATCACCCCGGAGTTCGTCGAGCGCATCATCGCCAAGGAGCGCCCCGACGCCCTGCTGCCGACGCTCGGCGGCCAGACGGCGCTCAACACCGCGATCGCGCTCCACGAGGCCGGCACCCTCGCCGCCCACGGCGTCGAGCTGATCGGCGCCAGCGTCGAGGCCATCGCCAAGGGCGAGGACCGCGACAAGTTCAAGGCCGTCGTCGAGGCGGTCCGCCAGGCCACCGGGCACGGCGAGTCCGCCCGCTCGGTCATCTGCCACTCGATGGACGACGTGCTCGCCGGCGTCGAGCACCTCGGCGGCTACCCGGTCGTCGTCCGCCCCTCCTTCACCATGGGCGGCGCCGGCTCGGGGTTCGCCCACGACGAGGAGGAGCTGCGCCGCATCGCCGGGCAGGGCCTGGCCCTCTCGCCCACCACCGAGGTGCTCCTCGAGGAGTCCATCCTCGGCTGGAAGGAGTACGAGCTGGAGCTGATGCGCGACCGCAACGACAACGTCGTGGTCGTCTGCTCCATCGAGAACCTCGACCCGATGGGCGTGCACACCGGCGACTCGATCACCGTGGCGCCCGCGATGACCCTGACCGACCGCGAGTACCAGATCCTGCGCGACATCGGCATCGCCGTGATCCGCGAGGTCGGTGTGGACACCGGCGGCTGCAACATCCAGTTCGCCGTCAACCCGGACGACGGCCGGGTGGTCGTCATCGAGATGAACCCCCGGGTCTCCCGCTCCTCCGCGCTGGCCTCCAAGGCCACCGGATTCCCGATCGCGAAGATCGCCGCCCGGCTCGCCATCGGCTACACGCTGGACGAGATCCCCAACGACATCACGGAGGAGACGCCCGCCTCCTTCGAACCCACCCTCGACTATGTGGTGGTCAAGGTCCCCCGGTTCGCGTTCGAGAAGTTCCCGGCCGCCGACCCGAGCCTCACCACCACCATGAAGTCGGTCGGCGAGGCCATGGCCATCGGCCGCAACTTCACCGAGGCGCTGCAGAAGGCGCTGCGCTCCGTGGAGAAGAAGGGCTCCCAGTTCGACTTCGCCGGCGAGCCCGGCACCGCCGAGGACCTGGCCGGGCTGCTGACCCGCGCCGCGGTCCCCACCGACGGTCGGCTCTCCACCGTGATGGCCGCGATCCGCGCCGGCGCCACCCCCGAGCAGGTCTTCGAGGCCACCCGCATCGACCCCTGGTTCGTCGACCAGCTCTTCCTGATCAAGGAGGTCGCCGACGAGCTGGCCGCCGCCGAGCAGCTCACCCCCGAACTGCTGGCCGGCGCCAAGCGGCACGGCTTCTCCGACGCCCAGATCGCCGGCATCCGGGGCCTGCGCGAGGACGTGGTGCGCGAGGTGCGGCACGCGCTCGGGGTCCGGCCGGTCTACAAGACCGTGGACACCTGCGCCGCCGAGTTCGCCGCCCGCACCCCCTACCTCTACTCCTCCTACGACGAGGAGACCGAGGTCACCCCGCGCGAGCGGCCCGCCGTGATCATCCTGGGCTCGGGACCCAACCGGATCGGCCAGGGCATCGAGTTCGACTACTCCTGCGTCCACGCCTGCTTCGCGCTCAGCGAGGCCGGCTACGACACGGTGATGGTCAACTGCAACCCCGAGACCGTCTCCACCGACTACGACACCTCCGACCGGCTCTACTTCGAGCCGCTCACCCTGGAGGACGTGCTGGAGATCGTGCACGCCGAGACCCAGGCCGGGCCGGTCGCCGGCGTCATCGTCCAGCTCGGCGGCCAGACCCCGCTCGGCCTCGCCCAGGCGCTCAAGGACAACGGGGTGCCCATCGTCGGCACCTCGCCCGAGGCCATCAACCTGGCCGAGGAGCGCGGCGCGTTCGGCCGGGTCCTCGCCGAGGCCGGGCTGCCGGCCCCCAAGTACGGCACCGCCTTCTCCTTCGACGAGGCCAAGGCCATCGCCGCCGGCATCGGCTATCCCGTGATGGTCCGCCCCAGCTACGTGCTCGGCGGCCGTGGCATGCGGATCGTCTACGACGAGGCGGCGCTCGCCGAGTACCTGGAGCAGCACGCCGGACTGATCTCGGAGCACCCGGTGCTCGTCGACCGCTTCCTCGACGACGCCATCGAGATCGACGTGGACGCCCTCTACGACGGCACCGAGCTCTACCTCGGCGGCGTCATGGAGCACATCGAGGAGGCCGGCATCCACTCCGGCGACTCGGCCTGCGCGCTGCCGCCGATCACCCTGGGCGGCCACGACATCAAGCGGCTGCGCGCCTCCACCGAGGCCATCGCCGCCGGCGTCGGCGTCCGTGGCCTGATCAACATCCAGTTCGCGCTCGCCGGCGACATCCTCTACGTGCTGGAGGCCAACCCGCGCGCCTCCCGCACCGTCCCCTTCACCTCCAAGGCCACCGCCGTGCCGCTGGCCAAGGCGGCGGCCCGGATCTCGCTCGGCGCCACCATCGCCGAGCTGCGCGCCGAGGGCATGCTCCCCGCCCGCGGCGACGGCGGCACCCTCCCGCTGGACGCGCCGATCTCCGTCAAGGAGGCCGTGATGCCCTGGTCCCGCTTCCGGGACGTGCACGGGCGCGGCGTGGACACCGTGCTGGGGCCCGAGATGCGCTCCACCGGCGAGGTCATGGGCATCGACTCGGCCTTCGGCACCGCCTACGCCAAGTCGCAGGCCGGCGCCTACGGCGCGCTGCCCACCAAGGGCCGGGCGTTCGTCTCGGTCGCCAACCGCGACAAGCGGGCCATGATCTTCCCGGCCCGCGCCCTGGTCGAGCACGGCTTCGAGCTGCTGGCCACCTCGGGCACCGCCGAGGTGCTCAGGCGGAACGGCATCCACGCCACGGTGGTGCGCAAGGAGTACGAGGGACAGGGCCCGAACGGCGAGCCCACCATCGTCCAGCTGATCCACGAGGGCCAGGTCGACCTCATCGTCAACACCCCCTACGGCACCGGCGGTCGGCTCGACGGCTACGACATCCGCACGGCGGCGGTCGCCCGCGGCATCCCCTGCCTGACCACCGTCCAGGCGCTGGCCGCGGCCGTCCAGGGCATCGACGCGCTCACCAAGGGGGAGGTCGGCGTCCGCGCCCTCCAGGAGCACGCCAGCCAGCTGATCGAGGCGCGGAACCGGTGACCGGGGTGACCGCCTACGGCCTCCTGTTCAACACCGTCCTCCGCCGGCTCGACGCGGAGCGTGCCCACCACCTCGCCTTCGCGCTGATCCGCCTCGTGGCGCGGGTGCCGGGGCTGCGCTCCGCGGTGCGCGCCGTCTACGCCCCGGCCCACCCCGACCTCCGGGTGCGGGCCCTGGGCCGGGAGATGCCGGGGCCTTTCGGGCTCGCCGCCGGCTTCGACAAGAACGCCGTGGGCGTGGACGGCCTGGCGATGCTGGGCTTCGACCACGTCGAGATCGGCACCGTCACCGGTCGGCCGCAGCCCGGAAACCCGCCGCGGCGGCTCTTCCGGCTGCCGGCCGACCGCGCCCTGGTCAACCGGATGGGGTTCAACAACGAGGGCTCCGCCGCCGTCGCCGCCCGGCTCGCCCGGCGCGGCCGGCGGAGCCGGCCGGTCCTCGGCGTCAACATCGGCAAGACCAAGGCCGTCCCCGAATCGGAGGCCGTCGCCGACTACGTCGCCTCGACCGAGCGGCTCGCCGGGCACGCCGACTACCTGGTGGTCAACGTCTCCTCGCCCAACACCCCGGGGCTGCGCGACCTCCAGGCCGCCGAGCGGCTGCGCCCGCTGCTCACCGCCGTGCGCGAGGCGGCCGACCGCGCGGTGCCGGACCGGCGGGTGCCCCTGCTGGTCAAGATCGCCCCCGACCTCGCCGACGAGGACGTGGACGCCGTCGCCGACCTCGCACTCGACCTCGGGCTCGACGGGATCATCGCCACCAACACCACCATCGCCCGCGACGGCCTCGCCACCCCGGCGGCCGACGTCGCCGCCCTGGGCGCCGGCGGCCTCTCCGGCGCCCCGCTCAGGGAGCGCTCGCTCGCCGTGCTGCGGCGGCTGCACCGCCGCGTGGGCGACCGGGTCACCCTGATCGGCGTCGGCGGCGTCGAGACCGCCGACGACGCCTGGGAGCGGTTGCTGGCCGGCGCGACCCTGGTCCAGGGATACACCGGCTTCGTCTACGCGGGACCCGGCTGGGCCCGCGCCATCAACCGGGGACTCGCCAGGCGCCTGGCCGCCAGCCCCTACGCGACGCTCGCCGACGCCGTGGGCGCCGGCGCGCGCGACGACGTGAGTGAGGACAGGTCATGACCGCCCCCGAACCCTTCGGGACCCGACTGCGCCGGGCCATGGACGAGCGCGGCCCGCTCTGCGTGGGCATCGATCCGCACCCCTCGCTGCTGGCGGCCTGGGGCCTCGGCGACGACGTCGGCGGCCTGGAGCGCTTCGCCGACACGGTGGTCGAGGCACTCGCCGAGCGGGTCGCCGTGCTCAAGCCGCAGTCGGCCTTCTTCGAGCGCTTCGGCTCCCGGGGCGTCGCCGTGCTGGAGCGGACCGTCGCCGCGGCGCGCTCGGCCGGCGCCCTGGTGCTGCTGGACGCCAAGCGCGGTGACATCGGCTCCACCATGGCCGCCTACGCCGCGGCCTACCTGGACGAGGGCGCCCCGCTCGCCGCCGACGCCGTCACCGTCAGCCCGTACCTTGGCTACGGCTCGCTGCGCCCGGCCCTCGACCTCGCCAGGGCCAACGGCCGGGGCGTGTTCGTGCTCGCCCTCACCTCCAACCCGGAGGGCGCCGAGGTGCAGTCGGCGGTCACCGCCGCCGGACCCACGGTCGCCCAGGGGATCCTCGACCGGCTGCGCGAGGAGAACGCGGCCGAGCTGGCCGCCGGCGCCCCGCTCGGCTCGTTCGGCGCCGTGGTCGGCGCCACCGTCGGCGAGACCGGCGCCGAACTGGCGATCGGCGGACCGCTGTTGGCGCCCGGCGTGGGCGCTCAGGGCGCCACCGCCGCGGATCTGCCCCGGGTCTTCGGCGACACCCTGGGCCAGGTCCTGCCCAACGTGGGCCGCGGGGTGCTGAAGCACGGCCCGCACCCCGCGGCACTGCGTGCCGCGGCGGAGCGGGAGGCGGCGGAGATCGCGCGATTCCTCGACTCCGGAGCGTGACCGCGCGCATCGTTGTCGCAAACTGTGCAGGGATATGTCGGAAATGCGAGGGGGGATCTCCAGCTGACCTGGACTTTTTGTCGATTCTCGCTGACTAATCGCGGTGCCGGCCGCTAGTCTCCGTCGAGAGCGGAGCCCCGAGCGCGTTGCTCGTTGCTCCGCCGGTGTGGGGCTACTAGGTTCCTCACCGTTCCGTATCCGACAGTTCGATACCCGAGGTGACGTAGGCGTGGCTCTTCCGCCCCTTACCCCTGAACAGCGCGCAGCCGCGCTTCAGAAGGCCGCCGCGGCTCGCCGGGAGCGCGCCGAGGTCAAGAATCGGCTCAAGCACTCCGGCGCCTCGCTGCACGAGGTCATCAAGCAGGGCCAGGAGAACGATGTCATCGGCAAGATGAAGGTCAGCGCACTGCTGGAGTCGATGCCGGGCGTCGGCAAGGTCCGCGCCCGCCAGATCATGGAGCGGCTCGGGATTTCCGAGAGCCGCCGGGTCCGTGGGCTCGGCTCCAACCAGATCGCCGCGCTCGAGCGTGAGTTCGGCGCCAAGGGCTGAGGTTTTCCCGACCCTCCGGGAACCGGGATAATCGCCGCATGACCGATCGTCCGCGACTGACCGTGCTCTCCGGCCCCTCCGGGGTCGGCAAGAGCACGGTCGTCGCTCATTTGCGCAAAGCCCACCCGGAAGTGTGGCTGTCCGTGTCCGCCACCACGCGGAAGCCCCGTCCCGGCGAGCGGCACGGCGTCCAGTACTACTTCGTGGACGACGAGGAGTTCGACAAGCTGGTCGCCAACGGCGAGCTGCTGGAGTGGGCCGAGTTCGCCGGCAACCGCTACGGGACCCCGCGTCGTGCCGTGCTGCACCGGCTCGAGGCGGGGGACCCCGTGCTCCTCGAGATCGACCTGCAGGGCGCCCGCCAGATCAGGGAGACCATGCCGGAGGCCCGGCTGGTGTTCCTGGCGCCGCCCAGCTGGGAGGAGCTGGTCCGCCGGCTCACCGGCCGCGGCACCGAGCCCCCGGAGGTCATCGAGCGGCGGCTCGCGGCGGCGCGCACCGAGCTCGCCGCCGAGCCCGAGTTCGACCTCACCCTGGTCAACACCTCGGTCGAGGACGTCGTGACCGAGCTGCTAGCCTTGGTCCGTTAAGAGCCCTGACCTGTCAAGAGGGGGGCCTCCCCAGATTCCCAGCGGAAGGCAGAGCGTGTCCTCTCCTATCACCACGCCCGAGGGCATCATCAACCCGCCGATCGACGAGCTGCTCGAGGCGACCGACTCGAAGTACAGCCTGGTGATCTACGCCGCCAAGCGGGCGCGCCAGATCAACGCCTACTACTCGCAGCTCGGCGAGGGCCTGCTGGAGTACGTCGGGCCGCTGGTCGACACGCACGTGCACGAGAAGCCGCTGTCGATCGCGCTGCGCGAGATCAACGCGGGCCTGCTGACCTCCGAGGCCGTCGAGGGCGCCACGGACTAGGGCGGGCGCTCGGTGTGCTCCGGGCCCGGCGGCCGTCTGGCTGCCGGGCCCGTCGTCTGTCGGGGCCGTGGTGCAGGATGGAGCCACGCGGTAGTGCGAAGTGACCAGAGGGGAGCGCCGTCGCCGGCGGCGGCGCGGGAAGGGGCGAGCGATGGCCCGGCCGGAGATCGTCCTCGGGGTGGGCGGCGGCATCGCCGCCTACAAGGCATGTGAGCTGCTGCGGCTGTTCACCGAGTCGGGGCACTCGGTCACCGTGGTGCCCACCGCGTCGGCGCTGCGCTTCGTCGGCGCCCCCACCTGGGCGGCGCTGTCCGGCGCCCCGGTGGCCACCGAGGTCTGGGAGGACGTGCACGAGGTCCCGCACGTCAGGATCGGGCAGCGGGCCGACCTGGTGGTGATCGCCCCCGCCACCGCGGACGTGCTGGCCCGCGCCGCCGGTGGCCGCGCCGACGACCTGCTGACCAACGTGCTGCTCACCGCCCGCTGTCCGGTGGTCTTCGCGCCCGCCATGCACACCGAGATGTGGGAGCACCCCGCCACCCAGGAGAACGTGGCCACGCTGCGCCGCCGGGGCGCCCTGGTGATCGAGCCCGCCGTGGGCCGGCTCACCGGCGCCGACACCGGCAGGGGCCGGCTGCCCGACCCGTCCGCGATCTTCGCCTACTGCCGTCGGGTGCTGGAGCGCGGCGCGGTGGACGAGCCGGCCGACCTGGCGGGTCGCCGGGTGGTGATCAGCGCCGGGGGCACCCGGGAGCCGCTCGACCCCGTCCGCTACCTGGGGAACCGTTCCTCAGGGAAGCAGGGCTACGCGCTGGCCCGCACCGCCGCCGCCCGGGGCGCGGCGGTCACCCTGGTCGCGGCGAACACCGCGCTGCCGGACCCGGCCGGCGTCACCGTGGTCCCGGTGTCCACCACCGAGGAGCTGCGGGAGGCGGTGGTCAAGGCGGCCGCCGAGGCGGACGCGGTGGTGATGGCCGCCGCCGTCGCCGACTTCCGGCCGGCCAGCCGCGCCCCGCAGAAGATCAAGAAGCGCGACGACCGGGGCCCGGAGCCCATCGCCCTGGTCCGCAACCCGGACATCCTGGCCGAGCTGGCCGCCGGCCGCCGGCCGGGGCAGCTGGTGGTCGGCTTCGCCGCCGAGACGGAGGACGTGCTGGCCAACGGCCGCGCCAAGCTGGCGCGCAAGGGCTGCGACGTCCTGGTGGTCAACCGGGTCGGCGAGGGCATCGCCTTCGGCACCGAGGAGAACGAGGCGGTGATCCTGGAGGCCGGGGGAGCGGAGACGCCCGTGCCGCACGGCCCCAAGGAGGCCCTGGCCGACCGCGTCTGGGACGTGGTGGCGCGGCGCTGGCCGTAGTGAGGTGGCAGGGGGCGCCAGGGGTCGCGCACCGGAGCGTGTCTCGCAGAGCGGTCCGCTCTCCCCGCGAGCCGGTCGCTCGGGCTAGGGTGGGCGGGCCGGAGATCGCCGCCGTCGTGGCCGAGCCTTCGGCTCATGCCGGCCCCGGGCCGGCTAGGATTGGCGCCGGCCGTCCCCCGTTCGCCGCGGGCGGCCGTCACAGTTCAGTCAGCAGCCGCTGCAACCCCAGGGAGCGATGTGTCCCGCCGTCTGTTCACCTCGGAGTCCGTGACCGAGGGTCACCCCGACAAGATCGCCGACCAGATCAGCGACGCCATCCTCGACGCCCTGCTCGCCGAGGACCCGACCTCGCGGGTGGCCGTGGAGACCATGATCACCACGGGCCTGGTGCACGTGGCCGGTGAGGTCACCACCTCGGCCTACGCCGACATCGCCTCGCTGGTGCGCAACACCATCCTCGGCATCGGCTACGACTCCTCCAAGAAGGGGTTCGACGGCGCCTCCTGCGGCGTCTCGGTGTCCATCGGCGCGCAGTCGCCCGACATCGCGCAGGGCGTGGACTCCGCCTACGAGGCCCGGGTCGAGGGTGACGAGGACGAGCTCGACCGGCAGGGCGCCGGCGACCAGGGGCTGATGTTCGGCTACGCCTGCGACGAGACGCCCGAGTTGATGCCGCTGCCGATCCGGCTGGCCCACCGGCTCTCCCACCGGCTCTCCGAGGTCCGGAAGAACGGGACCATCCCCTACCTGCGGCCGGACGGCAAGACGCAGGTCACCATCGAGTACGACGGCGACAAGGCGGTCCGCCTCGACACCGTGGTGGTCTCCTCGCAGCACGCCTCCGACATCGACCTGGACTCGCTGCTCGCCCCCGACATCCAGGAGTTCGTGGTCGAGCCGGAGCTGAAGGCCCTGCTGACCGACGGCATCAAGCTGGACACCGAGGGATACCGGCTGCTGGTCAACCCGACCGGGCGGTTCGAGATCGGCGGCCCGATGGGCGACGCCGGCCTGACCGGCCGGAAGATCATCATCGACACCTACGGCGGCATGGCCCGGCACGGCGGCGGCGCGTTCTCCGGCAAGGACCCGTCGAAGGTGGACCGCTCGGCGGCCTACGCGATGCGCTGGGTCGCCAAGAACGTGGTGGCCGCCGGCCTGGCCACCCGCTGCGAGGTGCAGGTCGCGTACGCCATCGGCAAGGCCGAGCCGGTCGGCCTGTTCGTGGAGACCTTCGGCACCGCCACCGCCCCCGTCGAGCGCATCGAGCAGGCCATCACCGAGGTCTTCGACCTCCGCCCGGCCGCCATCATCCGCGACCTCAACCTGCTCCGCCCGATCTACGGCCAGACCGCGGCCTACGGCCACTTCGGCCGTGAGCTCCCCGACTTCACCTGGGAGCGCACCGACCGTGTCGAGGCCCTCCGCGCCGCCGTCGGCGTCTAGCCACCCCGGTCCCGCGACCCTCGTCATCGCCGATCCCTCGGGCCTCGGACGTCGGCCACCGGCCGCCGTCGGATGTCCGAGGGATCTGCTGTACTGGGCACCGTGAGCGAGATCGGCCCCCGGCGAGAGCAGAGCCACCAGGGCCCGGCCGGTGAGCAGCTGGCCCTGTTGCGCGACGCGGCCCGCAAGCGCACGCCCCCGCGCACCTGGCGGGACGCGCCGCTCGCCGAGCGGCTGCCGGTCGCCCGGGTCCTGGTCGACAAGGGGCTCGTCCACCTCGACCGCTACTTCGACTACGCCGTGCCCGCCGCCATGGACGAGGAGGCCAGGCCCGGGGTCCGGGTCCGGGTCCGCTTCGGCGCCGGGCAGCGTGACGGCCGCCGCGAGGGCGGCCGCCTGATCAACGGCTTCGTGGTCGAGCGGCGCGCCGAGAGCGACTTCCCCGGGGTGCTGGCCCCCCTGGCGCAGGTGCTCTCCACCGAGCCGGTGCTCACCCCCGAGCTGCTCCGGCTCTGCCGCTCGGTCGCCGACCGCTACGCCGGCGCCCTCGCCGACGTCGTCACGCTCGCCGTCCCGCCCCGGATGGCCAGGGCCGAGCGCCAGCCCTCGCCGCCGCCCGCCGCGCCGCCACCCCCGCCCGCGCCCGGCGGCTGGACCCGCTATCCGCAGGGCCCCGCCTTCCTCCAGGCGCTGGCCGCGGGCGAGGCGCCCCGGGCCGTGTGGACCGCGCTGCCCGGGCCGCACTGGCCGGACGAGCTGGCCCGCGCCCTGGCCACCACGCTGGCCGCCGGCCGCGGCGCCCTCGCCGTGCTGCCCGACGGCCGCGCGGCCGCCCGGCTCGACACCGCGCTGACCGCTCTCGTGGGCGAGGGCCACCATGTGCTGCTCACCGCCGACGCCGGACCCGAGGTCCGGTACCGGCGCTGGCTCGCGCTCAACCGCGGCTCGGTGCGCTGCGTCGTCGGCACCAGGGCCGCCATGTTCGCCCCCGTCCGCGACCTCGGCCTCGTGGCCGTCTGGGACGACGGGGACTCGTCCCACCACGAGGACCGCGCCCCGCAGCCGCACGCCCGTGAGGTGCTGGTGCTGCGGGCCGTCCAGGAGGGCGCCGCCGCGCTGGTCGGCGGACACGCGCAGACCGTGGAGGCCGCCCAGCTGGTGGAGACCGGCTGGGCCCGCCCGCTGGCCGCCGACCGCCCCGCGGTCCGCGCCGCCGCGCCCCTGGTCCGCACCGTCGGGGACGAGGACTCGGCCCGTGACCCGGCGGCCCGCTCGGCCCGGCTGCCCAGCCTCGCCTGGGAGACCCTGCGCGACGGACTGGAGCGTGGCCCGGTGCTCGTCCAGGTGCCGCGCCGGGGGTACGCGCCCCGGCTCGCCTGCGCCCGCTGCCGCGCCCCCGCCCGCTGCGCCCGCTGCCAGGGCCCGCTCGCGGCCGCCGGCCCCGACCGGCCGCTGAGCTGCGGCTGGTGTGGCACCGAGGCTCCCGGCTGGGCCTGCGCCGAGTGCGGGGAGAGCCGGCTGCGCGCCGTCGTCATCGGGGCCCGCCGCACCGCGGAGGAGCTCGGCAGGTCGTTCCCCGCCGTGCCCGTCCGCACCTCGGGTCGCGACCACGTCCTGGACACCGTCCCCGACCGGCCGGCGCTGGTGGTCAGCACCCCGGGGGCCGAGCCCGTCCCCGAGGGGCCCGGCTACGCGGCGGCCCTGCTGCTCGACGGCTGGGTGCTGCTCGGCCGCCCCGACCTGCGGGCCGGTGAGGAGGCCCTGCGCCACTGGCTGAACGCGGCGGCCCTGGTCCGCCCGCACGCCGACGGCGGCACCGTGGTGGTGCTCGCGGAGGCCACCCTTCGGCCCGTGCAGGCCCTGGTGCGCTGGGATCCCGCGGGCAACGCGCGCCGCGAGCTCGCGGACCGGGCGTTCCTCGGCTTTCCGCCGGTCTCCAGGATGGCCGCCGTCAGCGGGCCGCCGGAGGCGGTCGAAGGGCTGCTCGACACCGCGCGGCTGCCCGCCGAGGCGGAGGTGCTCGGGCCCGTGCCGATGCCGGTCCCCGAGCCGGGCCGGCCCCGGCGCGTCGGGGACCCGCCGCCCGGCGAGCAGTGGCAGCGGGCGCTGGTCCGGGTGCCACCGGGCAGCGGCGCCGCCCTCGCCGCCGCCCTCAAGACCGCGCAGGCCGCCCGGCTGGCCCGCCGCGAGGGGGCCCCGGCGCGGGTGCGCATCGACCCGGCCGACATCGGCTGACCCGGCCCCGCCGCGGCCGGCGGCTCAGCCGCTGCGCTGCCCGGGGAAGGCGCCGCTCCTGGCCTCGGAGCCGCCCGCCACCGGCTGCGCCGGCCGCCCAGGCACCGTGCGGGCCGGCGGCACTCCCGGCGCCAGCGGCCCCTCGGGACGCGCCGGCTCCCGCGGGGCCTGGGGCTGTGCGCCGGCCCCCGCGCCCGCGCTCGCCCCGGCCCGCCGGGCACCGTAACGGCGGTGCACCGCCTGCTTGGTGACGCCGAGGGCAGAACCCACCGCGTCCCAGGAGAAGCCGAGCGAACGGTCGAAGTCCACCGCGGCCGTCACCAGGGCCTCCACACTGTCCCGGAGTTCCTGGGCCAGCCGGACCGTGGGGGCGGGCGCTCGCCCGTAGACCACGAATCCGGCGGAGGGACCGGTGCGTCGCGGTCGGTATACGTTGCCCAGCTGCGCGGTGAGCGTACGCAGCGCGTCCACCTGGCGGCGGACCCGCTCGATGTCCCGCACCAGCAGATGCAGGCTGGCCCGTGCCTGAGCGTCAGGGGTGGCGTGGTCGGCCATGAACAAGCCTCTCGAACCGGCGTCAAGGAAACGGACCAGTAACCGGCCCGTGCGGTCAATCTCCCTTGACAACGCGCCACCCCGCGCCGGAGTCACGCTGCCGGCGCGCATCGTCAACCCCGTGCATCGCACACCCACTTCCGAGCCCCGGAAGAAACGTGCCACCGCGGACCCTAGACTCGTCGGGGCCGGCCCCTCCCGCCGGCCGGCACCGCAGCGGACAGCAACGGAGAGGTCGTACACGCACGATGAGGCTCGTCTTCGCCGGCACTCCGGAGGTGGCCATCCCGGCCCTCGACGCCCTGCTCGCCTCGGACCGGCACCAGGTCGTCGCCGTCGTGACCCGCCCCGACGCCCCGGCCGGCCGGGGCCGGCGGCTCGTTCCCAGCCCGGTGGCCGAGCGCGCCGCCGAGGCCGGCATCGAGATCCTGCGCCCCCGCCGCCCCCACGACCCCGACTTCCTGGACCGGCTGCGCGCGATCGACCCCGACTGCTGCCCGGTCGTCGCCTATGGCGCCCTGCTGCCCAGGGCCGCCCTCGACATCCCCCGGCACGGCTGGGTGAACCTGCACTTCTCGCTGCTGCCGGCCTGGCGTGGCGCCGCCCCCGTCCAGCACGCGGTGCTCGCCGGCGACGAGATCACCGGCGCCTGCACCTTCCAGATCGAGGAGGGTCTGGACTCCGGGCCCGTCTACGGGGTGCTCACCGAGGCCATCCGCCCCGAGGACACCAGCGGCGACCTGCTCACCCGGCTCGCCTTCGCCGGCGCCGGGCTGCTCGCGCACACCATGGACGGCATCGAGGACGGCACGCTGCGCGCCGAGCCGCAGCCCGCCGAGGGTGTCAGCCTCGCCCCCAAGATCACCGTCGAGGACGCGGCCGTCGACTGGTCGGCCCCCGCGTTGCGGGTGCATCGCCAGGTACGCGCCTGCACCCCGGCCCCCGGGGCCTGGACGGTGTTCCGCGGCGAGCGGTTGAAGCTCCGTCAGGTGACCACGGTGCCGGACCGGGACGACCTGGCCCCCGGCGAGCTGGCCGCCGAGAAGCACGCCGTCCACGTCGGCACCGGCTCGCACGCCGTCGAGCTGGTCTGGGTCCAGCCGCAGGGCAAGAAGCCGATGCGCGCCGCGGACTGGGCCAGGGGGGTCCGGGTCGCCGCCGGCGAGCGGCTCGAGTCGCCCACCGCTCCCCGGCCGTAGGCTGGAGACCACCGCCGGGCACCCCGGCACCCGATCCCTCACCCCGACACCCGGAGCACCCCTTCCCGTGAGCACCCGGCAGCGCCGACCAGCCAGGACCTACCGCCGACCCCGGAGGGATCCGGTCCGGATCCTCGCCTTCGACGCGCTGCGCGCCGTCGGCGAGCGCGGCGCCTACGCCAACCTGGTGCTCCCGCCGATGCTGACCAGGGCCAAGGAGGCCGGCGAGCTCGACGCCAGGGACGCCGCCCTGGCCACCGAGCTGGTCTACGGCACCCTGCGCCGCCAGGGCACCTACGACGCGGTGCTCGCCGCCTGCGTCGACCGGCCGTTGCGCGACGTGGACCCGCCGGTCCTGGACGTGCTCTCGCTCGGTGCCCACCAGCTGCTCGGCACCCGGATCCCGAGCCACGCCGCGGTCAGCGCGAGCGTCGAGCTGGCCCGCTGCGTGCTCGGCGACGGCCGCGCCAAGTTCGTCAACGCGGTGCTGCGCCGGGTGGCCGCCCACGACCTCGACGGCTGGCTCGAACGGGTCGCCCCGCCGTACGACGAGGACCCGGAGGAGCACCTGGCCCTGGCGTACGCCCACCCCCGCTGGGTGGTCTCCGCCCTGTGGGACGCGCTGGGCGGCGACCGGGCCGGCATCGAGCAGCTGCTGGCCGCCGACAACGAGCGCCCTGGCGTCACGTTGGTGGCCCGCCCCGGCCGGTCCACCGTGGAGGAACTGCGGGCCGAGCCGGGCGCCGAGCCCGGCCGCTGGTCGCCGTACGCGGTGCGGCTTGTCGAGGGCGGCGAGCCGGGCGCGGTGGAGGCGGTCGGCGAGGGCCGGGCCGGCGTCCAGGACGAGGGCAGTCAGCTGGTCGCCCTGGCGCTGGCCAACGCGCCGCTGACCGGCCCCGACCGGCGCTGGCTGGACGGCTGCGCGGGCCCCGGCGGCAAGGCGGCGCTGCTCGGCGCCCTCGCGGCCGAGCGGGGCGCGGCGCTGGTCGCCGCCGAGCGGCAGCCGCACCGGGCCCGCCTGGTGGCCCGCGCGCTGGACGGTAACCCGGGCCCGCACCAGGTGGTGGTCGCGGACGGCACCCGCCCCGCCTGGCGCCCCGGCGCCTTCGACCGGGTGCTGGTCGACGTGCCCTGCACCGGGCTCGGGGCGCTGCGCCGCCGCCCCGAGGCTCGCTGGCGTCGCCGCCCGGAGGACCTGGACGGCCTCGTCGCGCTCCAACGCGACCTGTTGCGCGGCGCGTTGACCGCCGTGCGGCCCGGCGGCGTGGTCGGCTACGCGACCTGCTCGCCGCATTTGGCCGAAACCCGCCTGGTCGTCGCCGACGTGCTCAAGTCCCTTGCCAGGGAGGGCGGTACGACGGTGGAGCGGATCGACGCCCGCCCGCTGCTGCCCGGGGTGCCCGAGCTCGGCGAGGGCCCCGACATCCAGCTCTGGCCGCACCGGCACGGCACCGACGCCATGTACCTGGCGCTGCTGCGCCGCACGTCGTAGGGGCCTGGTCGCCCGCCGGCCGACCGGCTGAGGGCGGCCGGCGGGCATGTTGAATACTGGGCCCCATGGCACAGATCAATCCGAGCATCCTGTCCGCTGACTTCGCCCGGCTGGCCGACGAGGCCAGGGCCGTCGAGGGCGCCGACTGGCTCCATGTCGACGTGATGGACAACCACTTCGTGCCCAACCTGACGCTCGGTGTGCCCGTCGTCGAGTCGCTGCGCAAGGCGACCGACATCCCGCTCGACTGCCACCTGATGATCGAGGACCCGGACCGCTGGGCCCCGGCCTACGTGGACGCGGGCGCCGGCTCGGTCACCTTCCACGTGGAGGCCGCGGCCGCGCCGGTCAGGCTCGCCAGGGAGATCAGGGCCAAGGGCGCGCGCGCCTCGATGGCGCTCAAGCCGGCCACCCCCATCGAGCCCTATGAGGACCTGCTGCCCGAGCTCGACATGGTGCTGGTCATGACCGTGGAGCCGGGCTTCGGCGGCCAGGCGTTCCTGGACGTCACCCTGCCCAAGATCCGCCGCACCAGGAAGCTGATCGAGCGCCACGGCCTGTCGCTCTGGCTCCAGGTGGACGGCGGCGTCTCCACCGCCACCATCGAGCGCTGCGCCGAGGCCGGGGCCGACGTCTTCGTCGCCGGTTCCGCCGTCTACGGCGCCGACGACCCGGCGGCCGCGGTGGCCGCGCTACGCGAGCAGGCTGAGCGCGCCGGGCACCCGACCTCGCCCACCACGTCCGGGTGAACTCCGGCCGTCCATCCGGTTCCCGGGGGTGCCGCCGACTCCGAGGGGCGATCGCGGGGTCCGTGGATCTGCGAGGATGAACCTCCAGAGGTGACCGGGGACGGGGACGGACATCAGGACAGTGAGGTGAGTGCGGTGCCGACCGGGAGGGCAGCCACAAGGATGGGGCCCGCCGAACTGATGCAGGCGGCGGCGATGGCACGCCGCTTCTATCTGGAAGGCAAGTCCAAGATCCAGATCGCCGACGAGTTCGGGGTCAGCCGCTTCAAGGTCGCTCGCGTGCTGGAGTCGGCCGTGGAGCACGACCTGGTGCGCATCGAGATCCGGGTGCCGGCCGAGCTGGACGCGGAGCGGTCGGACGCGCTGCGGGCCAGGTACGGGCTGCGGCACGTGGTGGTGGCCGAGTCGCCCTCCGACGACGCGGAGGACACGCCGGACCCGGAGCATCTGGGCGAGGTGGCCGCGGAGTTGCTCGGTGAGCTGGTGGCCGAGGGGGACGTGCTCGGGCTCGCGTGGGGGCGGTCGACGATCCACATGGCGCAGGCGCTGCGCGAGCTGCCGCCGTGCACGGTGGTGCAGCTGACCGGCGTCTACCACGCGGGCACGGCGGAGCGCGGCTCGGTGGAGGCGGTGCGGCGGGCGGCCGCGGTCTCGGGGGGCGACGCGCACCCGATCTACGCGCCGATGCTGCTGCCGGACTCGGCCACGGCGGCGGCGCTGCGCGGCCAGGCGGGGATCGCGGCGGCCTTCGAGTACTTCGACAAGGTGACGATCGCGGCGGTCTCCATCGGGTCCTGGGAGCCGGGGATCTCGACCGTCCACGACATGCTGGACAAGGAGGAGCGGGAGCACTACTCCTCGCTGGGGGTGGCGGCCGAGATGTCGGCGCACCTCTTCGCGGCCGACGGGCGCCGGGTCGGGCGGGACCTGGGGGAGCGGTGCATCACGGTGGAGGCCGAGCGGCTGCGCCGGATCCCCGAGGTGGTCGCCATCGCCGGCGGCCGCCGCAAGGCGGACGCCATCGGCGCGGTACTGCGCTCTGGACTGGTGACCAGCCTGGTCACGGACACCACCGCCGCCGACCGACTGCTGGCCCAGCCGCCGGGCGGGCGCCCGGCCCTGGAGCGGGCCGACCCCGACGAACTCGGCTAGCCGGCGTGCGCCGGCCGGTTCGCCCGGGTCGGGTGGGCCGGCCGCTTCGTGCACGAGTGCGGTTCTCGGCCATAATGACGTAGGAGCCGCAGCTCCCCACCCGCATCGATCCACTCCGCAGCAGGTGAGAGAGCGAGCATGAAGTTCCTCAATGACGTCGCGCCGTCGTACGACCTGACCTACGACGACGTCTTCATGGTTCCCAACCGTTCGGCGGTCGGCTCCCGGCAGGGCGTCGACCTGTCCACCCCCGACGGCACGGGCACCACCATCCCCCTCGTCGTCGCCAACATGACGGCCGTGGCCGGCCGCCGGATGGCCGAGACCGTGGCCCGGCGCGGCGGCCTCGTGGTCATCCCGCAGGACATCCCGCTGGACGTGGTCACCGACGTGATCGCCTGGGTCAAGCAGCGCCACCTGGTCCTCGACACGCCGATCGTGCTGGCCCCCACCCAGACCGTGGGCGACGCGCTCGCCCTGCTGCCCAAGCGGGCGCACGGCGCCGGCGTCGTGGTCAGCGCCGGCCGGCCGGTGGGGATCGTGACCGAGGCCGACCTGACGGGCGTCGACCGGTTCACCCAGCTGGGCGAGGTGATGTCCCGCGACCTGCTGGTGCTCGACGCCGGGATGGACCCGCAGGAGGCCTTCGACGTCCTGGACGGCGCGCACCGTAAGATCGCCCCCGCGGTCGGCGCGGACGGGCGGCTCGCCGGCATCCTGTCCCGCAAGGGCGCGTTGCGCGCCACGCTCTACACGCCCGCCACCGACGCGGCCGGCAGGCTGCGGGTGGCGGCCGCCGTCGGCATCAACGGGGACGTGGCCGGGCGGGCCGAGGCGCTGCTCGCGGCCGGCGTCGACACGCTGGTGGTGGACACCGCGCACGGCCACCAGGAGTCGATGGTCGCCACGCTGCGCGCCGTCCGGGCCCTGAAGCCGGCGGTGCCGGTGGTGGCGGGCAACGTCGTGTCCGCCGAGGGCACCCGGGACCTGATCGAGGCCGGCGCCGACATCGTCAAGGTGGGGGTCGGCCCCGGCGCCATGTGCACCACCCGGATGATGACGGGCGTGGGGCGGCCGCAGTTCTCGGCCGTGCTGGAGTGCGCGGCCGAGGCGGCCAGGCACGGCAAGCACGTGTGGGCCGACGGCGGGGTGCGGCATCCGCGGGACGTGGCGATGGCGCTGGCCGCCGGCGCCTCCAACGTGATGATCGGCTCCTGGTTCGCCGGCACCTACGAGTCGCCTGGCGACCTGCAGCAGGCGGCCGACGGCCGGCTGTACAAGGAGAGCTTCGGCATGGCCTCGGCCCGTGCCGTGCGCGGCCGCACCGCCGAGGACTCGGCCTACGACCGGGCGCGCAAGGGGCTCTTCGAGGAGGGGATCTCGACCTCCCGGATGTTCCTGGACCCGGCGCGTCCCGGCGTCGAGGACCTGGTCGACTCGATCGTGGCGGGCGTCCGCTCGGCCTGCACCTACGCCGGGGCGGCCACGCTGACCGAGTTCACCGAGCGGGCCGTGGTGGGCGTGCAGAGCGCCGCCGGCTACGCGGAGGGCAAGCCGCTGCACGTCAGCTGGCAGTGAGGCGGGGCTGGCCGAACTCGATCTGTCGCCCCCGGGGCGCGGGTGCTGGGATGGGTTCATGAGCCAGCGGACGCGCGCGGGATACGGCGGCACGGGGCCGGGCCCCATCACTCCGGACGGCTGCGCCGTCGAGCACTGGCTGAGGCTGCGTCCCGGGCCCGAGCCCGGGATCATCGCCTCGGCCGTGCCCGCCGGCGCCACCATCCTCGAACTCGGTTGTGGCGTCGGTCGGTTGACCCATCCGCTGATCGAGCGCGGCTTCACCGTCACGGCCGTCGACGAGTCGCCGGAGATGCTGGCGCACGTGCGCGGCGCCCGCACCGTCCGCTCCTCGATCGAGGACCTGGAGTTGGGGGACGAGCGGTTCGACGTCGTGCTGCTCGCCTCGTTCCTGGTGCACAACGGCGATCCCGCGGTGCGCGCCGGCATGCTGCGCGCCTGCCGGCGCCACGTCGCCGACGGGGGAGTGGTGCTGATCCAGCGCGAGGGGGCGGACTGGCACGTCCGGGTGCCCAGGGAGTCGCGTACCGAGCACGGGCTCATCCGGGTGGCGTCCGCCGAGCCGGTCGACGCCGACACCTCCGCCATCCTCGTCGAATACGAGTACGGCGACGCGCGGTGGACGCAGCGGTTCCTCTCCTACCGCTACACCGAGGAGTCCTTCGAGGCCGCGCTGGCCGCCGCCGGCCTCGCCGTGGACACGGTGCTCACCGACGACGGCACCTGGGTGCGCGCCCGGCCGGTCCGCTGAGGCGGTGGCCCGGGCGGTCGCGCCCGGAATTCCCCGACCCGTCAACTGACGTGCATGCGTCAGGTCTTGAGTAATGACCTACCGGCCCGTAGCTTGATCTTCCGGAAACCCCCCACCGTGCCGTCCTGGTGACGGTTCGTCAGATTTCCGGAGGAACTGCATGCGTCGTCGTCGGTTCGCCACCGCCCTGTCCGCGGTCGGCCTGAGCCTGGCCGCCGTGTTCACCGCGGCCGCCCCCGCAACCGCGGCCCCGGCCGACAAGCCCCAGGTGCTCTCCAGCTGGACCCAGACCAGCTCCAGCAGCTACAACGCCTGGGTGTCCGCCCGTAACAACCAGTCGGCCTGGTCCTCCTACGGCTTCGACTGGAGCACCGACTACTGCTCGAGCTCCCCCGACAACCCCTTCGGCTTCCCGTTCGAGACCTCGTGTGCGCGGCACGACTTCGGCTACCGCAACTACCGGGCACAGGGCACCTTCGACGCCAACAAGGCCCGGCTCGACTCCGCCTTCTACGCCGACCTGCAGCGGGTCTGCGACCGTTACTCGGGGGCCACGGCCGCCTCCTGTGACGGGCTGGCCTGGACGTACTACCAGGCCGTCCGCGCCTTCGGCTGAGCCCGACGGGCCCCCGGCGACCTGCCGGGGGCCCGTTTTACGCGGATTTCCCCGCCCGGCCGCTGCGCTCGCCGCGCGCCGTGGCGGGGTCGGCGGCCACCGGCTCCCGCGGCGCCCGCCCGCCCAGCACCCCGGCGCCCACCACCAGCACCGTGAGCGCGGCCGTCACCAGCGCGAACGAGGCCCGCAGCGAGGCGAGTTCGCCGATCATGCCGATCAGGGTGGGCGCGATCAGGCCGGTGGTGTAGGTGACCGTGGCCACGCCGGCGATGGCCTGACTCGGGTTGGGGCCGCTGCGCCCGGCGGCCGCGAAGGCCAACGGGATCACCACCGCTATCCCGATCCCGAGCAGCGCGAATCCCAGGATGCCCTGCGCCGGCACCCGCGCCGTCACCACGAGCAACCCGCCCGTCAGTGCCAGCAGTCCGCTGCCGCGGACCGTGCGGACCGGGCCCAGGCGCCGCACCGCCGCGTCCCCGGCGAGCCGGGCGACGGCCATGGTGCAGGCGAACGCCGTGTAGCTGGCGGCGGCCACAGCCTCCGAGGCGCCCGCGAGATCGCGCAGGTAGACGCCCGACCAGTCCATGCTGCCGCCCTCGGCGAGGATCGCGCACATGCCGACCGCGCCGATCAGCAGCGCGGAGCGTGGGGGCAGCGCGAACCGGGGCGGCGGCTCCTCCTCCGGCGTGGCCCTGACGTCCAGCAGGCCCCGGCAGACCGGCAGCGCCGCCAGGGTCAACGCCAGGGCCGCCAGCGGGAGATGGGCCCGCGCGTCCACGCCGAGCCCGACCGCGCCGACGCCGACCGCGGAGCCGAGCAGCGCGCCCACCGACCACAGGCCGTGCAGCCCGGACATGATCGAGCGGCCGTGCTCGCGCTCCACGTCCACGCCCTGCGCGTTCATCGCCACGTCGGCCATGCCGGACGCGGCGCCGTAGACGAACAGCAGCCCGCACAGCGCCGGGAGGTTCGGCGCCAGCATGGGCAGGGCCAGCGCGGCGGTCCACAGCACGAGCAGCCAGCGCACGGCGGCGCGCGCGCCCAGCCGGTGCATCACGCCGCTGGCCAGCGGCATGGTCAGGGCCGCGCCGAGCGCGGGGAAGGCCAGGGCCAGGCCCAGCTGCGCGGTGCTGAGGTCGAGTTGGTCCTTGAGCCAGGGGATGCGGGTCACGAAGCTGCCGCTGACCGCGCCGTGCAGCGCGAAGACGGCGCTGACGGACCGGCGGGCCGTGCGGATCCGGTCCCGGTCGGTGACCAGGGGGTGTGACGTCGACATGGGCGTCCGCGTTCTCTCGTAGGTCCCGGAGGGGTGGCCGGGCCGGCGGGCCGGGCCGGGGAGTAAACTATCAGGAAGGTTGCCTAATAGAAATATGGCGGGAGCGTCTCGCCCTCCACCGACTCTGCGAGGATTCCCGCATGACTGCCCGTACCGCGACGCCACGGACGGCCCGCGCCATCAACGACCGCATCGCCCTGGACCTGTTGGCCAGCGAGGGCCCCCTGACGGCGACCCGGCTGCGCGAGCTGACCGGCCTCTCCCGGCCCAGCGTCGCCGACCTGCTCGGCCGGCTGGGTCGGGACGGCCTGGTCACCGTGGTCGGCGAGGCGGGGGAGGAGCGGCGCGGCCCCAACGCCCGCCTCTACGGCCTGGTGGCCGAGCGCGCCCACGTCGCCGCGCTCGACGTCCGCACCGGCTCGGTCGCCCTCGCGCTGGCCGACCTCGCCGGCCGCACCCTCGCCGAGGAGCGGCTGCCGGCCACCGCGGGAACCGACGACATGGTCGCCGCCACCCTCGCCGCGCTCGACCGGGCCCTCGCCCGTTCGGGCGTCGCGACCGTGCACACCGCCGTCATGGGCGCCCCCGGGCTCGTCGACCCGACCACCGGCGCCCTGCGCCCCACCGGCTCGCTGCCCTCCTGGCACACCGAACTCCTCACCGCGCTGCGCGCCAGGCTCGAAGGCCCCGTCCTCCTGGAGAACGAGGTCAACCTGGCCGGCATCGCGGAACACCGACACGGCGCCGTCACGGACCGCGACAGCTTCGTGCTGGTCTGGCTCGGCCACGGCGTCGGCGCCGCCGTGCTGCTCGACGGCGCGCTGCGCCGCGGCGCCTCCGGCGGCGCCGGCGAACTCGGCTTCCTGCCCGTGCCCGGCACCGGCGGACTGCCCGCGGCCGAGGACTGCGACGGCGGCTTCCACGCGCTCGCGTCGAGCGGCGCGGTCTGCGCCCTGGCCGGGGCACACGGCCTGCCCGCCGACCCCGCGGGCGACGCGCCGGCGGCCGAGGCCGTGGTGCGCGCCGCCGCGGCCCAACCCACGGGCGCCGCCGGCGCGTTCCTCACCGAGCTCGCCGACCGCGTCGCCCTGGCCATCGCCGGGGTGGCCGCCGTCCTCGACCCCGGCTGCGCGGTGCTCGGCGGCGAGATCGGGCGCGCCGGCGGGCCCGCGCTCGCCGAGCGCGTCGCCGACCGCCTGCGCGCCCTGTCCCCGCTGGACACCGACGTGCGCCCCGCCACCGTGGCCGGCAGCCCGGTCCTGGCCGGCGCCCTGGTCACCGCGTTGGACGCGGCCCGCCGGGACCTCTTCGGCCCCGACCTCGCGCGGTGACGCCCCCGGCCGGCCTGTGAGGCGCCCCACAGCCCGGCATGATCGACCGCCGACCGTGGCAGACTGGTGGGCGTACCAGCGACACAGCGCACTCCGGGGTCGGTGAAACTCCGAACCGGCGGTTATAGTCCGCGACCCGTCCGCCGCCAGCGGCCGGTTGACCAGGTGGAATTCCTGGACCGACGGTTAAAGTCCGGATGGGAGGCAGTGCGTGGCGGAAGCGGTGCGCGGCACACCCGTGGCCGCCGGTCCCGACCGACCGGCCATGGCCTGTCCCCGCCCCCGTGATCCGCGCTGACATCCCGCAGCCCCGGAGCCGTGCCCAAGAGGCAGGAGGATCCGGTGGCCGCCCCCGCAAGCGCGCGAGAGGCCCGTGAGGCCCAGGCGATGCGCCGCGCCATCGAGTTGGCCGCCCGCGGCCTCGGCAGCACAAGCCCCAACCCCGTCGTCGGCTGCGTCGTCCTGGACGCCGCCGGCCGCACCGTGGGCGAGGGCTGGCACCAGCGGGCCGGCGGCCCGCACGCCGAGGTCCACGCGCTGACCGCGGCCGGCCCCGCGGCGCGCGGCGGCACCGCCGTCGTCACCCTCGAACCCTGCGCCCACACCGGGCGCACCGGCCCCTGCGCCCAGGCCCTGATCGCCGCCGGCGTGGCACGCGTCGTCTACGCCGTGGCCGACCCCAACCCGCAGGCCGCCGGGGGCGCCGCCGTGCTCGCCGCCGCCGGCGTGGAGGTCGCCGCCGGACCGCTCGCCGCCGAGGCGGCCGAGGTCAACGCGGCCTGGCTCACCGCCGTCCGGCACGGCCGCCCGCACGTCCACTGGAAGTACGCCGCCACCCTCGACGGCCGGATCGCCGCGGCCGACGGCACCAGCCGGTGGATCACCTCGCCCGAGTCCCGCGCCGACGTGCACCGGCTGCGCGCCGAGTCCGACGCGGTGCTCGTCGGCTCGGGCACCGCCCGCGCCGACGACCCGCACCTCGCCGTCCGCGGCGTGCCGGGCGCCCGCCAGCCGCTGCGCGTCGTCCTGGACACCGAGGCGTCCGCCGTCAAGCCGGGCGCCCGGGTGCTCGACGGCGCCGCCGCCACCCTGGTGGCCGTCGCCGACGACGCCCCCGCGGCCCACCTCCTCGGCCACGCCGAGGTGGTCAGGCTCCCGCGCGCCACCCACGGCCCCGGCCTCGACCTGACCGCGCTGCTCGCCGCCCTCCACCGGCGCGGGATCCGCTCCCTGCTGCTGGAGGGCGGCCCCACCCTGGCCGGCGCCTTCGCCGCCGCCGGCCTCGTCGACCGCGTCACCGGCTACCTCGCCCCGGCCCTGCTCGGCGCCGGACCCCAGGCCCTGACCGGCGCGGGAATCACCACCATCGCGGACGCGTTGCGCCTTCGCGTCACCGGCGTCGACCGGATCGGCCCCGACCTGCGGGTCAGCGCCGTTCCCGTCAACGCCCCCGTCCCCAAGGAGAGCTGAGTGTTCACCGGAATCGTCGAAGAGCAGGGCGAGGTCGTCGCGCTCGACCGAGCGGGCGACTCGGCGCGGCTGCGGCTGCGCTGCGCCGTCGTCACCGAGGGCACGGGCCACGGCGGCTCCATCGCCGTCAACGGCGTCTGCCTCACCGTGATCGAGCTCGGCGAGGGCGAGTTCACCGCCGACGTGATGGCCGAGACCCTGGCCCGCTCCAACCTCGGCGGCCTCGCGCCCGGCGACCGCGTCAACCTGGAGCGCCCCATGGCGCTCGGCGACCGGCTCGGCGGACACCTCGTCCAGGGCCACGTCGACGGCACCGCCACCATCCTGGAGCGCACGCCGGGCGACCACTGGGAGCTCGTCACCTTCACGCTGCCCGCCCCGCTCGCCCGCTACGTCGTCGACAAGGGCTCGATCACGGTCGACGGCGTCAGCCTCACCGTCGTCGAGGCCGGCGACGACCGCTTCTCCATCGGCCTGATCCCCACCACCCTCGACCTCACCACCCTCGGCGCCAAGCAGCCGGGCGACCAGGTCAACCTGGAGGTCGACATCGTCGGCAAGTACGTCGAACGCCTGCTGGGCCAGCGCGAGGTGACGCTCCGATGAGCAGCCTGGTCGACCAGCTCAACAGCACCGCCTTCACCGCCTTCGGCCAGCACGTCATCTGGTCCGACATGGTCGGCAACCTGGCCGGGCTCGCCGCCCTCGCCCTCGGCTGGCGGCGCTCCATCCTCACCTGGCCCGTCCAGCTCGTCTCCGGGCTCATCCTGATCGCCGCCTACGCCTCCGCCCAGCTCAGCGGGGGAGTGGGCAAGCAACTCCTGGTCATCGGCGTCGCCCTGTGGGGGTGGCGACAGTGGCAGCTCGGCCGGCACGGCACCGAGGAGGGGCGGATCACCGTCCGCTTCGCCTCCTGGACCGAACGCGGCGCCCTCCTCGCCGGCGCCGCGCTCGGCACCCTCGTGGTGGGCGGGGTGTTCAGCGCCTTCCCCGAGCTGTCCTGGAACCCCTGGCCGGACGCCTACATCTTCGTCGGCACCCTGGTCGCCATGGTCGCTCAGGCCCGCGGCCTGGTGGAGTTCTGGTTCGCCTGGCTGCTGGTCGACCTGGTGGGCGTCCCGCTGGCCTTCGACAGCGGCCTGCCCTTCTCCGGCCTGGTCTACGTCGTCTATCTCGTCCTCGTCCTGTGGGGCATGCGGGCCTGGTGGTTGAGCTCCCGCGACGCCGGTGGCCGCAGGACCGTCCTGGAAGGAGCCCCCGCGTGACCGTCCCGGAGTCCCGAGCCGCCGCGCCCGTCCTCGACCCCGAGCTCGTGCTCGACCCCGTCGAGCGCGCCGTCGCCGACATCGCCCTGGGCCGGCCGGTGGTGGTCGTCGACCGCCCCGACCGGGAGAACGAGGGCGACCTGGTGGTCGCCGCCGAGCTGATCACCCCCGAGATCGTCGCCTTCATGATGAGCGAGTGCCGCGGGCTGATCTGCGCGCCCATGGAGCCCGAGGACCTGGACCGGCTCGAACTCGGCCAGATGGTCGAGAAGAACACCGAGTCGATGACCACCGCCTTCACCGTCTCGGTCGACGCCACCGCCGCGCACGGCGTCGGCACCGGCATCTCCGCCGCCGACCGCGCCACCACCATCCGGCTGCTCGCCGACCCCGCCGCGGCCCCCGCCGACCTGGCCCGCCCGGGACACGTCTTCCCGCTGCGCGCCCGCACCGGGGGCGTGCTGGTGCGCAACGGCCACACCGAGGCCGCCGTCGACCTCGCCCGGCTCGCCGGGCTGCGCCCGGCGGCCGCCATCTGCGAGATCGCCGGCGAGGACGGCACCATGCTGCGGCTGCCCGCGCTGCGCCGCTTCGCCCGCCGGCACGGCCTCGCGATCATCTCCATCGAGGACCTGGTCGCCTACCGGCGCGCCGCCGGCGAGGAGGCCCTCCCGACCGTGCGCCACGAGGCCGAGACCACCCTGCCCACCGCGCACGGCACGTTCCGCGCGCACGGCTACCGGTCGACGGCGGACGGCGTCGAGCACATCGCGCTGGTCGCCGGCGAGCTGGGCGACGGCGAGGACGTGCTGGTCAGGGTGCACTCCGAGTGCCTGACCGGCGACGTGTTCGGCTCCCAGCGCTGCGACTGCGGCCCGCAGCTGCGCGCCTCCCTGGAGCGGGTCCAGGCCGAGGGCCGGGGCGTCGTCCTCTATCTGCGCGGCCACGAGGGCCGCGGCATCGGCCTGATGTCCAAGCTCCGCGCCTACCAGTTGCAGGAGCGCGGCCGGGACACCCTGGACGCCAACCTGGAGCTCGGGCTGCCGGCCGACGCCCGCGACTACGCCGCCGGCGCCCGCATCCTGGCCGACCTCGGCGTCCGCTCGCTGCGCCTGATGACCAACAACCCGGAGAAGGTCACCGCGCTCACCCGGCACGGCCTCGCCGTCACCGGCCGCGAGCCGATGCCGGTGCCGCCCGGCGAGCACAACCTGCGCTACCTGCGCACCAAGCGGGACCGGATGGGCCACGACCTGCCCTGGCTCGACCCGGGCGCCACCTCGGCCTGCGCCAACCAGTGATCCGACCGAGCAGAACGACGCGATCGGCGAGAACGACGCGAACGACGAGAGGGAGAAGACAGTGAGCGGCAAGGGAGCCCCCGAGCTGACCGTGACCGGCGGCGCCGACCTGCGGGTCGCGGTGGTCGCCGCCCAGTGGCACCAGACCGTGATGGACGGCTTGCTCTCCGGCGCCCTGCGCGCGCTGAAGGACCTCGGCGTGCCGGAGCCCACCGTGGTGCGGGTGCCGGGCAGCTTCGAACTGCCCTTCGCCGCCGAGGCGCTGGCCGAGCGCGGCTACGACGCGGTCGTCGCGCTCGGCGTCGTCATCCGCGGCGGCACCCCCCACTTCGACTACGTCTGCCAGGGCGTCACCCAGGGCCTCACCCAGGTCAGCGTCGGCCACGCCATCCCCGTCGGCTTCGGCGTGCTGACCTGCGACACCGAGGAGCAGGCCGTGGACCGGGCCGGCCTGCCGGGCTCCGTCGAGGACAAGGGGCACGAGGCCGCCACCGCCGCCGTCGCGGCCGCCACCACCCTGCGTGCCGTTCCACGCCCCGCGCGTGGCTGACCAGGGGGCACGCCGTAGGGTAAGACCACCATGGCCAACAAGACATTCGACGAGCTCTTCGCCGAGCTCCAGCAGAAGGCCGCCACCGGCGACCCCAGCACCTCCCGCACCGCGGAACTGCTCGCCGACGGGGTCCACGCCATCGGCAAGAAGGTCGTCGAGGAGGCCGCCGAGGTGTGGATGGCCGCGGAACACGAGAGCGCGGACCGCACCGCCGAGGAGATCTCCCAGCTCCTCTACCACCTCCAGGTGTTGATGGTCGCCCGCGGCCTCTCGCTCTCCGACGTATACGCTCACCTCTGACGGGCGCGCGCCCCGCGCCCCGTCCTCCCACCCACCCGCGCCCGTACTCCCGCACGAAGGAAGCCCGTCCATGTTGCGCATCGCCGTTCCCAACAAGGGGTCGCTCTCCGAGCCGGCGGCGGCCATGCTCCATGAGGCCGGCTACCGGCAGCGCAAGGACCGCCGCGAACTGGTCCTGATCGACGCGGACAACCAGGTCGAGTTCTTCTACCTGCGCCCCCGCGACATCGCCATCTACGTCGGATCCGGCCGCCTCGACATCGGCATCACGGGCCGCGACCTGCTGCTCGACTCGGGCGCCGAGGCCGAGGAGATCATGGAGCTCGGCTTCGCGGCCTCCACCCTCCGCTACGCCACCCGCCCCGGCACCGTCCGCGACGTCCGGGAGTTCGGCGGCCTCTCCATCGCCACCTCCTTCGCCGGCGTCGTCACCGCCCACCTCGCCGAGCACGGCGTGGACGCCTCGGTGGTCCACCTCGACGGGGCCGTCGAGACCGCGATCCAGCTGGGCGTCGCCGAGGTCATCGCCGACGTCGTGGAGACCGGCACCACGCTGCGCAACGCGGGTCTCGAGATCATCGGCGAGCCGATCCTCGAGTCGGAGGCCGTGGTCATCAGGCGCGCCGGCGGGGACGGCGAGGAGGAGGACCCCAAGGTCCGCCAGTTCCTGCGGCGCCTCCAGGGCGTGCTGGTGGCCCGCCGCTACGTGATGATGGACTACGACATCAGGGCCGAGCTCGTCGACAAGGCGGTGTCGCTCACCCCGGGCCTCGAGTCCCCGACCGTCTCCCCGCTGCACGACCAGGGGTGGGTCGCCGTGCGTTCCATGGTGCCGGTGCAGGACGCCCAGCGGATCATGGACGAGCTGTACGAGCTCGGCGCCCGCGCGATCCTCAGCACCGGCATCCACGCCGCCCGCCTCTGACCCGGGAGGGCAGGATGACCAGCGAGACCACCACGGGCCGCACACAGCCGCTGCCGCTGCCCACGCTTCCCGTCACCTACCGGCCGGTGCTCACCAGGCTCGTGCTGCTGACCATCGGCTCGGTGGTGCTCGGCGTGCTGTCGCTGATCGCCGTGGTGCTTCCCGAGGGGCTCACGGCCACCGGCACGCTCAGCGACCGCCTCACCCTCGCCGGCTGCGGCGTCGCGGTGTTCGGGCTGACGGCCCTGCTCAGCCGCCCCAAGGTCACCGCCGACGCCGAGGGCCTCACCGTCGTCAACCTCACCACCAGGCGGCGGCTCGCCTGGGCCCAGGTGGTGCGGGTCACCCTCAGGCCGGGCGACCCGTGGGTCTCGCTCGACCTCGCCGACGGCACCGTGCTCGCCGTGATGGCCATCCAGCCCGGCGTCTCCAAGCAGCGCGCGCTGGCCGACGCCCGCGCGCTCCGCGCACTCGCCGAGGCGCACGGCACCGCGAGCGCCGAGGCCGACGGCACCGCCGGCCGCTGAGGCGCTCCGAACCGCCGACTGCCGACCGTCGATCCGCAGAACCGCCGAACCGCCCGTCAGTCCCGCGGGATCCCGCGGGACGACAGCACCTCGCCGTAGGCCTGCATCAGGTCCGGGAGCCGCAGCGTCGCCAGCTCCTGCCGGGTCGGCGCCGCCCCCGACTCCGACAGCCGGACGTCCCGGAAGGCGCAGGCCGACTCGTAGAGCGTGCGCAGGAAGCGGCCGTTGCCCAGCTCGTCGATCCATCCCTCGCCCACCACGTGCCGGGAGATGCTGCGCAGCTCGTCCAGCGCCTCCGGGTCCCACCCGTCCCCCTGCTCGGCGGCCAGCAGCTCGCCGATGGCCGTGAGCTCCTCGGGCGAGTAGCTGGGGAACTCGATCCGGGCGGCGAACCGCGAGCCGAGCCCCGGATTGGCCGCCAACAGCCGGTCCATGCCGGCCGGATAGCCCGCGAGGATCACCACCAGGTGCTCCCGGCTGTCCTCCGCGCGCTTCAAGAGCACCTGCAGGGCCTCGTCGCCGTAGGCGTCCCCCTTGCTGTAACCGGTGTGGACCAGGCTGTACGCCTCGTCGATGAACAGCACCCCGCCGAGCGCCGAGTCGATCAGACGGTTGGCCTTCACCGCCGTCTGCCCGAGGAACTCCCCGACCAGGTCGGCCCGCTGCGCCTCCACCAGCCGGTCGTGGCTGAGTAAGCCCAGCGCGTGGAAGACCCGGCCCAGGATCCTGGCCACCGTCGTCTTGCCGGTGCCGGACGGCCCCGAGAACACGAAGTGCCGCTTCGGGGGCTGCACCGGCAGGCCCTGCCCGGAGCGCAGCCGCGCCATCCGCAGCTGCGCCGACATCGCCCGCACCTGCTCCTTCACCGGCTCGAGACCCACCATCCGGTCGAGCTCGGCCAGCGTGCTGGCCAGCAGCGTCGGGTCCGGCGCCGGCGGCGCCCCGGCCGTGACCGCGCCCTGACCGGCGTGCGCGTGGCCCGCCGGGCCCGGCCAGGCGACGGACCCCGCCGGACGAGGCCCCCCGGCCGGCGCCGTGGGTGACGGAATCCGCCGGCCGAGCCCGCCCTCCTCCTGGAGCGCTTCCATGGCGCCGCGCAGGCCGGCCGGCAGGGGACCGGTGAGCACCTCGCCCGAGGACCCCGTGAAGTGGGCCGCCTCCGGATCCTCCACGCCGAGCGCGGTCAGCCGCACCGCGGTGTCCATGAACTCCGGGTCGGCCTCGTGCACCGCCCGGTACAGCGGTATGGCCGCCGCGCTGCGCCCGCTGCCCTCCCTGGCCCGCGCCAGCCAGTAGCGCAGCTCCTTGCGCTGCGGCTGCTCGCTGCGGCAGCGCATCAGCGCCGCCGCGAGCAGCGGCTCCGCCTGGTCGTACATCTCCAGCCTGACCCGCGCCATGCCCGCGAAGAGGCCGGCCTCCACGCCCAGTTGGGGATCCTCGGTGAGGTTGGCCGTGTACCGGTAGAGCCCCTCCCAGTCCTTCGAGAGATAGCACCGGCAGGCGTGCAGGAACCGCGCGTGCGGATCGCTCTCCGGCGCCGGGCACTGGGCGAGCGCCCGGTCCAACTCGGCCAGCCGGCGGCCGTCGAGGAGGTGCGAGGCGTGGGCGAGCAGCAGGTCCCGCTCGGTCTCGAGCACCGGCTGCACCCACCAGCCGAGCCAGTACCAGGAGCTCAACGGGCGCCCGTGGCGGGCGCGTTGCTCGCCGAAGCGGCTCCGGTTGCGGAACATCTGCCGCAGCGCGGCCGGCACGTCGGTGCGCAGCGCGTGCAGCCCGAGCCAGGCGTCCGCCATCCCCGGGTCCTCGCGGACCGCCGCCCTGAACTCCTCCTCGGCCTCGGGGTAGGCCGCCGCCGCGTAGGCGTCGACCCCCCGCAGCCAGGCCAGGTCCGCCCCGCTCGGCGGTCCGTGCGCGCCGCGTGTGCCAGCGTTCATGACGACCCCCACAACGGGTTACCGCTGCCTGCCCCCGGAGCCCGGAGGGCCTCACGCGCGGGCTTCATAGGTGTCACCCCTCGGTGTCATCAGGATATCCGCATGGGGCCTGGAGGGATCTTCGGCGAAGTGCCGCCGCTCCGCCGCGACCCATTCCCGCCAGAATCCGGCCTGTTCGGGACCGTCGCGGCGCCGCCCGCGCGCCCAGGCGGTCTCGGCGGGCACCGCGAGCCAGACGAGGAACGCCAGGCGGGGCCGCAGCGCCGACCGGCCCGCGCCCACCCCCTCCAGGAGCACCACGGGCGCCGGCGGGACGGACACCGTGCGGGCGAAGGCACGGCGTTCCCAGTCGTAGGCCGGGTACTCGGCCGGCTCACCGCGCGCGAGCGGGTCCAGCACCCCGGCGGTCAGCCGGTCCGTCCAGTCGAAGAACGCGTCGTGGCTGGCGAGGTCGTCGAGGCGCACCACCGGCGCCCCGTCGAGCGCGGCGGAGAGCCGGCCGGCCAGGGTGCTCTTGCCGGAGCCGGCGTGCCCGTCGATCGCGACCAGCCGCACCGGACCGCAGCTCGGCGGCAGGGCCCGCAGCCTGGCCGGCAGCCCGGCGAGCCCGTCGCGGGCGGGGGAGACGGGGGAGAACATCACGAAGAGCCTAACGAAGCCGGGCCGGCCGGTCGGCGTCACAGGTCGACACCAATATTGTTTCCGCGCGTTCGCGGGGAATGACTGGCCGTCACGTCGCGCAGCCGGGATAGTGGTGACCTGCCGCGCCTGAGTCGCTGCGTTCCGCACACGTTCGGAGACGACCCCGGGAGACAAGCACCGTGACCACCACGCCACGCCGAACCGTTCTCGCCGCCGCCGTCGCCGCGGCCGTCGGTACCACCGCCAGCCTCGCCGCCGGCTCCGCGACCGCCACCACGCCCGCGACCCCCGCCCGTGGCGGCCGCCGCGCCGACCCCGAGTCGGGGATCGAGTACCGGGGCTGGGTCTCGGCCGCCGACTGGGCCTCGGGCACCGCCCAGGGCGTCGGGGTGGTGACCACTGGGCGCGCCGGTGTGGTGCTCCGCCAGGCCCGTGGCACCGTCGACTACGCCGACCCGCACACCGGCACCACCAGGGCCTACGAGTACGCCACCTGGCTGTCGCCCACGCACCGCGCGGCCACCCCGGCCACCGAGCTCATCGCCTCGTGGAACGCGCGCACCCCGGCCGGCACCTTCATCCGCGTCGAGGTGCTCGCCACCTACTCGGACGGCACCACCAGCCCCTGGTACACCCTGGGCGTCTGGGCCTCCGGCGACGGCGACATCCGCCGCACCTCGGTCGACGACCAGGAGGACGGCAAGTCCACCGTCTGGACCGACACCCTCGCCATCGACGACGCGGCCAGCGGGCTGCGGCTCGTCTCCTACCGGCTGCGGCTGACCCTCTACCGGACGCCCGGCGGCGCGGCCCCGACCGTCTGGCGGGTGGGCGCCATGACCTCCGCGGTCCCGGACCGCTTCGAGGTCCCCGCCACCACCCCGGGCGTGGCCGCCGGCGTCGAGCTGACCGTGCCGAGCTACTCGCAGAACGTCCACATCGGCCGGTACCCGGAGTACGACAACGGCGGACAGGCCTGGTGCAGCCCCACCTCATCGCAGATGATCATCGAGTCCTGGGGCCGCCGCCCCACGGCCGAGCAACTGGCCTGGGTGGACCCCGACTTCAGCGACCCGCAGGTCTGCCACGCGGCCCGCTTCACCTACGACTACCAGTACGGCGGCTGCGGCAACTGGCCGTTCAACGCCGCCTACGCGGCCACCTACCCGGACATGCAGGGCGTGGTCACCAGGATCGCCACGCTCGACGGCGCCGAGCGGCTGATCGCGGCCGGCATCCCGGTGATAACGTCCCAGTCCTTCATCGCCAGCGACCTCGACGGCGTCGGCTACGGCACCTCGGGCCACCTGATGACGGTGATCGGCTTCACCGCGGAGGGCGACGTCATCGCCAACGACCCCAACGCCGACGACAACGCCGGCGTGCGCCGGGTCTACCGGCGGCGGCAGTTCGAGAACGTCTGGCTGCGCACCAAGCGCTACGACGCCAACGGCGTCGTGCGCAGCGGCTCGGGCGGCGTCTGCTACCTCTACTTCCCGACCACGCCCACGGCCGCCCAACGGCACGCGCTGGCCGCCGTCGGCGTCAGGTGACGGCCGACCGCGGGCGGCGGGCGCGGCTCCGGCTCGCCGCCCTCGGCGTGGCGGCCCTGACCCTGGTGCCGGGCGGGGCCGCGGCCACGCCCGGCGAGGGGGTGACCGCCGAGACCCTGGCCACCGGCACCTCGGCCGGGGCGCTCGACCTGCGCACCCGGGGGGCCACCGACGTCACCATGCGGGTGATCACCATCGAGCCCGGCGGCTCCACCGGTTGGCACTACCACCCGGGCGGGCTGCTGGCCGTCGTCGCCTCCGGCACGCTGACCCGCGTCGTCGACGGCTGCGCGGTCGAGGTGTCGACGGCCGGGGACGCCGTCCTCGAGCCCGCCGGGGCCGACCACGTGCACATCGGGCGCAACCTCGGGAGCGAGCCGGTCGTTCTCTACGCGACCTACCTCGTACCCGAGGGGAGCCCACTGGCGGTCGACGCCGAGGACCCGGGCTGCGAGGCCCGCTGACCACCGATCCCCTCACCGCCGTCCCCGACGCGGGCCGCCGAGACCCGGCGACACCTCCGCGTCACCTGCCGACCACTCGCAGGAGGAAGCGCGATGACGCTCGCCCAACCGCCCGTGGCGCCGGCGCCGGTGCCACGCCGGATGCCCGCCCCCGAGTCCCACGACCTGCTCGGCCTCGTCAGGGACCTGATCCGACGGGAGATCAGGCCGGTGGCCGCCGAGGAGGAGGCGGCGGGGACCTTCCCCCGTGAGCTCTTCTCCCGGCTCTCCGCCACCGGGCTGCTGGCGCTGCCCTACCCGGAGCGGTTCGGCGGCGGCGACCAGCCGTACGAGGTCTACCTCCAGGTGCTGGAGGAGCTCGGCGCGGCCCGGCTGACCGTGGGCCTCGGCGTCAGCGTGCACACCCTCGCCTGCCACGCGCTGGCCGCGTTCGGCACCGACGAGCAGCGCGCCTGGCACCTGCCGCAGATGCTGGGCGGCGGGCTGCTGGGCGCCTACTGCCTCTCCGAGCCGCAGTCCGGGTCCGACGCGGCGGGGCTGCGCACCCGCGCCCGGCGCGAGGGGGACGAGTGGGTGCTCTCCGGCACCAAGGCGTGGATCACCCACGGCGGGATCGCCGACTTCTACACCGTGCTGGCGCGCACCGGCGGCGAGGGACCGCGCGGCGTCACGGCCTTCCTGGTGCCCGGCGGGGCCCGCGGGCTCACCGCCGCGGCTCCCGAGCGGAAGATGGGCATGGGCGGATCGCCCACCGCCCAGCTGCACTTCGACGAGGTGCGCGTCGCGGACGCGCGCCGCATCGGCGAGGAGGGGCAGGGCTTCGCCATCGCCATGGCCGCCCTGGACTCGGGGCGGCTGGGCATCGCCGCCTGCGCCGTGGGCGTGGCACAGGCGGCGTTGGACGAGGCGCTGGCCTTCACCACGGGGCGCCGCCAGTTCGGCCGGCCGGTCGCCGACTTCCAGGGGCTCCGCTTCATGCTGGCCGACATGGCCACCCAGATCGAGGCCGGCCGGGCTCTCTACCTGGCCGCGGCCCGCCTGCGGGACGCCGGCGAGCCGTTCGGCCAACAGGCCGCCATGGCCAAGCTGTTCTGCACGGACATGGCCATGCGGGTCACGACCGACGCCGTGCAGCTGCTCGGCGGCTACGGCTACACGGCGGACTTCCCGGTCGAGCGCTATCTGCGCGAGGCCAAGGTGCTGCAGATCGTGGAGGGCACCAACCAGATCCAGCGGGCGGTCATCGCCCGCCATCTGGTCGGTCCCGAGCAGCGCTGACCTCTCGTCAGGCGGCCCGCTCCAGCGGCGGCACGGCGGCCGGGCGGACACCGGGCCCCGAGGCGTGGGAGAACGGCTGGAGCCGCCAGTCGAGGCCCTCGGGGAGCGCCGCGTCGGCGGCGCTCTCGGGGAGGAGCGTCGTGAGCGGCAGGGGCGTCAGCCCGTCCTCGTCGGCGAGGCGCCCCGAGCCGGGGCAGATGGTCAGCCCGAACGGGTTCCACGGCGTCGGGCAGAGCGCGTGCTGCGGCAGCGGCTCGCCCAGACCCCCGAGGGCGATGGGCCGCGAGCAGTCGGGGCAGACGACGCGGTACAGCTCGACGTCCGCCGGTTCCTCCCCGTAGTCCTGGTCGTCGTCCTCGAACTCCGGCAGTCCGCCGGCCGGTTCGGAACGGAGTGGCTTCACTGAGCGCATGTACATCCCCCTAGGACGGCGCAGTGGCGTTGGCCACAGCAAGCACTTCCCGCGCCGTTCGACGAATAATCGTGCAGGCGAACCGCAGGTGGGCGGCCCTTTGTGTCGTTCGTCACACAAGTGTTGTGAAACTGTGGCCCGTCACGCGCCCCCTTTGGCACCCCGAGCGTCGCGCGTCTCCGGGCGGGCGCCGTTCCGGGTAGGTTACGGGACCGTGGAGGAACTTGACCGGCGCATTGTGGAACTGCTCGTCAAGGACGGGCGGATGAGCTACACCGACCTGGGCAAGGCCACCGGCCTTTCCACCTCGGCGGTCCACCAGCGGGTACGCCGCCTCGAACAGCGCGGCGTCATCCGCGGCTACGCGGCGATCGTCTCGCCCGAGGCCGTCGGCCTGCCGCTCACGGCCTTCATCTCGGTGAAACCCTTCGACCCCAGCGCCCCCGACGACATCGCCGAGCGCCTCGCCGGCGTCGCCGAGATCGAGGCGTGCCACAGCGTGGCGGGCGACGAGAACTACATCCTCAAGGTCCGGGTGGCCGCCCCCGCCGACCTCGAACACCTGCTGGCCCGCATCCGCTCGCTGGCCGGCGTCTCGACCCGCACCACCGTCGTCCTCTCCACCCCCTACGAGGCGCGCCCGCCGCGGGTCTGAGCGGCCCGCCCCCGGCACCCCGGGCCAGCGTCGGCGCCCGGGAGCCGGAAGACTAGGGGCATGACCGAAAGCACCGCCCCACACCGGCCGCCGCGCACCGTCCTGCTGCGCCGCGGCGAGGTCCACAGCCCGGCCGACCCCTTCGCCACGGCCATGGCCGTCCAGGGGGACCGCATCGCCTGGATCGGCTCGGAGAGCGCCGCCGACTCACTGGCCGCCACCGCCGACGAGATCGTGGACCTCGACGGGGCGCTGGTCACCCCCGCGTTCACCGACGCGCACACGCACGCCACCGCCACCGGCCTCGCCCTCACCGGACTCGACCTGGCCCCGGCCGCCGACCTGCCGGCCGCCCTCGCCCTGATCCGCGCCCACGCGGCGGCCACCCCGCCCGGCGGCGTGCTCCTCGGCCACGGCTGGGACGCCACCCGCTGGCCCGAGCGCAGGACCCCCACCCGCGCCGAGCTCGACGAGGCCGCCGGCGGCCGTCCCCTCTACCTCAGCCGCGTCGACGTGCACTCCGCGCTCGTCACCACCGCGCTGCTCGACCGGGTGCCGGGGATCACCACGCTGCGCGGCTACGCCCCCGAGGGGCCGCTCACCACCGACGCCCACCACGCCGCCCGGCGCGCCGCGCACGCCACCGTCACCGCCGAGCAGCGCACGGCCGCCCAGCGGGCCGCGCTGCGCCGCGCCGCGTCGCTCGGCATCGGCTCGCTGCACGAGTGCGGCGGCCCCGACATCTCCAGCGAGGACGACCTCACCGGGCTGCTCGCGCTGGCCGAAGCCGAGCCGGGGCCGCGGGTCTTCGGCTACTGGGGCGCGCTGGTCACCGGCGTCAAGGAGGCCGAGGCGGTCCGCGAGCTCGGCGCGGTGGGCGCCGGCGGCGACCTGTTCGTCGACGGCTCCCTCGGCTCGCACACCGCGCACCTGCACGCGCCCTACGCCGACGCCGACCACACCGGGGCCGAGCACCTGACCGTGGACGAGGTGGCGGCCCACGTCGCCGCCTGCACCGAGGCCGGCCTCCAGGCCGGCTTCCACGCCATCGGGGACGCGGCGATCGACGGGGTCGTGGCGGGCGTGCGGGCGGCGGCCGAGCGCGTCGGGCTCGACCGGGTGCGGGCCCTGCGGCACCGGGTCGAACACGCGGAGCTCATCACCGAACAGGCCGTCGAGGACTTCGCCGAACTGGCGCTCACCGCCTCCGTGCAGCCCGCCTTCGACGCCGCCTGGGGCGGCCCGGACGGCATGTACGCGCGGCGGCTCGGCGCCGAGCGGGCGGCCGCCCTCAACCCGTTCGCCGCCCTGCTGCGGGCCGGCGTGCCGCTGGCCTTCGGCTCCGACGCGCCGGTCACCCCGCTCGATCCCTGGGGCACCCTGCGGGCCGCCGCCTTCCACCGCACCGAGCGGCACCGGATCTCGGTGCGCGCCGGCTTCGCCGCGCACACCAGGGGCGGCTGGCGCGCCGTCGGCCGCGACGACGCCGGCGTGCTGGCGCCGGGCGCCCCCGCCGACTACGCGATCTGGCGCACCGGTGAGCTGATCGTCCAGGCGCCGGACAGCCGGATCGTCCGCTGGTCGACCGACCCCCGCTCGGGCACCCCGGGGCTGCCCGACCTGACCCCCGGGTCGCCGCTGCCCGAGTGCCTGCGCACCGTGGTCGCCGGCCGCACGGTATACGACCGGCTGAACGAGTGATCCACCGGCCCCGGATACCGCCGAACGACGTGCGCTCCGCCTGTCGAACTCCCGCGCCCACTCCGCACTGACCTGGCCCTTTGAGGAAAACGCCGAGGTCAGAGGGCTGTTGACAGGCGGCGGTTGTCGAAGGGTAGGTTCGGCCGGGTCCACCACAGGACGTCCGGTCGGCGCTCCTCCGCGCAGTCGACGAACGCCGCTGGGCCAGAGGGCGGGGTGCCGGACCGGCGCTTCGCCAGCGGGAGCCAGGTCCAGCGGGTCCGCGGCACGGGGGCGGAAGGCTTCGTCCGTCCGGCTGGTGCGACCCGGGCGGGGCCCGGACGCTCAGTAGACAACGGCTTTCGGTCGACCCGCAGCCAGCGGGTCCCGGGTCGGACCGAAGGGCGCCGGGTCCCGATCCGCCGCTGTTCGCCCTTTCGGGGTACGGTCGTTCATCATCGCCCGCTCAGCAGAGAGGCCACGACCGTGCCATCGGGCCCAGACGCGACCACGGCCAGCGAGACCGAAGGCGGGGGACCCGAGGGCGCGGACCCGTCGGCCGGCGAGGCACCGCGGGCCGGGGCGGGCGCGGCGGCGGCCCCTCGTCGCCCGGGCCGGTTGCGGAGGCTGGCGGGCGGGGCGCGCCGCCACTGGCGGGCCGGCGTGGCGGCCGCGGTGGCCGGACTCGGACTGGCGCTCGCCTTCCCGCCGTTCGGCCTGTGGCCGCTGTCGGTGGCGGCCGTCGCCGCGTTCTCCCTCCTCACCCACGGTCGCACCGGTCGCCAGGGCGCCTGGCTCGGGCTCGCCTTCGGCTGGCCGTTCTTCCTCCTGCTGCTGAGCTGGCTGCGGGTCATCGGCTGGGACGTCACGGTCGGGCTCGCCCTCGTCGAGTCGCTGTTCGTGGTGGTGCTCGGCGCCGGGCTCGCCCGCACCTCCCGGCTGCGGGCGTGGCCGCTGTGGGCCGCCTGCCTGTGGGTGGCCCAGGAGTGGGCCAGGGACCGCGTCCCGTTCGGCGGCTTCCCGTGGGGCCGCCTGGCCTTCGCCAACACCGGCAGTCCGTTCACGCCGCTGGCCGCGCTCGGCGGCGCGCCCCTGGTCACCTTCGCCGTCGCGCTCAGCGGCGCCCTGCTGGCCTGGGCGGCGCTGCGGCTGCTCGCCGCTCGGCGCGTCGCCGAGGCCGCCGAGCGGGCCCCGGGGGCCCGGCTGCCGGCGCTCGGCGCGGTCGGCCTGGCGGCGGCGGTCGCCGTCGCCGGCTACGCGGTGCCCGTGCCCACCGGCGCCGACGACACCGTCTCCGTCGCGGTCGTCCAGGGCAACGTGCAGCAGCCGGGCATGGACTTCCTCGGCCGCCCGATGCTGATCCTCAACAACCACGTGGCGGCCACCCTGGACCTGGCCGCCGAGATCGACGCCGGACGCGTCGAGCGGCCCGATCTCGTGATCTGGCCGGAAAACGCCTCCGACCTCGACCCGTTCCGGAGCGACGAGGCACGCGCCGCCATCGAGCGGGCGGTCGGGGCCGTGGACGTGCCGATCCTGGTGGGGGCGCTGGTCGAGCACCCCACCAGGGAGGGCTACGTCGAGAACCAGGGCATCGTCTGGGACCCGGAGACCGGCCCCGGCGCCTCCTACACCAAGCAGCACCCGGTGCCGTTCGGCGAGTACGTGCCCTTCCGCGAGCAGTTGAGCACCTTCATCACCCGCCTCGAACGGGTGCCGCGCGACTTCTACCCCGGGGACTCCACCGGCGTCCTCGACGTCGGGCCCGCCCGCCTCGGGGACGTCATCTGCTTCGAGGTCGCCTACGACGGGATCGTCAGGGACACCGTCAACGACGGCGCCCGGGCCCTGGTCGTGCAGACCAACAACGCCACGTACGGCAACACCGGCCAGCCCGAGCAGCAGCTGGCCATGTCCAGGCTGCGGGCCGTCGAGCACGGTCGGGCCGTCGTCACCGCCGCCACCAGCGGGATCAGCGCCGTCGTGGCCCCGGACGGCCGGGTAGAGCAACAAACCGAGGAGTTCACCAGGGACGTGCTCACCGCCGAGCTGCCGCTGCGCGACGACCGCACCGTCGCGGACCGTGTCGGCGCGGCACCCGAGTGGGTGCTGGCCGGGCTGGGGCTCGTCGCCTGGGGTGTCGCCGCGCGGGCTCGGGCCGGCGCGTTTCGGGAAGGCGCGCAGGCCAGGCACACTTGATCCATGACGACCGGCAGGCCGAATCCGTACGGCATCCAGGGAGCGACCAGCGTCCGCCCCGTTCGCAGGCGGCGGACGCGGCCGCTGCTGCCTCTCGGCGTGGCGGCCTGGGCGCTGCTCGAGATCTATCTGCTCACCCTGCTCGGCCGGCTGGCCGGTGGGCTCACCGTCTTCCTGGTCCTGGTGGCCGGCGTGCTGCTCGGCGCGCTGGTGATCAAGCGCGCCGGCAGCCGCGCGTGGCAGCGTCTCGTGGCCAGCATGCGCCCGGAGGGCGCCCCCACGGAGGACCGCGGGGGCAACGGCCTCGCGATGCTGGGTGGCCTGCTGCTGATGGTGCCGGGGCTCGCCTCGGACGTCGTTGGGCTGCTCTGCCTGTTCCCGCCCACGGCGGCGCTGCTGCGCAAGGGCGCGGGCCGCTACCTGCGCCGGCGCGGTGGACCGCTCGGCGAGGCGTTCCAGGAGGCCAGGGCGGCCCAGGAGCGCATGCGAATGCGGCGGCCCGACGGCAAGGTGGTGCCGGGCGAGGTGGTGTCCGAGGAGGACGAGGGGGACAAGGGCCCGGCCGAGGGCCGCGAGCGGCGGGACGGCGGGGACGACTGACTGAATGCCGCGGCCCGCCCCTCGCGAGGGGCGGGCCGCGGCATTCAGTACGGCTCGGTACGGCCGTGAGAACAGACAAAAGGCAGACAAAAGGGCCGGGTCACACCCGCGTGACCCGTGCCCCTGGTCTGCTCGTGGGCCTCGGTGGTGGGCGTCAGTGGCGCCGGCGCCCTAGGCCGTCTTGCGGCTGTCGCGCGGATGCACCGCGATGTTCATCGCACCGGAGCGCAGGACGGCCAGCCGCTCGGCCAGCACCTCCTCGAGCTCCTCTCGGGTGCGGCGCTCCATCAGCATGTCCCAGTGCGTACGCGCGGGCTTGGCCTTCTTCTCCTCCGGTCCCTCGCCGTCCACCAACAGGGCCTGAGAGCCGCATACCTTGCATTCCCACTCCGGCGGGATCTCGGCCTCCACCGAGAACGGCATCTCGAACCGATGGCCGTTCCGGCATGCGTACTCCACCGCCTGCCGCGGCGCCAGGTCAATGCCGCGGTCCGTCTCGTAGCTGGTCACCACGAGCCGCGTGCCGCGAAGAGCTCGCTCACTCATGAATCGTGCCTCCCGGGCTGGTCGCCCACAGGACAGGTGTCGCTGTCGTCATCATCAGGTCAACGTCCGGTCGGCGGTGAAGATTCCCGTTGCGGGTCATGCGTCGCCCGTCGTACCGCCCCTTCTTGTACCCACCGGCGTCCGGTTTGTCACATCTGACAGGAGATGTCACCCGGCGTCCGCACAGGATGGCCCGGGGTAACGGCTCATCCGGCGGGACCGAAGGCGAAGGATACCCGGCCCGCGCCGCTCCTCGAAATCCATTCCGGATTCCGTCTCCCGGATGGCGAAGATCCGCAGGAAGAACTGGGCCAGCGGGCCGATGGCCACCGCGTACACCACCGTGCCCACCCCGGCCGTGCCACCCAGCAACACGCCGCTGACCAGCACCGTCACCTCCAGGGCCGTGCGCATCAGCCGGATGGACCGACCGGTGATCCGGTGTAGCGCGGTCATCAGCCCGTCCCGGGGCCCGGGGCCGAACCTGGCCGAGATGTACAGGCCCGTGGCGGCGCCATTGAGCACGACGGCGCCCAGCATCAGGGGGACGCGCGCCCCGAGGGCCGTCACCTCGGGAAGCAGCCGCAGCGCCAGGTCCATCGTGGTGCCGATGAGCAGCACGTTGGAGAGCGTGCCGAGGCCAGGCCGCTCCCGCAGCGGGATCCACAGCAGCAGCACCAGCGCGCCCGTGATGTTCACCACCATGCCGATGGAGAGCCCGGTGTGCTCCGCCACCCCCTGGTGGAACACGTCCCAGGGGTCGAGCCCCAGCCCGGCCCGCACCATCAGCGCCATGCTGGCGCCGTAGAGCGTCAGCCCGCCGTACAGCTGGAGGAGGCGGCGCGGTATTCGCTTGTTCAACACTGCTCCCGTCGATCGGATCCCGCTGGCGCGAGTGGCCTGGTGCATGTCACCCTGTGGCCTGACTGGACCCGTGAACCATGGCCAATCGCCGAAAGGTGGACTGATTTCGTGCCCCAGTGGACCTCGACCATCGGTGCCGGCCAGCTCGCCCGGCTGCTCAACTCCGGGGAAGGCCACCAGCCGACGACCGGGCCACGGCGCCAACCCGCCTACCGCGCGCTGGCCGACGGGATCCGGCTGCTGGTCCTCGAAGGCCGGGTGCCCGTCGCCGCCAGGCTGCCCGCCGAGCGGGAGCTGGCCGGGGCGTTGGCGGTCAGCCGGACCACCGTGGCCACCGCCTTCGAGGCGCTGCGTGGTGACGGCTTCCTGGAGTCGCGCCGGGGCTCCGGCAGTTGGACGGCCGTGCCGCCCGGCAGGCCGCTGCCGGGCCGGGCGCTGGAACCGCTGCCGCCGGACGCGGCCGGTCGCGTCATCGACCTGGGCTGCGCCGCGCTGCCGGCCCCCGAGCCCTGGCTCACCCGCGCCTTCCAGGCCGCGCTGACGGCGGTGGCGCCGGCCGCCAGGACCCACGGGGACTTCCCGGCCGGGCTCGCCGAGCTGCGGCAGGCCATCGCCGACCGCTACACGGCCCGCGGGGTGCCCACCATGCCGGAGCAGATCATGGTCACCACCGGCGCCATGGGCGGGGTCGGCGCCGTCTGCCGGCTCTTCGTCGCGCACGGCGAGCGGGTCGCGGTGGAGCACCCGTCCTACGCCAACGTCCTCCAACTGCTGCGGGAGGCCGGCGCCCGCCTGGTGCCGGTCCCGATGGCCGACGGCCTCGCCGGCTGGGAGCTGCCGCTCTGGCGCCGGGTCCTGAAGGAGGCCGCGCCACGCCTGGCCTACGTGGTCGCCGACTTCCACAACCCCACCGGCGTGCTGGCCACCGAGGAGCAGCGCCGCGAGCTGGTGGCGGCGGCCCGCGCCGCCGGCACGCTGCTCGTGGTCGACGAGACCATGGCGGACCTCGCGCTCGACACCGAGCCCGGCGCGCCACCGCCACGGCCGGTCAGCGCCTTCGACCACGGCGGCGCCACGGTGATCACGGTCGGCTCGGCGAGCAAGAGCTTCTGGGCCGGGCTGCGCATCGGCTGGGTGCGGGCCGCCCCCGAGGTGATCCGCAGCCTGGTCGCCGCCCGCGCCTACGCCGACCTGGGCAGCCCGGTGATGGAGCAGCTCGCGCTGCACTGGCTGCTGACCGAGGGCGGCTGGGAGGAGGCCCTGACCCTGCGCCGCGCCGAGATCCGCGCCAGCCGCGACGCGGTCGTGGCCGCGCTCCGCGCGCACCTGCCGGACTGGGAGTTCACCGTCCCGTCCGGCGGCCTCGCGCTGTGGGTGCGCACCGGCGGCCTGTCCGGGTCCCGCGTCGCCGACGTGGCGGAGCGGCTCGGCGTCCGGGTGCCCTCCGGGCCGCGCTTCGGCGTGGACGGCGCGTTCGAGGGCTACGTTCGGGTGCCGTTCACCGTCAGCGGCCCGCTCGCCACCGAGGCCGCCGTCCGGCTGGCCGCCGCGGCCCGCCTGGTCGCCGAGGACACCACCCCCGCCCTCCAGACCCCGGCCGGCTACACCACCTGATCGCGGCTAGTCCTTGGCGTCGGCATAGCACTCGACGACCGCCGTGGTCAGCGGGAAGCGGACGGGGGTGGGGCCGAACGTGAGGTGGCCGGCCGAGGCGGCCGCGGCGTGGACGGCCTCGACGACGGCTTCCGCCTCCTCGGCCGGGCAGTGCACGATCACCTCGTCGTGCTGGAAGAAGACCAGCTCGGCGGCCATGTCCCACAGGGACCCGCGCAGGGCGGCCAGCATCAGCAGCGCCCACTCCGCCGCGCTGCCCTGCACCACGAAGTTCCGGGTGAACCGGCCGCGGGCCCGGGCCGACGAGGAGCCCTGGCCGACCGGCTCCGCCCGGTCCTCCGGTGGGATCCCGGCGTCGGCCGGGGGACAGGTGCGGCCCAGCCAGGTCCGCACCAGGCCGCCCTGCTCGCCGACCCTGGCCGCCTCGTCCACATGACCGACCGCCGCCGGGAAGCGGCGCCGCAGCGCCGCGAGCTGCAGCAGCCCGTCGCCCGAGGTCTGCCCGTAGATCGCGCCCAGCAGCGCGAGCTTGGCCGCCGCGCGGTCCCCCGAGAACCCGCCGTGGGCCAGCGCCGTGTAGAGGTCGTCGGCCGCGCCGGCCGCGGCCATCAGGCCGCGGTCCCGGGAGACCGCGGCCAGCACCCGCGGCTCCAACTGGGCCGCGTCCGCCACCACCAGGCGCCACCCCGGGTCCGCGACCACCGCGCGCCGCACCACCCGGGGGATCTGCAGCGCCCCGCCGCCGTTGGTGGTCCAGCGGCCCGACGGCGTGCCGCCCGGGACGTACTCGGTGCGGAAGCGCCCGTCGCGCACCCAGGAGCGCAGCCAGGACCAGCCGTGCGCGGTGTGGATCCGGTACAGCCGCTTGTACTCCAGGAGCGGGGCCACCGCCGGATGGTCGACCTCCCGCAGCTCCCAGGCCCGGGTGGACGACAGCCGGATGCCGGCCCCGGCGAACGCCCTGATGACCTCGGCCGGCAGGTCGGGCCGCACCCGCGCCCCGGGGCCGAAGGCCGCCGACACCTCCTCGGCCAGCTCGGCGAGCCGCGCCGGCTGGGCGCCGCCCGGGTAGCGCCGGCCGAGCAACTCGTCGAGCAGGCGCAGGTGGACGTCCGCGCGCCACGGCAGCCCGGCCCGGCCCATCTCGGCCGCCACCAGGGTGCCGGCCGACTCGGCGGCGATCAGCAGCCGCATCCTCTCCGGGTGCGCCACCGCGCCGGCACGCGCCAACTGCCCGGCGTACACCTCGAGGAGGGCGACCAGGGGGTCGGCGGTGGCCGGCAGCGGGGCGGGCCCCGCGTCGAACAGCGAGGGCTGGGCCGAGTCCGCCGCGGTCGGCCGGGGGGCGTCCGGCACCGGAAGGCCGTGCAGCCTGGCGAAGGCCGCGCTCAGCGAGCGCGGCAGCCCGTACCCGCCCTCGTGGCCGAGGAGCAGCGCCTCGGCCGCCTCCACGTCGTAGCAGCGGGGGACCCGGAGCCCGGCCGCGAGGAGCCGGGGGTAGACGCTCGCGGTCGACCGCCAGACCCAGCGGGCCACCCCGGGCCGCGCCCGGACCGCCTCGGCGGGGCCCGGCTCCACCACGACGGGGCCGACGGGGCGCCCGGCCTCGTCGAGCGCGCACACCCGGACCGAGCCGTCGGCGTACTCCGCCAGGGCGTGTCTGCCGCTCACCGACCTTTCCTCGCTCATGTGTGCGAGTCTGGCAGTCGCCACTGACAACGCCCCGACGGTCGTCAGCCCTCGCTCTCCCCGGCGATGACCAGCTCCGCCAGGTGCTCGGCGATCTCCTCGCGGTCGGCGCGCGGCAGCCCCGCGTCCGTCACCAGGGTGTCCACCTCGTCCAGCGTCGCGAACGAACTCAGCCCCGTCGTCCCCCACTTGGTGTGGTCGGCGACCACCACCACCCGGCGGGCCGAGCGGATGAAGTGCCGGTTGGTCTCCGCCTCGGCCAGGTTCGGGGTGGACAGGCCGGCCTCCACCGAGATGCCGTGCACCCCGAGGAACAGCACGTCGAAGTGGAGGGAGGCGATCGCCGCGTCGGCGACCGGGCCCACCAGGGCGTCCGAGGGCGTCCGCACCCCGCCCGTCAGCACCACCGTCGCCCCGCCCGCGCCGGCCGGCCGACCGCCGTCGCCCGGCTGCCCGGCGTGATGGAACACGTCCGCCACCCGCACCGAGTTGGTGACCACCGTCAGGTCGGGCACCTCAAGCAGCTCGTGCGCGAGCGCGAACGTGGTCGTGCCACCGGACAACGCCACCGCGCTGCCGGGCGTCGCCAGCGTGGCCGCCGCCCTGGCGATGGCGCTCTTGGCCGACAGCTCGAGCGAGGACTTGGCCTCGAAGCCCGGCTCGTGGGTCCGACGCTCGGCCACCGGCACCGCGCCCCCGTGCACCTTCTCCAACGCGCCCTGCCGCGCCAACACGTCCAGGTCGCGGCGCACCGTCATGTCCGACACCTGAAGCATCCGCGTCAACTCGCTGACCCGGATGCCGCCCCGCCGTCTGACCTCGTCAAGGATGAGCGCACGGCGCTGCCCCGCCAGCAGGTTCTGGTTGTCGCTCACGGCGTCTCCTCACAAGTGAATGAGTCATCCTCGCATGCTCCAACATCCCCCGATCGGGGACGGTTCGGCGTGCCCCTGACAGGAGAGAGGTCAAGGGAGGGCAAGACAGCAGGGGGAGCCAGGATGAGTGCCGACGAGATCACGTCCAGGCCCGCGGCCGCGCCGCAGGAGCTCCCGGAGCCGGCCGTCGAGTTGCTGGTGCACGGCGTCGGCGGCACCACGCCGCAGGCGATGCTCGAGGACAACCGCACCACCCGGGTCACCGGCGACGCCACCGCCAGCGTCCACCGCCGCACCGACGACCTCGACGAACGGCCCTGGGACGACGGGCGGCCGCTGCGCGAGGCGTACTCCTGGTCCAACCTCACCTCGGGCAACGGGGCCCGCGCGCTCTGGCTGCTGCTCCTCCCGTTCATGATCGTCAACCTGGCCCACTGGATGCGTCCGGCCGCCGCCGGCACCCGCCGCACCCAGCGCGCCTTCGACGTGCAGGTGCGACTGCTGGCGCTCTCGCTCACCGTGCTGTTCACCGCCGGCGCCTGCGCCGTCGCGCTCGACCTCGTCGCCTGGCAGTGCGCCGGCTCCGCCGCCTGCGCCGCGGACTCCGGCTGGCTCGACCCGCTGGCCGGCGAGGGCTGGTGGGCCCAGCCGGGCCGGCGGCTCGCGCTCGGCGCCGCCCTGCCGCTGGTGCTCGTCCTGCTGCTGTGGGGGCTCTCGCACCGCACCTGGAGCGCCTACGAGTCGGCCTCCCCACCGGTGCGACCCCGTCCGGACGGCGAGGAGCCGGCGGTGCTCGGCCGCGCCGGCTTCTGGTACGGCCGCGGCATCGTCGCCCGGCTGCGCGCCAGCCACACCGCCATCGGCCTGCTGACCCTCGCCGCCGCGCTGCTCACCGCCACCGGCCCGCACGACCGGGGCCCGGAGGGCGCGGGCGCGCTGGCCGCCGCCGGCTGGGTGCTGACCGGCCTCACGGCGGTCGGCTGGCTGGTGGTCGTGGTCCAACTGGTCCGGCACGGCCGCACCGAGGAGGAGCGCGACGACAGCCCCGAGCCGTCGCTGGCCCGCGCCCTGCCCTGGAGCGCCCTGGCCCTGGTGCTCGTGGTCGTCGTGCACACCGCGTGGAGCAGGCCCGAGTGGCTGACCAGCGGACGCCATCCGGCCGGCGCCGGCATCTTCCCCGGGCTGATGATCGTGCAGGGCGTGCTGGTCGTGGGTCTCGCGTTGACGGCCCACCGGCTGCACCGGCAGGCGCCGAGCGCCGACCGCGGGGCGCTCGCCGGGCTCGGCGCCGCCTCGGTGGCCCTGCTCGCCTGCGGGCTCGGCGGAGTGCTGACCGGAGGCGTGACCGAGTGGGTCGCCGACCGGCTCGCCTCCTCGCACGACGACGCGTCCGGCGGCTCCATCGCGGGCCCGCCGGTGGTGCTGAGCTGGGAGGCGGCCGCCATCCCCCCGCTGCTCCTCGTGGTGCTCGGGCTCGCGGTGGCCGCCGGGCTGCGGGTGGTCCGCCGACGCCGCGAACTCGCGCCCGGCGTCAGGGACCGCTACCCGGACGAGGGCTGCGAGCCCCAGGAGGACCGCAGCCGCAGCATCGCCTCGGCCGTGGCCCGCGCCGAGCTCACCGACTCGGCGCCCGTCCTGGTCGGCTGGGTCACCGCCTCCTGCCTGGTGCTCGGCCTCGGCTGCGTCGCCGGGGCGCTGACCGGCGATCCGCCGTCCGAGGCGGCGGACTCGGCGCCGGCCGTCGTCTCCGCGCTCGCCGACGCCTGCCAGAGCACGGGCTCCTGGCTGATGGGCGCGGGCGTGGTGCTGATGGTCGCGCTCGGCCGCCGCGCCTACCGCGACGCCGGGGCCAGGCGCACCATCGGCATCCTGTGGGACGTCGGCACCTTCTGGCCGCGCGCCGCCCACCCCTTCGCCCCGCCCTGCTACGCCGAGCGTGCCGTGCCCGACCTGTCCTGGCGGATGGGCACCTGGATCGACGCCACCGGCGGGCGCCTGGTCATCTCGGGCCACTCGCAGGGCAGCGTGCTGGCCGCCGCGGCCGTCTGGCAGCTGGACGCGGCCACCCGCAGCCGGATCGCGCTGCTCACCCACGGCTCGCCGCTCGAGCGGCTCTACGGCCGCTGGTTCCCCGTCTACTTCGGCCCGGCCGCGCTGCGCGCGCTCCACCGGGACGTGCCCTGCTGGCGGAACCTGTGGCGGGCCACCGACCCCATCGGCGGCCCGGTGCTGGTGGCCGGGGCCGACCTGCCGCCGGTGGACCGCGGCCCGCTCGCCGACCCGTTGCACTACGGCCGGAACCTGCTCCGGCCCCTGCCCGAGCCGATCCTGGGGCACGGCGACTACGCCGCCGACCCGGCGTTCGCCGCGGAGCGCGCCGCCCTGTTCGACCGGCTGCTGCGCGGCCAGGCACCGCCGCCGCTGCCGGAGCAGCGGGCGGCCGAACCGGTGTGACGGCGGTCAGAGCCCGGGGCCGCCCTGCGCCAGCGGCGGCAGGTCGTCCGGGTAGAGCAGGGTCAGCTCCTCGGTGCTCGGGTCGGCCAGTCGCGCCACCCGGCCGGCGTGCCGCTCCACCATCGCCTCGAACGTCTGCCGCGCCGTCCTGCCATTGCCGAACGAGGGGCCGCGGTCCATCGCCGTGAAGTACTTCAACAGCGCGTCCTGGGTGCCGACGCCCAGGTCGTACTGCTGGTCGTGGGCCTGCTGCCCCACGATGCTCAGCAGCTCCTCCGGCGAGTAGTCGCCGAAGGTGATGGTGCGCGAGAAGCGGGAGGCCACGCCGGGGTTGACCGCCAGGAACCGCTCCATCTCGGCGGTGTAGCCGGCGACGATCACCACCACCGCGTCCCGGTGGTCCTCCATGAGCTTGACCAGGGTGTCGATCGCCTCGCGCCCGAAGTCCCGGCCGGCGTCCTCCGGGGAGAGCGCGTACGCCTCGTCGATGAACAGGACACCGCCGCGCGCCCGCTCGAACGCCTCCTGGGTGCGGATCGCCGTCGAGCCGATGTGCTCGCCCACCAGGTCGACCCGGGACACCTCCACGAGGTGCCCGCGCTCCAACACGCCGAGGGCGGCCAGGATCTCGCCGTAGAGCCGCGCCACCGTGGTCTTGCCGGTGCCGGGCGAGCCGGTGAACACCAGGTGCCGGCGCACCGAGGCGGCCTTGAGGCCGGCCTGCTGGCGGCGCCGCCCCACCTCGATCATGTCGATCAGCGCCCGCACCTCGCGCTTGACCGTGTGCAGGCCGACCAGGGTGTCGAGCTCGGCCAGCACCTCGTCGGCCGGCCGGCCGTCCGCCGCGGCCGGCTCCTCGGCGGGCGGCGGCTGGCTGGGCGCGGCGCCGGCCGGCGCCGCGGTGACCCGCTCCGGCCGGGCGGCGGGCGGGGGAGCGGCGTCGGTGGCCTTCAGCCGCACGTCGGCGCCCGGGGCGGTGGACTCGTCGCTGTGGCAGTCGGTCAGCACCGGGCTGTCCTCGGCGAAGACGTAGCCGCCCCTGGCGCACCGCTCGGTGCGGCAGCGGTTGAGCTCGGTGCGGCAGCCGTCGATGACGTGGAAGCCGTAGCCGCCCGAGTCGCTGATCCGGCAGCGGGTGAACCGGCCCCGGCCGCCCGCCGAGACGTAGACCCCGGCCTCGGTCGCGCGGCTCACCGTGCAGTCCTCGACGCTCGGGTCGGCTCCCTTGGTGACGATGAAGCCGGTGCGCGCCTCGTGGATGGTGCAGCCGGTGACCGTGCCGCCGCTGCCCTGGTCGCGGAACCAGGCGCCGGTGCCGACCCGTTGGACCCGGCAGGCGTCGAGCCGCGCGGTGGCGCCGTCGCTGACCGAGACGGCCGAGCCACGCACCTCCTCGAGCTGGCTGTCCACCACGTCCACCCGGGACCCGGAGTCCAGCACGAAGAGCGCGTCCGGCACGTGGTGCACCCGGCAGGACTCGAGCACCGCGGTGGCGCCGTCGCTCACCCAGACCGCCGGGTAGTCCCCGGTGCTCTCGTGGATCTCGCAGTCGTGGGCGTCCGCGTGGCTGCCCGGGTCCCAGACCGAGACGCCGTTGCGGCCGAACCGGCGCACGGTGGTGCGCACCAACGTCAGCACCGCGCGGGACCGCAGGTCGAGCGCGTTCTCCGGGATGTCCGAGACCACGCTGTCGGCGAGGGTCAGCACCGCGTCCGTGTCCATCGTGACGCCGTCGCCCGTGGTGGCGCCGATCCGGCAGTCGGTGAGGTGGGCGGTGGCCCGGTCGGCCAGGCGCACCCCCGTGCCCTTGATGTCGGTGAAGTCGCACTCCACCGCGTCCACCGCGGAGCCGTCCCCGGTGACGGAGAGACCCGCGCCGCCGGCCTGCCGGACCCGGCAGCGCTCCAGCCGCAGATGGGCCGGGCCGCGCACCGTGATGCCGGGCTGGCCGGACTCGGCGACCTCGCACTCCTCGAACAGACCGCCGCCGCCGTCGGTGACGCTGATCCCGGTGCCCGTCGGATTGCTGACGGCGCAGTGCCGCACGGTCGGCCGGGCGCCGCCGCGCACCTCCATACCGGCGGCCGACGCGGTGCGGATCCGCACCCCGGTGAGCTCCGGGGTGCTGTTCTCGACGAGCACCGCGGGCACGGTGGTGTCCTGGCCCTCGATCAGCAGGTGCTGGATGGTGGCCGAGCCACGCACGGTGAGCGGGACCCCGTCCGCCGGGGCGATTCTGGCGGGCCCGTCCTTGTCCTCCCCGGGGCCGCGCACCGTCACGGACTGCTCGATCACCAGGTTCTCGCGGTAGGTGCCGGGCGCGAGGACGAGGACGTCCCCGTCGGCGGCCGCGGCCAGGGCTTCGGTGACGGTGCTGTAGACGGCGGTCCGCCGCCGCCAGCGTGCTGTTCCGGTGTGCGTCACCTGGACCGAGCCCTTAGTCATGGACTGATGTGCCCCAAACGTGTCAACTGAGCTGTCAACTGGGCGCGCTACCACGCGTGCCTGGTCGCTCCACGTTAGCGCGCCGTGGACCGATGGGATGACCGGATCGGACACGGTGCGCGCGTGCCCCCTCCGCGCTCCGCGCACCACGGTCGTGCGCCGACGCGCCCCTCACCCTACGTGCTCACGCACCGTGTCCCCGTGAGTGCCTTGGGTGCGCGGACGCAGGAACGTCACGCCTCGATACCCAGCAAAGTCCTTGGGAAATCCCGGAGTTGTCCCCACTTTCGAGTGATTGCCCCAGTCGGCCGCAGCCTTTAGCTTCTTCGCGGGATCCCTCAATTGGCCTCTGTACGACCCCACATTGGCGGTGTAGCGCATGACGACCTCGATCGAGCCGACCTCCGAGAGCGGTGCTCCCGAAAGCGGCACCGCACATTCGAGGCTCAGCCTCGACACGGCGGCGGCCCGAAATCTGGCGACCACGACCAAGACGCCGCCGCAGATGCAGGGGATCACCTCCCGATGGCTGTTGAAGGTGCTGCCGTGGGTGCAGGTTTCCGGCGGCACCTTCCGGGTCAACCGGCGGCTGACCCACACGCTGGGAAACGGCCGGGTGGAATTCGTCTCCACCGGCGCCGAGGTCCGCGTGATTCCGGCCGAACTCGGCGAACTCCCGGCGCTCGCCGGATACTCCGACGCCGAGGTGCTCGGGCTGCTCGCCGACGCCTGCGTCCAGCGGGACTTCGGCCCCGGCGAGGTGCTCGTCCAGGCCGGCGAACCGGCCGACCGGGTGGTGCTCGTCGCCCACGGCAAGCTCGGCAGGCGCGGACCCGGGCGCTACGACGCCGAGGCCGACCTCGGCGTGCTGGCCGACGGGGACTTCTTCGGCGACCGCGTCCTCACCGACGAGACCCCTGGCCCCTGGGAGCACACGCTGCGGGCGCTCACCAGCGGCACCGTGCTCACCCTCGCCCGCAGCGCCTTCCAGGAGATCGCGGAGCGCGCCCCCGGGCTCGCGGAACACCTCGCCGGGCTGCGGGCCGCCGTCCCGGCGCAGCGCAACGCCGCCGGCGAGGCGGACATCGCGCTGGCGTCGGGGCACGCGGGCGAGCCGGTGCTGCCCGGCACCTTCGTGGACTACGAACTGTCGCCCCGTGAGTACGAGTTGAGCGTGGCGCAGACCGTGCTGCGGATCCACTCCCGGGTGGCCGACCTGTACAACGAGCCGATGAACCAGGTCGAGGAGCAACTGCGGCTGACGGTGGAGGCCCTGCGGGAGCGGCAGGAGCACGAGCTGGTCAACAACCGCGAGTTCGGCCTGCTGCACAACGCCGGGCTCGGGCAGCGGATCCACACCAGGAGCGGCCCGCCCACCCCCGACGACCTGGACGAGCTGCTGGCCACCGTCTGGAAGGACCCCAGCGTCATCCTCGCCCACCCCAAGGCCATCGCCGCCTTCGGCCGCGAGTGCAGCGCGCGCGGCATCTACCCGTCCAACACCCAGTTCGGCGGCCAGGCGGTCCCGGCCTGGCGCGGCGTGCCCGTGCTGCCCTGCAACAAGATCCCGGTGAGCGCCACCGGCAGCACCTCGATGCTGGCGCTGCGCACCGGCCAGGAGAACCAGGGCGTGGTCGGGCTGCACCGCACCGGAATTCCGGACGAATACCAGCCCAGCCTGTCCGTCCGGTTCATGGGCATCAACGAGCAGGCCGTGATCTCCTACCTCGTCAGCGCCTACTACTCGGTGGCGGTTCTGGTCCCCGACGCGCTGGGAGTTCTCGAGGACGTCGAAATCGGGCACTGAGAGGTCCGGAAGGGGGCCGCGACGCCGGCCCCCTTCCGGTACCGGAATTCAGCCGCCAAGGCCACCAGAGAAGACAAGGAAAACGTCCGCGTGAACTCCCCGCTCACCCCCGTGCCCACCAGCCTGGAAACCGCCGCGGCGCGGAATCTGGCGACCACGACCAAGACGCCGCCGCAGATGCAGGCCATCTCCTCCCGATGGCTGTTGAAGGTGCTGCCGTGGGTGCAGGTTTCCGGCGGCACCTTCCGGGTCAACCGGCGGCTGACCCACACGCTGGGAAACGGCCGGGTGGAATTCGTCTCCACCGGCGCCGAGGTCCGCGTCATCCCCGCCGAGCTCACCGAACTGCCCGCGCTCCGCGGCTTCGAGGACACCCGGGCGCTCACCGCGCTGGCCGACGCCTGCGTCCAGCGCGAGTACGCGCCGGGCGAGGTGATCGCCGACCACGGCGGTCAGGTGACCGAGGTGCTGCTGATCGCCCACGGCAAGGTCCGCCGGGTCGCCCCCGGCGCCTACGACGCCGAGGCCGGCCTCGGCGTGCTCGCCGACGGCGACCACGCCGGCGCCGAGGCGCTCGCCGCGGAGCCCGGCACCTGGCCCACCACGCTGCGTGCCATCACCCGCTGCACCGTGCTCGCCCTGCCCCTGGCCGAGGTCCGTGCCCTCGCCGACCGTCACCCCGAGCTCCGCGGCCACCTGGACGGCTTCGCGGCCAGGCCGGCGCCGCCGACGAACCGGCGTGGCGAGGCGGACATCGCGCTGGCCTCCGGGCACGTGGGGGAGCCGGTGCTGCCCGGCACGTTCGTGGACTACGAGCTCACCCCCCGCGAGTACGAGTTGAGCGTGGCGCAGACCGTGCTGCGGGTGCACTCCCGGGTGGCCGACCTGTACCACGAGCCGATGAACCAGGTCGAGGAGCAACTGCGGCTCACCATCCAGGCGTTGCGGGAGCGGCAGGAGCACGAGCTGGTCAACAACCGCGAGTTCGGCCTGCTGCACAACGTCGACCTGAGCCAGCGGATCCACACCAGGAGCGGCCCGCCCACCCCCGACGACCTGGACGAGCTGATCTCCCGCCGGCGCAAGACCCAGTACCTGCTCGCCCATCCCCGCACCATCGCCGCCATCGGCCGCGAGTGCACCGCCCGCGGCGTCTACCCGGGCCAGGTGGATCTCGACGGCACGGCGCTCAGGTCGTGGCGCGGCATCCCCATCCTCCCCTGCAACAAGATCCCGGTGACCGCCGCCGGCACCAGCTCCGTCCTCGCGCTGCGCACCGGCCAGGAGAACCAGGGCGTGGTCGGGCTCCACCAGACCGGCATCCCCGAGGAGTACGAGCCCAGCCTCAACGTCAGGTTCATGGGCATCAACGACCAGGCGGTGATCTCCTACCTGGTCAGCGCCTACTTCTCGGTGGCCGTCCTGGTGCCGGACGCCCTCGGGATCCTGGAGGACGTCGAGATCTGACGTTCTTCGCGCTCCTCGCGCCCCGCGCGCCTAGTGACCCGTCCCCGGCTCCGCCCAGTAGCCCGGGGACGGGTACTGGTGCTGCTGTTGCTGGTTGGGGTACGGGTGCTGCTGCCCCTGCTGCTGGTACTGCCCCGGCATCTGGCGGGGCGCCGCGGGCCGCGGCGCCGCAGGCCGCATCTGCTGCGGGACCGGCGCCTGCGGCATGCCCGGTGCCTGGTAGGGCCTAGGCGTGGCGGCCTGCTGCGGGAAGTACGGCGCGGGGGCCTGCGGGGCCGGCGCCGACAACTGCGGCCTGGCCGGGGCCGCCTGGTACCCGGGGTAGCCGCCGGCCGCCTGCGGGTGCGGCTGGGCGTGCGTGGGCGACGGGGCGGACGGTAGGGCGGGCAGGGCCGGCAGTGCGGGCTGGGCGGCCGCCGACGGGTAGCCGAGCGGTTCGTAGGCGGCGGGCACGCGGATCGGCGCGATCTGCGGGGTTCCGCGCTCGGCCACCAGCCTGTCGTAGATGGGGGTGTCAGGGAACGACGGTGAGGAGTAGCCACCGCCGTAGGGGCGCGGGGAGGTCATACTCCATAAGTTAAGCCCACCATGTGGTCGTTGGGGAGACCGATTAGAGGGTCTTTTCATGGCCTTGGGGCTTCCTCCGGCGCTCAATCCGAAGGAATACCGGAAAAAACGTCGATGGGCGTTCAGATGATGTTGTGTCCAGGGGTCGCCCAGGGGGTTAGCGGGACCGGGATGGCATAGTGGACGGTGTCCGCAGAACAGGTGGCGTGACGACGGCCACCCTACGGAGGAATCCACGATGCTCAAAGGTGCGAACGTGCCCGTGCCCGCCCGATCGGTCCGTGTGGAGATCGGCTGGAACTCCTCCGCCGGAGTCCCCGACGTGGACGCGTCGGCGCTGCTCCTGGCGGATGGCAGGGTCCGTTCGGACGACGACTTCGTGTTCTACAACCAGCCCCGGCACACCTCGGGCGCGGTCCGCCACGAGGGCAAGCAGCCGCAGGGCGGCACGGTGATCGACCGGCTCGCCGTCGACCTGACCGCGGTGGAGCCCGAGATCGAGAAGGTCACCGTGGCCGCCTCCGCGGACGGTGGCACCTTCGGGCAGGTCCCCGGGCTGCATGTGCGGGTGCTGGACGCGGACAACGGCACCGAGATCGCGCGCTTCGACAGCCAGGACGCGAGCACCGAGACCGCCTTCGTGCTCGGCGAGCTCTACCGCCGCCAGGGCGCCTGGAAGTTCCGCGCCGTGGGCCAGGGCTACGACAGCGGCCTCGCCGGCCTCGCCACCGACTTCGGCATCTCCGTGGACGACGAGCCGGCGCCGGCCGCCGCGCCCGTCCCGCCCCAGGCGGCGCCGCAGCCGCCGGCCCCCGCCGCGCCCCAGGCGCCGGCGCCGCCGTCGCCCTACGGCGGGCAGCAGCCCGCGGCCCCGCCGGCCGCCCCGATGCCGTCCTCCCCGTACGGCGCGCCCTCGCCCTACGGAAACCAGCCGCCGGCCGCGCCGCCCGCGCCCATGCCGCCGTCCCCCTACGGCGCGCCGGCCCCCGCCGCGCCCCAGGCGCCGATGCCGCCGTCGCCCTACGGCGGGCAGCAGCCCGCGGCCCCGCCGGCCGCGCCGTTCCCGCCGCAGGCCCAGCCCGCGCCCGCGCCGGCCGGCGGTGGCATCAACCTGAGCAAGGTCACCCTCACCAAGGCGGCCCCCTCCATCTCACTGGCCAAGCAGGGCGCCACCTCGGGCCGGATGCTGGTCAACCTCAACTGGCAGGAGCGCGGCCAGCAGAACGTGGGCTGGCGCGAGCGGATCAGCAAGGCCATGGGCGGCGGCCTCGACCTCGACCTGTGCGCCCTGTTCGAGCTCAGCGACGGCCGCAAGGGCGTCGTCCAGGCCCTGGGCAACGCGTTCGGCTCGCTGCACCAGCCGCCCTACATCCACCTCGACGGCGACGACCGCACCGGCGCCGTCGCCACCGGCGAGAACCTGACCATCAACCTCGACCACGCCCAGGAGCTGCGGCGCGTGGTGCTCTTCGTGACCGTGTACTCCGGGGCCGCCAGCTTCCAGGGCATCTCCGCCCTCGTCACCCTCACTCCCGAGCGCGGCGCGCCGATCGACTTCACGCTCGACGAGTGCACCGTCCCGTCGCCGGTCTGCGTGCTCGCCGAGCTCACCAACCAGGGCGGCGAGCTGATCGTCCGGCGCGAGGCCCGCTACCTGGTGCCCGAGCGCGGGGTCAGCCCTCAGCGCACCGTCGACCACGCGTACGGCTTCGGCATGCAGTGGACCCCGGGGCGCAAGTGAGACACCCGCGCATCGCGCTGGTCGACTCGGGCATCGGCCTGCTCGCCGCCGCGGCCGCCGTCCGGCGGCTGCGGCCCGACGCCTCGCTGGTGATCTCCAACGACCCGGAGGGCATGCCCTGGGGGCCGCGCACCCCGGCGGACATCACGGCGCGCACCCTGGCCCTGGCCAGGGCCGCGGTCACCACGCCGCCCGACGCCCTGATCGTCGCCTGCAACACCGCGACCGTGAGCGCGCTGCCCCAGCTGCGCGCCGAGCTGGAGCCGGCGGTGCCGGTGGTCGGCACCGTGCCCGCGGTCAAGCCGGCGGCGGCCGCCGGCCGGCCGCTCGCGGTCTGGGCCACCCAGGCCGCGACCGAGAGCGCCTACCAGCGTGACCTGCTCGACCGGTACGCCGCGGGGCTGCCGGCCGTGGGAGTGCCCTGCCACGGCCTGGCCGACGCCGTGGAGCGCGCCGACGAGGAGGCCGTCGAGGCCGCCGTCCGGGCCGCCGCGGCGCTGACGCCGCCCGAGACCCGCACGGTGGTGCTCGGCTGCACCCACTACGAGCTGGTCGCCGACCGGATCCGCCGGCACGTCGCCGCCGTCACCGGGGCCGAGGTCACCCTGATCGGCTCGGCGGACGCCGTGGCCGCTCAGGCGCTGCGCCGCGCGGGTCTCGCCCCGCACCCGACCGCGGCGCCCGGCGGCACGCTGGAGGTGTTCGCCAGCACCCGCCCCGCCGCCCTGCCGGAGGTGGCCCTGGCCTATCCGGAGGGGCGCCTGGTCGCGGCCATGGCCGGCACGCCGGCGTCCGCGTCCCTGGGGCCCGCGTCCTAGGCTCGTGCCATGACGACTCCCGGATTCATCCGTGACCTGCGCACCCGTATCGGCCACGAGCTGCTCTTCCTCCCCGGCGTCACCGCCGTCGTCCTCGACGACCAGGGCCGGGTGCTGCTCGGCCGGCGCGCCGACGACGGCGGCTGGGCCCTGGTCAGCGGCATCCCGGAGCCGGGTGAGCAACCCGCCGAGGCGGCGGTCCGCGAGGTGCACGAGGAGACCGCGGTGCGCTGCGTGGCCGAGCGGGTCCTGCTGGTGCAGACCCTGGACCCGATCCGGTACGACAACGGCGACTGCTGCCAGTACATGGACGTGACGCTGTTGTGCCGCGCGGTGGGCGGCGAGGCCCGGGTCAACGACGAGGAGTCCCTGGAGGTCGGCTGGTTCAGCCCGGACGCGCTGCCGCCGCTGCGCGAGGCCGCGCTGACCCGGATCAAGCTGGCCCTCTCCGAGGCCCCCACCTGGTTCGAGCCGGCGCCCGTGCCGCCGGCCGGGGACGGAGAGGGCTGAGGGGCCCTCAGGTCTTCCTGAAGGTGTACGCCTCGCCGGCGGCCGCCGCCACCGCCGCCAGGTCGCCGCCGGCCGAGGCCGTCACCAGCGCCGCCACCGCGCCCTCCACGAACGGCGCGTCCACCAGCCGGGTGTCGGGCGGCAGCTCCTCGTCCTCCGCCAGCATCGCCTGCACCGTCAGCACCGCGCTGCCCAGGTCCGCGAGCACCGCCACGCCCGCCCCCCGGTCCACCCGGCTCGCCGCCTCGGCGATCAGCTCGGAACTCGTCCCGAAGCCGCCGTCGCGCCGCCCGCCGGCCGCCGCCGTCGGCGCGAGCTCGCCGCCGCCGGCCAGGCCGGCCGCCAGCCGCGCCACCGACTCCGCCACCTCGGCGCTGTGCGAGACGAGCACGATGCCCACCAGGGGCCGCTCCTCGGTCATTCAGGCCTCCTCGCCCGCCGCGGCGGTCTCGGCCAGCGCGACGACCAGCAGCGCCGAGGACGCCGCGCCCGGGTCGAGGTGGCCCATGCTCCGCTCGCCCAGGTAGCTGGCCCGCCCCTTGCGGGCCCGGAGCGGCACGGTCGCCTTCGCGCCCTCCTCGGCCGCCTGTCGGGCCGCGGCGTAGTCGGGCAGCACGGCGACCGCCGGCAGTAGCGCGTCCAGCATGGTCTTGTCGCCGGCCGCCGCGCCGCCCAGCCGGGCCACCGAGTCCACACCGGCGCGCAGCGCCTCGGCGAGCCGCTCGTCCGCCACCGTCTGTTCGTCCCCGAGCGCCTTGCCCGCGCCGCGCAGCAGCGTGCCGTACAACGGGCCGGAGGCGCCGCCGACCGTGGAGATCAGCGTCCGCCCCGCGACGAGCAGGGTGTGGCCCGGGTCCGGCGGCGGTTCCTCGGTCAGCGCGGCGACGACCGCCGTGAAGCCGCGCCGCATGTTGCTGCCGTGGTCGGCGTCGCCGATGGCCGAGTCGAGCTCGGTCAGTCGACTCGCGTCCCGGGTGATGGCCTCGGCCGCCGCGCCGAGCCAGCGCCGGATGAACTCCGCGTCCCGTCGCGCCACTCGTGCTCCTCCCACCGCTCGCTCCACGATCGTGTCCGGCTCAACGACCCCAGCGCAGCCCCGGCGTGCTCACCGGGGCGTCCCACAGTCGCAGCAGTTCCTCGTCCACCTGGCAGAGCGTCACCGAGCAGCCCGCCATGTCGAGCGAGGTCACGTAGTTGCCGACGAGGGTACGCGCCACCGACACCCGGCGCTCGGCGAGCGCCCGCTGCACCTCGGCGTTGAACCCGTACAGCTCCAGCAGGGGAGTGGCGCCCATCCCGTTGACCAGCGCCAGCACGGGCCCGGTCGGCTGCCGGTCGGTCAGCAGCGCGTCGACCGTGACGTCCGCGATCTCGGCCGAGGTCATGACGGGCCGCCGCTCGCGCCCCGGCTCGCCGTGGATGCCGATGCCGAGTTCGAGTTCGGCCGCCGGCAGGTCGAAGGTCGGGCTGCCCTTGGCGGGAGTGGTGGGGGCACCGAGCGCCACCCCGAAGCTGCGCGAGGACTCGGCGGCCTGCCGGGCGACGGCCGCCACCCGGTCCAGCGGGGCGCCGGCCTCGGCGGCCGCGCCGGCCAGCTTCTCCACGAAGAGCGTTCCGCCGGTGCCGCGCCGACCCGCCGTGTAGAGGCTGTCGGTGACCGCCACGTCGTCCTCGACCAGCACCCTGGCCACCTCGACGCCCTCGTCCTCGGCCAGCTCGGCCGCCATGTCGAAGTTGAGCACGTCGCCCGTGTAGTTCTTGACCACGAACAGCACGCCCGCGCCGCCGTCGACGGCGGTCACCGCCCGCAGCATCTGGTCGGGGACGGGCGAGGTGAACACCTCGCCGGGACAGGCGGCGTCCAGCATGCCGGGACCGACGAAGCCGCCGTGCAGCGGCTCGTGCCCCGAGCCGCCGCCCGACACCAGACCGACCTTGCCGGCCACCGGGGCGTCGCGTCGCGTGATCACCCGGCGCTCGACGTCGACCGCCAGTTCGGGGTGCGCGGCCGCCATTCCCCGCAGCGCGTCGCCGACGACCCGCTCGGGCCCATTGATCAGCATCCTCACCGGGTGTCCTCCCTGGCTGAAGCCCACGGCTGTCGTGGGGGCCAGCGTACGGACCCGCGCCCGATGTCGGCAGGCTTTGCGCGGCCGAACGGCGCGCGCCGGTCGGTGGGCCGGGACGCGGGCGGCGGTGCCCGAACGCCGGACGGGGCGTCAAACCTCGTGCAGACCTGGGTGGTTGGGCCGACGACCGGCTCGGGGGAGACTTGGCTCGTGACGTCACTTCCCCAGCAGAGCCGGCGCGACGGCGCGCCCGGGCACATGATCGTCTGCGGCGACGACGCGCTGGCCGCCAGGCTGGCCGCCGAGCTGCACGAGGTCTACCGGGAGCGGGTCACCCTGGTCGTCCCGCCGGCTCCGGGCGCCGACGGGGCGCCCGCCTCGCCCACGCCGGGCCGGGCCAGGGCCGCCACCCTGCTGCGCCGGGTGACCGCCGCCGTCACCCGCCCCGGGCCGGCGGCCCCCGACGACACCGGCGTCTTCGCGCGGCGCATCGACGACTCGAGCGGCGAGATCCGGCTGCCCGTCGAGGAGATGGCCGCGGCGGAGGCCAGCCAGGAGGTGCTGCGCCAGGCCGGCGTCGAGCAGGCCACGGCGCTGGCCCTGGTCTACGAGGACGACGAGGCCAACATCCGGGTCGCGCTCGCCGCCCGCCGCCTCAACCCCCGGCTGCGGCTGGTGATCCGGCTCTACAACCGGAAGCTCGGCGAACACCTGGCGCGCCTCCTCGACCAGGCCGCCGCGGTCGCCCTGCCGGAGGCCGACCGGGCCACCGTCGACGCGGCCACCACCATCCTCTCGGACGCCGACACGGCGGCCCCGGCGCTCGCCGCCACCGCGGTCGCGGGCACCAGCAAGATCGTCGAGGCGGAGGGGCTGCTGCTGCGGGCCGTGGAGCGGCCGCCGCCGGGGCCCGGCCAGCTCGCCGACCCGGGGCTCTGCGTGCTGGCGCTGCTGTCCTCCACGACCAACGACCCCGCGGGCGCCGAGGGTTCGGACAGCAGCGGGCCCCGCGCCCCGCAACTGCTGCCCGACGAGGAGACGGTCGCCGCCGCCACCGGGCGCGGCACGATGGTGCTGGAGACCGTCGCGCACGCCGGCCCGCGGCCCGCGCGGCGGGTGGCGTCGGCCGCCCCGCTCGCGGAGATCTTCTCGCGCCGGCTGCGCTGGGCCGTGGCCGGCGTCGTGCTGGCCGTGTTGGGGCTGGCCGTCACGTCCCTGTTCACCACGCCGGACGATCCGGTGCACGCGACGTACCTGATCGTGCTCGACCTGTTCTCGATCAACGAGCCGGCCATCGGGGAGCCGGCGCCCCGGCAGGTGCTGCAACTGCTGTCCGGGCTCGTCGGCCTGGCGCTGCTGCCGATCCTGGTGGCGGGCGCGCTCGAGGCGCTGGGTGCCTTCCGGGGCAGCTCGGCGCTGCGCCGCCCGTCGCGTGCCCTGTCGGGACACGTGGTGCTGCTGGGCCTCGGCAAGATCGGCACCCGGGTGCTCGGCCGGCTCAAGGAACTGGACATCCCGGTGGTGTGCGTCGAGGAGGACCCCGAGGCGCGCGGGGTGCCGCTCGCCCGCCGGCTTCGGGTGCCCGTGGTGCTGGGTGACGTCACCCAGGAGGGCGTGCTGGAGGCCGCCAAGATCGAGCGGGCCGGCGCGCTGCTGGCGCTCACCAGCTCCGACACCACCAACCTGGAGGCCGCGCTCTACGCCCGCTCGCTCCGCCCCGACCTGCGGGTGGCGCTGCGGCTCTACGACGACGACTTCGCGTCCGCCGTCTACCGCACCCTGCGCGCCGCCCACCCCGGCGCCCTCACCAGGAGCCGCAGCGTCTCGTCGCTGGCCGCGCCCGCCTTCGCGGGCGCGATGATGGGCCGCCAGATCCTCGGCGCGATGCCGGTCGAGCGCCGGGTGCTGCTGTTCGCCGCCGTGGAGGTCGCCGGGCACGCGGAGTTCGAGGGGCGCACGGTGGCCGAGGCCAACCGCCCCGGCGCCTGGCGGGTGGTCGCGCTGGACACCAGCGCGCCGGCCGACCGGCACCCCGACCTGACGGCCCGCCCGGCGGACGCCGGTCGCGGGGACGGCGCCGGACTGCTGTGGGAGCTGCACCCGGGCTATGTGCTGCGCCCGGAGGACCGGGTGGTGCTGGCCGCCACCCGCCGCGGTCTTGCCGAGCTGCTTGGCCGGCTCCCGGCCGCTAGTCGGCCGCCCGGTGGCAGACGGCCAGGGTGTCGTACTCGCCGAGCGGCTGGTGCGTCACGGAGGCGAATCCGGCCGCCGCGGCGTGCCCGCGCAGCTCGTCCAGCGGGTAGCCGGAGCCACCCCTGGTCATCACCAGCATGGAGAGGCTGACCCGCAGGTTGTGGCGCTGGGTCTCGTCCCGCGCGCCGGTCAGCATCCGGTCGTAGACGAGCAGGACGCCGCCCGGGTTGACGCTCTCGAAGAGCGCGCGCAGCAGGAAGCCGCGCCGCTCGGCCGGCCAGTTGACCAGGGTGTGGCCGATGATGACCACGTCGGCCCCGGGCAGCGGGTCGGCGAAGAAGTCCCCGGCGTGGAAGGACATCCGCTCTCGCAGGCCGTGGGCGGCGGCCTGCTCGGCGCAGAGCGACGCCATCATCGGCAGGTCGAACACCTTTCCGGTCAGGTGTGGGTGGGCGCGCAGCACCCGGGTGAGGACGCCGCCCCGGCAGCCGCCCACGTCGAGCACCGTGCGGTGGCGGCCCCAGCCGTCGTAGGCGTCGATGAGCGGCCCGGCCAGGGAGTCGGTGATGAAGTCCATCTGGTTGGCGAACTGCCGCACGACGTCGAGGCGGTGCACCGTGTCGGTGAACTCGTCGGTGCCGTGCGGCTCGCCGGTGCGCAGCGAGTCGGTCAGCGCGAACAGGGCGGGGAACATGCGGCGGCGCAGCACGTCCCCGGTGTAGGCGGGGCGGCCGCGCACCAGGTAGGTGTCGGCCACCCGGGAGTTGCGGTAGCGGTCCTGCTCGCGCTCCAGCATGCCGGTGTGCACGAGCAGGTCGAGCCAGTCCGCCATGCCGCGACCGTGCAGGCCGAGCGCCGTGCGCAGGGACTCCAGGTCGGCCGGGCCGGCGGCCAGGGTGGTGAACAGGTCGAGGTCGAGGGCGGTGAGCAGGGCCTGGGCGTCGCAGAGGGAGTTGGCCTGGGCGATGAAGTCGGCTGTGGTGCTGGGGGTGGGGTGGGCGGCGGCTTCGGCGATCACGGACGAGGTCGTCACGCAGACTCCTTGGCTGTCGAGTGGCGGGGCCGCTCCGCCTATTAGGGAAAAATCCCGAGTCGGTGTCAATAACGCACCATCGGCGACGAAAAGGATGATTCCCCGATGAATCGGGTGATCCGATGATGCGCTGAGCGGTCATCCTCCGTGCTCTGAGGGATTGTCAGTGGTCGCCGCCATGCTGTTCCCAAGATCGACGCGCCGGGGGAGAACCCGCGTCGATCCTCACACGCATGGGCGATGGCGCGGGCGCGCCGGGCGGGAGACCGATGGTCGTGGACATCGAGGTCGAGGACGTGGCGACGGCCGCGTGGGAGCGTGGCAGCACGGTCCGGGTGGTGGAGCCCGTCCGGCCGCGCAAGCTGGCGAAGGTGCCCTTCGTCGAGCTGGCCGAGGGGCGGCTGCAGGGGGTGGTGTCCAGCGGCTCCGACCTGGCGCGGGTCTATGTCTCGTCGATCGCCGCCCGCACCCACGGCTTCAGCTGCGGGACCAACAACAACCGCCCGTGCGGCGGCCTCGGCCAGCGGCCGTGCAAGCACCTGCGGGCGCTGGTCGACGAGGCGGTGCTGCAGTACGGGCTCGAGCGCGTCGCCCGCTACCTGCACGCCGAGGTCGGCCCCGACGGCGACCTGCTCGCCGGTCTCGACGGCGGCCGGGAGTCCGGCGCCACGGCCGCCGTCTTCAGCCGCTTCCTGCGCCACCTGGCCTACCTGGAGCTGCCCGACCACCCGGCGCCGCTCCCCGAGCTGCACTGGTTCCCGGCCGTCGAGGCGGTGCGCTGATGCTGGGAGCCCAGTTGGCCGCGCTGCACGCCGCGGGTACACCGGGGGCGGCGGCCGCCCTCGACCTGGTGGCCGGCCTCGACGCCGCCCTCGGCGAGGGGCTGGCCCGCCTCGGCGGCGAGCACGCCACCGCGCTCACCGACCTGGCCGCCGCCCTCGCCGGCAGCCCGCTCGGCCCCGCGGTCGCCGAGGCGGTCGAGAAGATCGCCGCCGGATCCGTGACGGACGAGCACCTGGCGGCCCTGGCGGGCGCCCGTACCGCGCTGTTCGGCGCCCTGCACGACGCCGACCTGGCCGCGCTCGACGCGGCGCTCGGCCGCACCAGGGCCGAGTGGCCGGAGCCGGCGGGCGGCACGCCGGCCCCGGCCGCGGGACCGCTCGCCGGCTGCCGCTCGTGGCTGCGCGAGCTGGCCATCGCCGGCTGGCGCGGCGTCGGCCACGACCTGGTCGCCGCCGTGGACCAGACCGTCGAGGCGCTGCTCGCCGACCCCGCACAGCGTCGCCTCGCCGTGCTGCTCGACGGCCTTGCCGCCGAGCTGCGTGCCGCCTCCCCGGTGGCCGCCATGGCGCGGCTGCCCCTCAGGCGCTGGGCGGACCTGTGGGCTCGCGCCCTGCTGCTCGCCCGGGCGACCGAGTCGTCCGCCGCCGGCGCCGAGCCGGTCTCCGGCCGGCTGCTGATCCTCGGCGCCGACGTGCACGAGCACGGCACGGTCGTCCAGGTCCAGGCGCACGCCGTCCTGGAGCCCGCCGCCGGCGGCCCGCCGCGCCTGGTCCGCGCCGCGGTCAGCGCGGGCAAGGTCGACACCATCACGGGACCCGCCGTCTGGCGGCTGCTGCACCGGCACCCGGCGCTGCTCGCCGCGCTCGCCGAGCGCCGGGCCCTGGAGATCTCCGAGCTCCCGCTGCTGCCCGGCGGCGACCTGGTCTGGGACGACGCCCGGGCGACCGTGGGCGAGCCGACCGACCCGTTCGCCACCGCCCGGGTGTCGCTGCCCCTGGCCGTGGCCCCGCCGACGCCGCCCCTGGAGCGCCACCCGGTGCGGATCGCCGAGCCCGTACTGGTCGAGGGCTACACCTCGGACGGCGGCACGCTGGAGCTCGACGGCACCACGCTCCCGCTCGACGTGCGCCGGCTGCCGGCGTGCGGGCCGCTCACGCCGCGGCTCGTGGCGGCCTCCTCGGCCTGCCTCGGACTGCTGCGCAGGGACGGCGACCGCTGGCTGCTCCAGCCGCTCGCGCTCCAGGCCACGGTCAGGCGCGCCCCCGTCGAGGCACACAGCGGCGCCTGGGCGCTCGGCGTCACGGACCCCAAGATCGCCAAGGCGGAGACGCGGGCCGGCGACCCGGTCGCCGTGCTGCGCGAGCGAGCGGGGCGGTTGCTGCGGAAATGACCGACGTCAACGGCGCACAGCCGTATCCGAACCGCCGCCAGGTCCTCTACTGGCGGCTGCTGTCCCGCCTCTTCGACCACGAGGAGCAGCCCGCCCTCGAGTCCGCGAGCGTGGCCGTCGTCGACGATCTCGGGCTGCCGCCCGCGCTCCTCGACCCGGCCGTCTCGGTGGACAACCTGGTGCAGCGCTTCCCCGAGCTGGCCGGCGCCTTCCAGGACCTCGCGGACCACTCCACGGAGAGCGCCGACGAGGACCCGCGCGAGCAGGCGCGGCGTGCGGCGCTGGTCTCCAAGCTGCTGCTCAACGCGTTCGCCACCGGCGGCGGCCCGGTGACGGCCGGGCAGCTCGCCGACTGGCAGCGGGACGCCGGCTGGTGCCGGCGCGCGCTGGGCACCGAGGGTGGCGGGGAGCTGGCCGCCACCCTGGCCGGCGTCGAGGGCGAGCTGGTCTCCCGCATGCGGCTGCGCGAGGTGCTCGCCGACTCGGCGCTCGCCGGCCGGCTCACCCCCAGCATGTCGCTGATCGAGCAGCTGCTGCGCGACAAGGACAACCTCTCCGGCGTGGCGCTGGCCAACGCCAAGGCGCTGATCCGCTCCTACGTCGACCAGGTCGCCGAGGTCCTGCGCACCCAGGTCCAGAAGACCAGCGCGGGCACCCTCGACCGGTCCGTGCCGCCCAAGCGGGTGTTCCGCAACCTCGACATCGACCGCACCATCTGGAAGAACCTCACCAACTGGAGCCCGGAGGACCGGCGGCTCTACGTGGACCGGCTGTTCTACCGGCACACCGCCCGGCGCACCACGCCGGCCCGGCTGATCGTGGTGGTCGACCAGTCGGGGTCGATGGTCGACGCGATGGTCAACTGCACCATCCTCGCCTCGATCTTCGCCGGCCTCCCCAAGGTCGACGTCCACCTCGTCGCCTACGACACCCGCGCCCTCGACCTCACCCCCTGGGTGCGCGACCCGTTCGAGACCTTGCTGCGCACCACCCTGGGCGGCGGCACCGACGGCACCGTCGCGATGGCCAGGGTCCGGCCCAAGATCGCCGACCCGCGCGACACCGCGCTGGTGTGGATCTCCGACTTCTACGACAACCAGGCGCTGATGACCGACTTCGAGTCCCTGCACCGGTCGGGCGTCAGGGTCATCCCGGTCGGCTCGGTCAACAGCTCGGGCGGCGCCAGCGTGAACCCGTGGTTCCGGCAGCGCCTCAAGGACCTGGGCACGCCGGTGATCTCGGGCCACATCCGCAAGCTCGTGTTCGAGCTCAAGAACTTCCTCGCCTGACCCCTTCCGCGAACGTTCCCACGAAAGAAGCACTCATGACCGACACCGACATGCTGCGCGCCCCCGCCGAGGTCAAGTACGCCGAGGAGCTGGACTGGCTGGAGTCCGTCGACGAGGGGCCCAAGCCGTTCTCCTGGCGGCTCAGCCCCCGGATGGTCCGGCTGTTCGTCCTCGGTTCCGAGCGGGCCGACGGCCTGGACCGGGAGATACCGCGGAAGTGGTTCGGCGACCGGAGCTTCGTCGAGCGGTGCATCGTCACGCTCGCCTCCGACCGCGGCCTGCTGCTCATCGGCGACCCGGGCACCGGCAAGAGCTGGCTGGCCGAGCTGCTGTCCGCCGCCATCAGCCGGAACTCGACCCTGGTCGTCCAGGGCACGGCCGGCACCACCGAGGACCACGTCAAGTACTCGTGGAACGTGTCCATGGTGATCGCCAAGGGGCAGTCCCGCGAGTCGCTGATCCCCTCGCCGATCATGACCGCCATGGAGCGGGGCGTCATCGGCCGCTTCGAGGAGCTCACCAGGGCCACCAGCGACGTGCAGGACGCGCTGATCTCCATCCTCTCGGAGAAGTACGTGTCCATCCCCGAACTCGACGGCGGCAGCGGGGACAACGTGGTCTTCGCCAAGCCGGGCTTCTCCGTCATCGCCACCGCCAACAGCCGCGACCGGGGCGTCAACGACCTGTCGTCGGCGCTCAAACGGCGGTTCAACTTCGTCCGCATCCCCGTGGTCACCAACAAGCGCAGCGAGGCCGAGATCGTCAGGTTCCGCACCGGCGAACTGCTGCGCCGGCACCGGATGGAGCTCGACGTGCCGCCCTCGCTGCTCGACATCCTGCTGCAGAGCTTCGCCGACCTGCGGGCCGCGTCCGCCTCGGCCACCAGCGACGACCAGCGGCTCGAGTCCTCGCTCTCCACCGCCGAGCAGATCGGCGTCCTGGAGGACGCCATCCTGCACAGCCAGTTCTTCGGGGACCGCGCCCTCGGCGCCCGCACCCTCGCCGGCTCCCTGGTCGGCTCGCTGGCCAGGCGCAGCCCCGAGGACCTCGCCATCCTCAACACCTTCTGGCACGGCGTCGTCGAGCCCCGCGCCAGGAAGGACGAGGGCGGCCCCTGGCAGGAGTTCCTGGAGGGCGGCCGCGACGCGATCGCCACCCTGTCATGAGCGGGCAGGCCACCCCCGGCGCGGCGCCGGACACCGCCCCGCCGTTCGCCGCCCTGCGTGAGCAACTGCTCGCCGCCGCCGACGCGTTCGCCGGCGACCCGGGCGCGGTGCCCGACATCCTGGCCGGCATGGTCGACGACGTCGACCGCGCGCTGCGCGAGGAGCTGGAGATCTTCCCGGTCTGCCACCACTCGCCGGCCTCGGCGCTCGCCATGGCACGGCGGCTGCGGGAGAAGCGCCCCACCGTCATCTACCTGGAGCTGTGCGAGGACCTGCGGCCGCTCCTCGACGAGCTGCGCAACTGCCGGCTCCCGGTGGCGCTCCAGGCGTTCGCCACCGAGCTCGACGGCTTCCCGCCCGGCTGGGCGCCGCTCAGCGTGGTCGCGCCCATCACCGAGGCCTCCGCCGAGTACCAGGCCATCGCCTACGCCCTGGGGACCCCGGGCGTCGAGCTCGTGCTGGTCGACCGCTCGACCGACCACGTCTTCCAGTGGCTGCGGCGGGACGAGCACGACGAGCGGGCGGCGGCGGACCCGCCGGCGGGCGACGCCGCCCTGCACGGGGACGCGGTCGGCATCGAGATCGGCGACCTGCGGCCCCGCTTCGCCGAGTTGGAGGAGCACCTGCTGCACCACGGCCGGGTCCGGCACTGGACCGAGTGGTGGGAGCAGTACGTGGAGCGGCCGCTGGCCGGCGCCGACTACGACACCTACCGCCAGGTCATGGTGATGATCGGCAGCCTCTTCCGGCGGCTGCGCCCGGAACGGCCCGAGCGGGACGCGCGCGAGACGGACCGCGAGCGCTACATGTGGACCAGGATCCGCGAGCACCTGGCGACCTCCGGCGCCGACCCGGCGCGCTGCCTCCACGTCTGCGGCGCCTTCCACGCCGCCAGCCGCGTCGAGCAGTTCGGGCTCGCCGCCGAGGCCCCGGCGTACGAGATCGGCCCGCGCACCGGGACCACCTGGCGGTACGGGCTCATCCCGTCCAGCCACTCGGCCGTCGAGGCGCAGTTCGGCCTGGCACCGGGAGCGGTGTCCGTCGCGGCCGCTGCCTGGCAGCGGGCGCTCACCCGACACGGCGTGACCCCCTACCGGCTGGGCGGCCGCGGGTCCGGCGGCGCGCAGGCCGGCGCCACGTCCGGCCGGCGGGCCGGGCGCGGTCGGGCCACCGCCCCGGCGGACCGGCCGGGGCCGCCCGCCGACCGGCTCTCGGGCTTCCTCGGCACCCCGCCCCAGCCGGACGGGCTCGACGCCGAGGAGCTGCTCGGCTGGTGCGTGGACCTGGTCCGGCTCGCCCGGCGCAACGGCTACCAGGCGAGCACCGCCGACGCCATCGCCGTCTACGAGACCTCGGTGCTGCTGGCCGGCATGCGCGGCCGCGACCGCCCCACCCCCTACGACTTCGAGGACGCGGCGGTCACCTGCGTCGAGAAGGACACCGTGCCCGGCCGCCGCGACGTGCGCCGGCTCTGCGGGATCCTGCTCGGCGGCGACCGGATCGGATCCGTCGGCTACGACGCGCTCCCGCCGCTCGCCCGCGACCTGCTCGACCGGCTGGCGCCCCTCGGGCTCAACCTCCAGGCCCGCACCAACCAGCGGGCGCTGCTCGACCTGGAGGCGAATCCCGAGCTGCGCCCGTGCTCGGACCTGCTGTGGATCCTGCGCCGGCTGCTGGGCGACGTGGCCCGCCCGATCATGGGGGCGCGCCGGCTCGGTGAGCGCTCCATCCAGGAGAGCTGGGACCTGGCCATCGGCCGCGAGCAGCGGGCCATCGTCGAGCTCGGCTACGAGGGCGTCACCATCGAGCAGGTGCTCGAGCAGCGGCTGCGCCGCGACGCCTGGGCGCCGACCGCCACCGCGGCGGCCGCGCTGGAGGGCGTCGAGGAGGCCGTCCTGTACCTGGGCGGTGGCCGGCTCGCCGACGAGCTCGGCGCGCGCGCCGTCGAGCTGTTGGCCGCCGAGCGCACCGTGGACCACGCGCCCCGGGTGGTGCGCCAGATCCGCCGGCTGCTCGCCCACTACCACGCCACCCAGTCCGAACTGCCGGGCTGGTGCGAGGAGTTCGTCACGGCGGGCTACGCGCACTACTGCACCCTGCTGCCCACCGCCTTCGCCGACGACGACGCCGGGGTGCGCCAGGTGGGCGCCATGTTCGGCTTCCTCTTCGGCATGGAGAGCCTCGCGCTGTCCCTCGGCTGCGACCACACCCAGCTGGAGCTCGCCGTCCGCCAGTCCCATCCCGAGGCGCCGGAGAAGGTCGCGCTGCTGTGGGCGGCGAAGTCGCGCCTCGGGCTGCTCTCGCCGGACGAGCTGCGCGAGCGCTGCGCCGAGCTGCTGGCGAACCCGCTGGTGATCCCGGCCTTCCCCCGCTACGTGAGCGGATTCGTGCAGGCGCTGGAGTCGGTGCCGACGCTGACGCCGTTCGTGGTGGAGGTGCTGTCCCGTGCCTTCGCCGACCTGCCGGACGCGGTGCTGCTGCCCTGGCTGCCCCGCCTGATCACCACCCTGCGGGCCGACGGTGGCGGCCTGCTGCCGCTGCTGGTCCGCGAGGCGGGCCGCACCTTCCCCGCCGCGCTGCCCGCCCTGGACGGCTGGGTGCCGCCGTGGGCGGCGGAGCGGCGGTCGTCGGCGCCGACCGCCTCGGCGGCCTCCGTCGGGCCGGTCGCCGAGCTGCTGGCCGGCGCGCCCGCCAGCTGCGACGCGGTGGCCGCCCTGCTCGGCTGTGACGCCGGGTGGCGGCGGCCCCGGCCGGCGGCTGGTCCGCCGGCGGCCGGCCCGCTGGTGGCCCGCCACCCCGCGACCGCCGAGGCCGTGGCCCGGCTGCTCGCCGGCCGCGCGCGCTGACGCCGTTTACCCGGAGCGACCCCGGGTACCCGGCGGCCGATACGGTCCCCGGACGAGGAGAGGTGCCATGCCGGCAGGATCGAGCCGTAAGCGTGAGCGTCAGTACGAGCACATCAAGGACAGCACCCGGCGGCGCGGCGCGACCCTCGGGCGCGCGAAGGAGATCGCGTCCCGCACGGTCAATAAGCAGCGCGCCCGCTCGGGCGAGGCCAAGTCGTCGAGCAAGGTCTCGACGCGGGACTCGAAGTCCGCCTACCAGCGTGGCGGCGAGCGTTCGCACCGGGGCGCCAAGGGGCCCACCAAGTTCCAGCTCTACGAGGAGGCCAAACGCCGCGGCGTGGAGGGCCGTTCCTCGATGACCAAGGACGAGCTGCGCAAGGCGCTGGGCCGCTGAGCGGCCCGACGCACCGCCCCTGACGAGGCGGCGACCGGTCCGGGACGAGACCGGTCGCCGCCTTTCGTTTGACCGTGGATTACGTAGTTACGTATATTCGCGATATGGATCTGGAAGAGCGGGTCGCCGAGCTGGAGCGCCGCCTCGCGGCCCTCGAGGAGTCGGCCGACCGGCGGGCGGCGGCCGTCCCGCCCGCCGAGGGCGACTTCTGGGCGCTCGACGGCCTCAAGGCGCGGCTCGCCGAGGCGGGGGCCGAGGCCGGGGGAGTGCTGTTCACGGGCACGGTCCGGCTCCCGACCGGTCAGCGCTTCGACTGGCAGTACGGGCTGACCGCCGAGGCGCTCCTCGACCACGACTGGTCGGAGGCCGCCGAGTCCTTCGCCGCCCTCGGGCACGCCGTGCGGCTGCGGCTGCTCCGCGAGATCCTCGGCGGCAGGCACACCGCCGCCGAGCTGGCCGCGCTCGACGACCTCGGCACCACCGGCCAGATCTACCACCACCTGCGTCAGCTGACCGCCGCCGGCTGGCTGCACGCCGCCGCCAGGGGCCGCTACGAGGTGCCGCCCGGCCGGGTGGTCCCGCTGCTCGTCGCGCTCGCCACGGCCCAACCCTGACCCACTCGCCCGCCCGCAGGCACGAAAGGCCGGAGCCGATGCTCAAGACCCTCTCGATACTCCGTCGCACCCTGATGGCCGCGTTCTTCCTCCAACTGGTGGCCGGCCTCTGGCTGGACTTCTCCATGCTCTGGGGCTGGCTGCTGGTCGGCGGCGCCATCCTGGCGAGCATCGCCGCCGAGTCGGCGCACCGGCCGGCGCCGAAGGGGGAGGGGGCGAGCACGAAGGCCGCCGTCGAGGTCGGGGTCCCGGTCACCGGTCGCTGGTCGGCGCTGAACAGCCCGGCCGACAAGGTGCCGAGCCACGGCACGAGCGGCTACGGGCAGTCCCACGCGATCGACATCACGGCCGCCCCCGAGGACCGCCCGGCACCGGCCTTCGGCTGGTGGCCGATCGCCCGCGGCAACCGGGCCTTCCCGGCCTTCGACCAGCCGCTGTTCGCGGTCGCCGACGCCACCGTCGTGCACGCCACCGACCGGCACCGCGACCACCTCAGCCGCAACTCCTACCCCGCCCTGGCCTACCTGTTCCTCGAAGGGCTGGTCCGGGACACGGCCGGCCCCGGCCGGGTCGTCGGCAACCACCTGATCCTCGACCTCGGCGGCGGTGTGTACGCCATGTACGCGCACCTGCGGCGCGGTTCGCTCACCGTCCGCCCCGGCGACCGGGTGACCGCCGGCCAACCAGTGGCCCGCTGCGGCAACTCGGGCAACTCCACCGAGCCCCACCTGCACTTCCAGCTGATGGACGGCCCGGACCTCACCACCGCGCGCGGGCTGCCGTTCACCTGGCGCGGCGTCGGCGTCCCCGCCAACGGCGAGCGGTTCTCGGTGAGCGGCGACGAGCTCTCGACGACCTCCTGACCGGGCCGCCGGGCTGCCGCGCCGACCTCAGCGGCGGCGCGGCGGCCCGGTCGAGCCGCGCACCAGCAGCCGGGTGGCCAGCTGCACATGGTGCGAGTCCGGGGTCTCGCCCCTGGCCAGTTGCAGGGTGGTGCGGAGCGCGACCCGGCCCATGTCGCGCAGCGGTTGGTGGACGGTGGTCAGCGGCGGGTCGGTCCACAGCGTGCCGAAGGTGTCGTCGAAACCGACCACGCTCAGGTCGCCGGGGACCCGGAGCCCCCGGCCCCTGGCCGCCGCCAGCACGCCCATGGCGATGCTGTCGCTGCCGGCGAAGACCGCCGTGGGCGGCTCGGCCAGGTCGAGCAACGCCTCGGTCATCCGGCGCCCGGCGTCGGGGTCGAACGCCTCGAACCTGACCAGCTCGGGATCGGGGCGGACACCGGCGGACTCCAGCGCCTCCCGGTAGCCGTGCAACCGCTCGCGCGCCGGCACCGACCGGTCCTGGCCGCTGGCGTAGCCGATCCTGCGGTGGCCGAGGGAGAGCAGGTGCTCGGTGGCCTGCACGCCGCCGGCCCAGTTGGTGGCGCCGACGCTGACCAGGCTCTCGTCCAGCGGGTTGAGCGGATCGACCACCACGAGGCCCAGGCCGAGGCGGTGGCAGGCGGCGATCTCCTCCGCCGTCAGCTCCGAGGTGACCAGGATCAGGCCGGCCCGCCCCCGGGCGCTGAGCTGTTCGAGCCAGGCGGGGCCCGGCGGCCGCACCCGCGCGCCGCCGTCGGGCCGCAGCACGCTGGTGACCACCTCGGCGCCCAACTCGTCCGCGCCCGCGAGCACCCCGCCGAGCACGTGGAGCGCGTAGGGGTTGGTCAGCGTGTCGAAGACCACCTGCACGGTGCCGGCCGGCGCCGGATCGCGGGGCCCGGTGGTGGGCGTGTACCCGACCCGGCGCATGGCCTCCCTGACCCGCTCCCGAGTCTCGCCGGAGACGCCGGGCCGCCCGTTGAGCACCTTGGAGACCGTGGCCTTGGACACCCCGGCCGCGGCGGCCACCGCGTCGAGGGTCGCCCGGGTGCCGTTCGTTCGCGCCATCGCCTCCGCCTCGCGCCGTGTCGAGTCGCCACCCTACACGAGGCGAAGCGAAATAGTTTCGGGGGGCCTTGCCCGTATTGACGCCTGCCTGTCGGCGACCTACGGTGCCAGATGTTTAGTAAACAACTTGAAACTTTTTCCATCGGGGACGAAGGAGCATCCATGTCCGAGTTCGTGCCCTGGCGCGACCCCTCGCTCTCCCCGGACGACCGGGTCGAGGCGCTGCTCGCCGTCATGACCACCGAGGAGAAGCTGGCCCAGCTCGGCGCCCACTGGCCGCGGGTGGTGGCCGAGGCCCAGGCGGAGGGCGCGGACGTCGCCCCCATGCAGAGCGCCTTCGAGGCCGGCCACCGCCCGTTCGAGGAGGCCGCCGCGCACGGCCTCGGCCACCTCACCCGGGTCTTCGGCAGCGAGCCCGTCGAACCGGCCGAGGGCGTCCGGCGGCTCACCGGCTACCAGCGCCACCTCACCGAGCGGACCCGGCTCGGCATCCCCGCCATCGCCCACGAGGAGTGCCTCACCGGCTTCACCACCCTGGGCGCCACCGTCTACCCGGCCGCCATCGCCTGGGGCGCCACGTTCGACCCGGAGCTGGTGCGCCGGATGGCCGCCGCCATCGGCCGCGACATGCGGGCGGTCGGCGTCCACCAGGGCCTCTCGCCGCTGCTCGACGTCGTCCGCGACTACCGCTGGGGCCGCGTGGAGGAGACCATCGGCGAGGATCCCTACCTGGTCGGCACCCTGGGCACCGCCTATGTGCGGGGCCTGCAGGAGCACGGCGTCATCGCCACCCTCAAGCACTTCGCCGGCTACTCGGCCTCCCGCGCCGGCCGCAACCACGCCCCGGTCCCCATCGGGCCCCGCGAGTTCGCCGACGTGATCCTGCCGCCGTTCGAGATGGCCGTCCGCGAGGGCGGCGTCGGCTCCGTGATGAACTCCTACGCCGACCTCGACGGGCTGCCGGCCGCCGCCCACCGGGGGCTGCTCACCGGCGTGCTGCGCGACGAGTGGGGCTTCACCGGCACCGTCGTTTCCGACTACTGGTCCGTCGCCTTCCTCGACCTGACGCACCGCGTCACCGCCACCCGCGCCGAGTCCGGCGCCCTGGCGCTGCGCGCCGGCATCGACGTGGAACTGCCCGCCACCGACGCGTACGCCCGGATCGCCGACCTGGCGCCGGCCGAGCTGGTCGACCGCTCCACGCGCCGGGTGCTGCGGCAGAAGGTCGCGCTCGGGCTGCTCGACCCCGACTGGCGGGCCGTGCCCGCGGAGACCGGCGACGGCGGCGCCGTCGACCTCGACCCGGCGGCCAACCGGGCCATCGCCCGGGAGCTCGCCGAGAAGTCCGTGATCCTGCTCGACAACCACGGCGCGCTGCCGCTGCCCGCCACCGCCCGCCGGATCGCGCTGACCGGCCCCTGCGCCGACGACCCGCGCACCCTGCTCGGCTGCTACTCCTTCCCCAACCACGTCCTCTCCCGCTACCGGGAGCGCGGCACCGGGCTGCCCATCGACTCCCTGCTGACCGCGTTGCGCGCCGAACTCCCGGACGCCGACGTGGAGTACGCCAGGGGCGTGGCCGTCCTCGACCCCGACCCCGCCGGCATCCCGGCCGCCGTCGAGGCGGCCGAGCGGGCCGACGTCTGCGTGGCCGCCGTCGGCGACCTGGCCAGCATGTTCGGCCGCGGCACCTCGGGCGAGGGCTGCGACGCCACGGACCTGCGGCTGCCCGGCGCCCAGGCCGACCTCGTCGAGGCGCTGCTGGCCACCGGGACCCCCCTGGTGCTGGTCGTGGTCTCCGGCCGCCCCTACGCGCTCGGCGCCTTCGCGGACCGCTGCGCCGCCGTCGTCCAGGCGTTCCTGCCGGGCGCCGAGGGCGGCGCCGCCGTCGCCGGGGTGCTCTCGGGGCGGGTCAACCCGAGCGGCCACCTGCCGGTCGGCGTCCCGAACCACCACGGCGGTCAGCCCGGCACCTACCTGGCCCCGCCGCTCGGCCGGTTCAGCGAGGGCGTCTCCAACCTCGACCCCTCGCCCCGCTACCCCTTCGGGCACGGCGGCTCCTACACCGAGTTCCGCTACGAGGACCTGACCCTCAGCGCCACCGACATCCCGGTCGACGGCGAACTCACCGTCGAGGTGACGGTGCGCAACACCGGCGACCGGGACGGCGACGACGTCGTGCAGCTCTACCTCTCCGACCACACGGCCCAGGTGACCCGCCCGGTCAGGGAGCTCGTCGGCTACGCCAGGGTCTCGCTGGCCGCCGGCACCGCCGCCCGGGTCGGCTTCCGGCTGCACGCCGACCGCACCTCGTTCACCGGCGTGGACCACCGCCGGGTCGTGGAGCCGGGAACCTTCACGGTCGCCGTCGGGCACTCCAGCGAGGACCTGCCCCTGACCTGCGACTTCGCCGTCACGGGCACCACCCGCGTGCTGACCGGCGCCCGGGTCCTCAGCACCCCGGTGGAGGTGAGCGCGGCCCGCTGAACCCGCGGTCGCCGGCCGGCCGGGAGGGCGGCTCCATTTGACGCACCCTCCGAGTTAGGTGACCCTAACCAGGAGAGCGAGGAGAGCACGTGACCGAACGGCAGACCCCCCAGGCCCCCAGGACCCACCGCGCACTCGTGTTGCGCAGGGAGCGCCTCACCCCTCACATGATCAGGGTGGTGTTCGGCGGCGACGGGCTGCGCGACTTCGCCACCGGGCCGTACACGGACAGCTATGTGAAGCTGCTCTTCCCGGCGCCCGGCGTCGCCTATCCGCAGCCCTTCGACCTGGCGGCCGTCCGCCGCGACCTGCCCCGTGAGCAGTGGCCGCGCACGCGGACCTACACCGTGCGGAACTGGGACCCGGCGGCCCTGGAGCTGACCATCGACTTCGTCCACCACGGCGACACGGGCCTGGCGGGCCCCTGGGCCGCCACCGCCCGCCCGGGCGACGAACTGCACCTGGCGGGCCCCGGCGGCGCCTACGCGCCCGACCCCACGGCCGACTGGCACCTGCTGATCGGCGACGAGAGCGCCCTGCCCGCCATCGCCACCGCGCTCGCCGCGCTGCCGGCCGGTGCGCCGGCGCGGGTCTTCCTCGAGGTCGGCGGCCCCGAGGAGGAGCAGAAGCTGGACTCGCCGGGATCGGTCGAGATCACCTGGCTCGACCGCCCGGCCGACGCCCCCGGCGCGGCGCTGGTCGCGGCGGTCACCGCCGCCGAGTTCCCGACCGGCCGCGTCCACGCCTTCCTGCACGGCGAGGCGCACTTCGTCCGCGAGCTGCGTCGCCACCTGCGGCACGACCGCGGCCTCGGCCGGGAGCAGCTCTCGGTCTCCGGCTACTGGCGGCGCGGCAAGGACGAGGACGGCTGGCAGGCGAGCAAGCCCGAGTGGAACCGCCGCATCGAGGAGGAGCAGGAGCGGGAGCGGCCCTAGCCGGCCGGCGCCGCCGGCAACCGGTAGGCGCGTGCCGCGACGCCGCCGAAGACCTCGGCGCGCTCGGCCGGCGTGAGCGCCGCGGTCAGGTCCTCGGCCGCCGCCACCACCTCGCCGTAGGAGGCGGCCAGCAGGCACACCGGCCAGTCCGAGCCGAACATCAGCCGGCCGGGCCCGAACGCCGCCAGCGCCGTCTCGGCGTACGGCCGCAGCGCGGCCACCGTCCACCCGGCGTGGTCCGCCTCGGTGACCAGCCCCGACAGCTTGGCGTACACGTTCGGCGCCCCGGCCAGCTCGCGGAGCAGCCCGGCCCAGGGATGGGTGACGCCGGCGGCGATCGGCGGCTTGGCCAGGTGGTCGAGGACGAAGCTGAGCCCGGGCAGCGCCCGGACCGTGTCGACGGCCGCCGGCAGCTGGTGCGGCAGCACCAGCAGGTCGTAGCTCAGCCCGGCGGCCGCCACGGCGGCCAGACCGCGCCGCACGTCGGGCCGGCACAGCCAGCGGTCGTCCGGTTCGCCCTGCACCAGGTGCCGCACGCCCACCAGCAGCTCACCGCCGGGACCCGAGCGCAGCGCCGCCAGCCGCTCGGTCACCGCGTCGCCCTCCGTCAGGTCGACCCAGCCCACGACGCCGGCGACCAGCTCGCTGCCGGCCGCCAGGGCGAGGAACTCGGCGGTCTCGGCGAGGTCGGGCAGCACCTGCACCAGCACCGTGCCCGTCACCCCGGCGGCCGCCGCCTGGCCGGCCAGGTCGCCGAGGCCGAAGGTGCGGCGGATGGCGGCGCTCTCCGGCCCGTCGAGCCAGTGGTGCGGCCGGCGCGCCAGGTCCCAGACGTGGTGGTGCGCGTCGATTCTCGGCGTCATCGGCCCCCCTCGGTACGGTCCAGTTCCGCCCACAGCTCCTCGGGGATCTCGCGCGCCGCGTGGCCGGCGTTGGCCGCCACCTCGGCCGCGCTGCGCGCCCCGACCAGCACCCCGCTGACCGCCGGGTGGCGCAGCGGGAACCGCAGCGCCGCGGCGGCGAGCGGCACCCCGAAGCCGGCGCACACCTCGGCGAGCCGCCTGGCCCGCCGCAGCGTCGCGGGCGGCGTCGGCGCGTAGTCGAAGGTGGCCCCGGGAGCCGGGGCGGCCAGCACGCCGCTGTTGAACACCCCGCCGACCAGCACCCCGACCCCGCGCTCCGCGCAGCGCGGCAGCAGCCCGTCGGCCGCCGCCCGGTCGAGCAGCGAGTAGCGGCCCGCCACCAGCACGCAGTCCACGTCCGTCTCGGCCACGAACCGCTCCAGCATCGCCGTCTGGTTCATGCCGACCCCGATGGCCCGCACCGCGCCCTCGGCGCGCAACGCCGCCAGCGCCGGGTACGCCTCCCGCACGGCCGGCTCCCAGTGGTCGTCCGGATCGTGGATCAGCACCAGGTCGAAGGCGTCGAGCCCGGTGCGCTCCAGGCTCTCGGCCAACGAGCGGCGCACCCCGTCCGCCGAGTAGTCCCGCACCCGCACCCGGGGCGGGGCGCCGAAGAAGCCCTCGTCCCCGGGGCGCGCCGCACCGGGCCGCAGCAGCCGGCCGACCTTGGTGGACACCACCACCTCGGCCCGCGGCACACCGGACAGGAAGGCGCCGAGCCGCTCCTCGGCGAGCCCGGCCCCGTAGTGCGGCGCGGTGTCGAAGTAGCGGATGCCGCACTCCCAGGCCGCCTCCAGGGTCGCCGCGGCCTGCTCCTCGTCCACCGCGCGGAACAGGCCGCCGATCGGCGCCGTGCCCAGGCCGATCCGCCCGACGGTCAACCCGGAGGCGCCGAGTGTCGCGCCCGGGGTGACGCCGGGCGGGGCGCCGGGGTGTCCTTCGGAAGGCTCGACGGGGGGCTCGTCGGGGAAGCGCACGGTTCCTCCAGATCGCTCGCGTCGCTCGGATGGCCCGGATCGCTCGACACGGGTCCCGCAAGCTGCCGCCGCAGCCAGCGCTCGGTGCTGCTCACGTGGACCAGCGCCGCCGCCTCGGCCAGCACCGCGTCCCCGTCGGCGAGCGCGTCGACGATGGCCTGGTGCTCGGCGAGGGCCAGGTCCGCCGCGCCGTCGTCCACCAGGCCGCGCCAGACCCTGGCCCGCAGTGTGCGGCCGGCGATCCCGTCGAGCAGCGAGCTCAGCGTCTGGTTGCCGGTGGCCGCGACCACCGCGCGGTGGAACGCCGCGTCGTGCTCGATCAGCGCCTCGATGTCGTCGCTGGCCGCCCGCATCGCCGCCAGCTGCCGCCGCACCGCCGCCAGTTGGGCGGGGGAGACGCGGCCGGCGGCCAGCCCGGTGGCCGCCGGCTCGAGCAGCCGCCTCACCTCGGTGAGTTCGAGCAGTGTCTCGCCGCGCAGCAGCTCCACGGCCTCGCCGATCCCCTCCAGCAGCAACCGGGGTTCGAGGCTGGTCACATAGGTGCCGTCGCCCCGGCGGATCTCCAACACCCGGGAGGCCACCAGCGCCTTGACCGCCTCCCGGGTCAGGTTCCGGGAGAGGCCGAGCTCGGCCGCGAGCCGCTGCTCGGGCGGCAGCTTGGCGCCCGGCGGCAACGCGCCCGACCGGACGAGTTCCCGGATGCGCGCGATGGCGCCGTCGGTCAGCGACACGGGTCCTGACCGTAGCAGCGGCATCCCATGTCCGACAGACCCCGCGCGCCAACCACCGGCCGGAGCCACGGCGTTGAGCAGGGCGTTCGGTGGGGGGTCTGGACGGCCACCCCCGAGCGGCCTATAAAACGATCCCATGTCCGAGTGATCGTCACCGGCGAGCCGGCCGCAGGACCGTCCCGCCGCTGGACCCGTCTGGAGGCCCCGGCATGACCCACCCCGACGACCTCAGTGGCCTGTCGGCCCTCGTCACCGGCGGCGCCTCCGGCATCGGCCTGGCCACCGCCACGCTGTTCGCCGCCCGGGGCGCCAGGGTCGCCTGCCTCGACCTCGTCCCCGAGGTGCCGGAGCCGCTGCTCGGCATCCGCGCCGACGTCGCCGACGACGCCTCGGTGCGGGCCGCCGTCGACCGGGCCGCGGCCGAACTCGGCGGCCTCGACATCGTCGTCAACAACGCCGGGATCGGCGCCCAGGGCACCATCGAGGACAACCCGGACGACGAGTGGCGCCGGCTGTACGAGGTCAACGTGCTCGGCGTCGTCCGCACCACCCGCGCCGCCCTGCCCCACCTGCGGCGCTCGGCCCACCCCGCCGTCGTCAACACCTGCTCGGTGGCGGCCACCGACGGGCTGCCGGCCAGGGCCCTCTACTCGGCCACCAAGGGCGCGGTGCTCGCCCTCACCAGGGCGACGGCCGCCGACCTGGTCGCCGAGGGGATCCGGGTCAACTGCGTCAACCCCGGCACCGTGGACACCCCCTGGGTCGGCCGGCTGCTCGCCACCGCCGAGGACCCCGCGGCCGAACGCGCCGCGCTCGAGGCCCGCCAGCCCACCGGGCGCCTCGTCACCCCCGAGGAGGTGGCCGCCGCCATCGCCTACCTCGCCGGCCCGGCCGCCGGCGCGACCACCGGCACCGCGCTCGCCGTCGACGGCGGCATGGCCGGACTCAGGACCCGCCCGCGGACGACCGCGCGGGCCGGGGGCTGAGGGACCGGCCGCCGGTCCGTCAGGGGCGCGCCCGGCGGACCACCCGAAGGAGCGAATTCGCCCGCCGGCCGGTCGACGCCGCTGGCCGTGGCCGGATTGTTCAGTGGGCCGCCCGTTCCTGCTCTTTGTCGCCCATTGGCATAGGAACGTCCGGACCAGGTAGCCATACTGGGTGGGAGTGGGGGCGGTACACAGCCGGCGACTACGGGGGCGAGACGGGCGATGGCGGAACGCGCGTTGATCCACGGCCGCTACCAGCTGCTCGAGCTGATCGGGCGCGGCGGCATGGGAGAGGTCTGGCGGGCCAGGGACGAGGCGCTCGACCGGCGGGTGGCCGTCAAGTGCCTCAAGCCGTTGGGCGGTCGGCAGGACGAGGAGCCCTTCCTCCGCGTGCTGCGCGAGCGGTTCCGGCGTGAGGCGCGGGTCGCCGCCTCGTTGCAGCACCGCGGCGTCACCGTGGTGCACGACTTCGGCGAGTCCGAGGGCGTCCTCTACCTGGTGATGGAGCTGCTCGAGGGCCGCAACCTCAGCGAGCTGCTCACCGAGCGGGCCGGCCCGCTGCCCGTCGAGGTGATCGTCGACGTCGCCGACCAGGTCGCCGCCGCTCTCGCCCACACCCACGGGCAGGGCATCATCCACCGGGACCTCAAGCCGGCCAACATCATGCGGCTCACCGACGGCACCGTGAAGATCTGCGACTTCGGCATCGCCCGCATCGCCCAGGACATCGGCCTCACCTCCAAGCTCACCAGCGCCGGCATGGCGATGGGCACCCCGCACTACATGTCGCCCGAGCAGATCGCCGGCGCCGGCGTCGACCACCGCAGCGACCTCTACTCGCTGGGCTGCGTGCTGTACGAGATCGCCACCGGGGCGCCGCCGTTCGACCTCGGCGACCCCTGGGCCGTCCTCATCGGCCACCGGGACACCCCGCCGACCCCGCCGCGCCACCACCGGCCAGAACTGCCGGTCGAGCTGGAGCGGTTCATCCTCCGGCTGCTCGCCAAGGACCCGGCGGACCGCCCCGAGGACGCCGCCGCGATCGCCCACCGGCTGGTCGTGGGCCGCACCGCCGACACCGCGGTGCCGGCGCCCGCGCGCCCGCAGCCGGAGCGCATGCCGGCCTGGACCCGCGGCATGCGCCCCGGATCGCGGGCCAGCGGCTCCTGGTCGCTGCGGCTGCCGCCGCCCGACCGTTCCGCAGGCCTCACCGGCCAGTGGACCGGGCTCGCCCCCACCGCCCTGCTCGGCCACACCGGCGAGCGGCGTGGGCCGGCGCCCGAGTACCTGGCGGTGCTGGAGAGCCGACACCGGGCGGGCCTGAGCCTGGGCCGGCTCGGCCGCTGGGAGGACTCCCACGACGTGCACCGGGCGGTGGCCGCCGAGCGGGCCAGGGCCCTGGGCGACGAGCACCCCGACACCCTCGCCAGCCGGTACGAGACGGCCTACGCGCTGTTCCGGCTCGGCCGCTACGACGAGGCACTGGCCGGCCACTCCGCGGTCGCCGCCGCCCGGGCCCTGGCGCTCGGCCCCGACCACCCCGACACCCTCGACGCCCGCTTCGAGATCGGGGTCGTCCTCGGCCGGTTGGGGCGCCCGGGCGAGGCCGTGCCGGTCTTCCACGAGGTGATCGAGGCCAGGACCAGGACCCTGGGTCCCGCGCACGCCGACACCCTGCGCGCCCGGCACGCCCTGGGCATCAGCTTCGGCCGGCTCGACCGCTGGGAGGAGGCGCTGGCCGAGGCCCGCGTCGTCCGGGACCTCCGCGCCGACACCCTGGGCGCCGACCACCTCGACACCCTGGTCAGCGGCCGGGAGATCGCGGTGGCCCTCGGCTGGCTCGGCCGCTGGGACGAGGCGCTCGCCGAGTACCGGGGCGTGCGGCGGGCCAGGGAGCGGGTGCTGGGTCCCGGCCACCCCGACGCGCTGGCGAGCCGCCACGACGAGGCGCACTGCCTGGAGCAGCTGGGCCGCGCCGGCGAGGCCGTGGAGCTGTACCGACAGGTGGCCGCCCCGGGGGATCGCGGTCCGGCCGGGGTGTGATCGACCCCCACGTACCATGGCGACATGTCGTTTCTCCGCCGCCGTAGCGCCGCCTCCCCCGCAGGGCCCGACTTCGACGTGCTCGCCATGGATCCGGGGGACTGGCCCGGAGTACTGGGCGCCGGGCTGCTGCCCGCCCCGGACGGCAGCTGCCAGGGCGTGGTGCTGCGATACGACCTGTTCGGCGGCCGTGGCCCCGCCATGGTCATCGGCAACCTGCCGGAGGGCTCGCCGGCGCGGGACGTCGAGGAGGACGATGTCCCGTTCGAGGTGCACCAGTTGCTGGCCGCGCTGGAGATCGACGAGGACGTGCGGGCCACCGGCAGCGAGGACGTGCCGGTCATGCACGACGGCAACCTGCTGATCGTGCGGCGCATCACGTGCACCGAAAGCCGCGTCTCCTGCGTCCAGTTCGACCGGGACGACGGCGTGCTGGTCACCATCGCCAGCTGGGACCGCCCCATCACCGACGACCTCTACGCCCTGCTGAAGCCGCTCCCCGCCGAGATGTTCCAGCGGTAGCCCACCGCCCGCCCCCGGCGGGCGGGCGCCCGGCTACCTCGTGCCGACGGCGGCGCGGATGGCGCGGCGGGCCAGCGCCCAGTCGTCGTGCAGGCGGCGCAGCAGCAGCCGTTGCTCCTCCCCGTAGGACAGGCCGCCGCCCACCGGCGTGGCCATCGGCCGCCGCATGGCGCGCTGCACCGCCTCCTCACAGATCCGGATCTCCCGGGTGAGCACCAGCATCAGGTTGACCAGGAAGGCGTCCCGGCCTGGCACCCCCGCGGCCTGCGCGGTCTGGCTGATCTGTCGTCGCATCAGCGGCGCGTCGCCCAGCACCGACCACAGCGTGGCCAGGTCGTAGCCCGGCAGGTACCAGCCGGCCGACTCCCAGCTCACGAACACCGGGCCGCCCGGGGCGAGCAACACGTGGGACAGGCGCGCCGCGCCGTGGCAGAACTGCCGGGGCAGCTCCTGCCGGCCACGGCCGCACAGGCCGTGCAGCAGCGCCTGCATGTCGCCGACGTCCCGGTCGGTCAGCAGCCCGAGCGAGTGGTAGCGGGCGAGCCACGCCGGGTAGCTCACCGCCTCGGGGAACACGCCGTCCGGTGGCCGCCAGGAGTTGAGCCGGCAGATCGCGCCGAGCACGCCGCGCAGCTCGCCGGCGGACGGCGCGGACGTCGGGTGGCGGCGGGTGGCGCCCACCCGGCCGGGGGTGAACTCGACCACCAGGGTGCCGCTGTGCGGGTCGTCGGCGATCAGCCGCGGCACCCGCGCCGGCGGCCGGTGGTGGACGAAGGTGCGATAGGCGGTTATCTCCTGCCTGGTGCGGTCGGCCCGCGGCCCGGTCGGGTCGATCAGGCACTTGGCGACCGCGGCGCGCCGGCCGGCCATGCCGATCAGCACGATCGAGGGGCCGGCGTCACGGACGACCTGCACCGGGGTGAACTCGGGACAGATCTCCTGGGCGGCGGACAGCGCGGTGCGCAACCGCTCCCCACGCGCGCCCGAGAAGTCGATCCGCCCGGCGCCCGGCGTCGGTCCCGGCCGCCGCGGCCGGCGGCCGCGGTCGTCCGCGACGCCCACCGGTGCGGCGCCGAGCTGGCCGATCAGGCGCGGCCTGGCCCGGGAGACCACGGGGGATGGTGCTGGATACATAGGCGGGCATGGTCCCTTCGTGTGCCGGAAGGTTCACGGCGCCCCCGGCCCCGCGCGACCTCCCAGCACCCTGGGGAAATGCCGGGCGGTCACCGGACCGGGGTGGCGCGGTGTCTACATCACTCCCTCGCGCGGGTGGCACACCATGTGGCGAGCCCTGGCGAAACCATGGCGAATGCCCATCCGGCCGTTGAGTGGCGGCTACTGTCAACTCAGCCGAGATCCTGGGGGCTTGACGTGAGCAGCAGAACCAACACCCGCCTCGCGGACCTGTTCCGCCTGGCCGGATGGTCCAAGGGCGAACTCGCCAGGCTGGTGAACCGGCAGGCGGCGGCCCAGGGCCATCCGCAACTGGCCACGGACACCTCGCGGGTGCGTCGCTGGATCGATACGGGGGAGACCCCGCGCGATCCGGTGCCCGAGGTGCTGGCGACGCTGTTCACCGAGCGGCTCGGTCGTGTCGTGACCATCGAGGACCTCGGGTTCCGCCGGCCGGGGGAAGCGGGGACACGGCCGTCCATCCATGGACTGCCGTGGGCACCCCAGCGGACGGCCGCGGTCCTCACCGAATTCACGGGAATGGACCTCATGCTCAACCGACGCGGCATGGTGGGTGCGGGCGCCGCGCTCGCCGCAGGATCAGCCCTCAGCGACGCCATGTACGACTGGTTGCGGACCCCGAAGGACCGCGACACCCTGACCGCTCACGACTCATGGACCACCGCGGATCCGGCGGGGCTCGACCGTTACGAGGCGGCGCCGGTGGGCGCCGAGGAGGTCGAGGCCCTGGAGCGCTCGGTGGACATCTTCCGCGCCTGGGACGCGTCCCGGGGCGGCGGCCTGCAACGCAAGGCCGTGGTCGGGCAGCTCAACGAGGTGGGCGGCATGCTCGCCTTCCGACACCCCGAGCACCTGCAGCGTCGGCTGTGGGGGGTGGCGGCCAACCTCGCGGTGCTGGCCGGCTGGATGTCGCACGACGTGGGCCTGGAGCCCACCGCGCAGAAGTACTTCGTGATAGCCGCGCACGCCGCCAGGGAGGGGGGCGACCAGCCGCGCGCCGGCGAGGCCCTGTCCAGGGCCGCGCGCCAGATGGTCCACCTGGGGCGGCCGGACGACGCCCTGGACCTGATGCAGCTGGCCAACTCCGGCATGGGAGAGGAGGCGCTGCCCCGGACCCGGGCCATGCTGTGCACCATCGAGGCCTGGGCCGAGGCGTCGATGGGACACGCGCAGGCCATGCGGCGGCTGCTCGGGCAGGCGGAGGAGCTGTTCGTCTCCGACCGGGGCGACGTGCCGCCGCCGAGCTGGATGCAGATGTTCGACGAGGCCGACCTGTACGGCATGCAGGCGCTCGCCTACCGCACCCTCGCCGAGCACGACCCGGCCGCCGCGCGACCGGCCACCAGGTATGCCGTCCAGGCGCTCGCGCTGCGCGAGGACGAGCGGGGCAGGTCGCGGATCTTCGACCAGATCTCCATGGCCTCGGCCTGCTTCATCGCCGACGACCCGGAGCAGGCCGACCGGTACGCGCGGCTGGCCCTGGCGAGCATCGGCGAGAACTCCTCGCTCCGCACCTGGGACCGGCTGCGGGAGATGTACCGGCTCACCGGGCAGTACGCCGGCTACGCCAGGATCGAGAACCTGCGCGAGGAGATCGAACAGGTGTTGCCGCCGGCCTCCGGCTCGCCGCGGTTCGGCGGCCGGTCGGTCTGAGCGCCGCCGACGGCGGTGCCGGCGCCCCCGGCCCGCCGTCGGCGGCGTCCGTCACGCCCTGACCCTGGCCACCAGCAGGCAGGCGTCGTCCTCCCTGGCCACCTCGCCGCAGGCGGTGACGATCGTCCGCAGGCACTCGGCCGCGCCGCGCGCCGAGCTCAGCCGGGGAGCCAGGTCGATCAGCCGGTGCTCGCCCGCGTGCCCCGCGGGCAGCTGCCGTGGGATGGCCGAAAACAGTCCGTCGGTATGGAGTACCAGAACGTCACCGGGCGCCAGCCGGTCCGCGCGCTGGGCGAAGCGGGCGTCGCCGACCGCGCCGAGCAACGGCCCGGCGGGTCGCGGCAGCGCCCAGCCGCCGCCGTCCCGGCAGAGCAGGGGAGCGGGGTGGCCGGCCTGGGCCCAGGTGAGCACCCCGAGGTCCGGCTCGTAGTGGCAGCACAACACGCTGGCCAGCACCGGGTGCGCGGCCCGGTCGAGCAGCTGGTTCAGGTGGCCGAGCAGCGCGCCGGGCGCCGCGCCGGTCAGCGCGATGCCGCGGATCGCGCCCAGCACCGTGGCGGTGCCGGCCGCCGCGGCGGCGCCGTGCCCTGACAGGTCGCCGACGCTGAACAGCAGCCCGCCGTCCGGCAGCGTCAGCGCGTCGTACCACTTGCCGCCCATCGGGCCCCCGGCGCCGGCGGGCAGGAAGCGGGCGGCGAGTTCGAGCGATCCGGGCGGCCCCTCGGGCCCGGCGGGCCGTTGCGCGTCGAGCGAGGGGGCCAGCACCGAGTCCTCCAGCGCCACGGCGAGGCCGCGCCCGGCCCAGCCCGTCGCCGCCCGCGGCTGGTCCCCGGCCCCGCCGGCCCCGCCGAGACCGTCCGGCACCTGGGCCGTGGCACCGGCGTCCGCCCCCGGCTCCGCGCCGTCGGCCGCGACGCCCGGGCGGGCCGGCGGCCGGTCCACGCGCAGCTCGCGGATCATCGCCAGCATCGCCACGGTGCCGCCGTTGTCGTCGAGCACCGGCTCGCCGGCCATCCGCACCAGGCGGCGCGAGCCGTCGGGGCGGGTGACGCGGAACTCGCAGTCCATCGGCCGCCCGTCCACCAGGCAGTCCGTGACGGCCGCGGTCAGCGTCGGCTGGTCCTCGGGCGGCAGCCAGGACGGCAGCTGGTCCAGGGTGAGCGGCCCCTCGTCGACCGGGCGCCCGAAGATCTCGAACAGCTCGTCCGACCAGACCACGCCGTCGGTCAGCAGGTTCCACTCCGCGTTGCCCGCGGGGCCCGGCGCCCGCGCCCCCGCGGCGCCGCGCAGGCCGGCGAGCCGCTCGCCCACGTCGTCCAGCTCGTCGAGCGCCAGCTCCCAGGCCGCCTGGCGCCGCTCCGGCGTGACACCGGCCGCCTCGCCGCGCCGCAGGGCGTCGACGTCGTCCCGCAACCGGCGCGCGCGGGCGATCAGGTCGTCGAGCGCGGCCTCGTCGGTGAGGTCGTTCGTGGGGGGTTCCGGGTGCTGCGAGGAGAGCATGGCGGGTCCCTGATACGGCGCGGACAGGACCAACGTCCCGGGTCGGTCGGCGGGGCCGCCTTTCCCGGCGGACGACTCCAGACTGTTGCACAGCCTTCCCCGCTCCGTAAGAGATTCAGCCGCCCCCGGGACAGGCGTTCCGGCCCCGAAGGGTGTAGAACGGGCTCGCACCGGCAAGGAGCCGCCATACGGAAATGCCTTGCCACGGGAACGACCGCACCGGATGCTGACTCATATGTTCGCCAGCCACATCGAAACAGACATAGCGCCCAGCGGAACCCTTCTGGGGCTCCTCCAGCGAGGGCGTGGCGACGGCTGGCTGCACGCGCTCGCGGCGCCCAGGGCCGAGGCCGTCGCCGCGCTGGAGCGCTGCGTGCTGCACGACCCGCGCCGGGACTGGCGGCTCGAACACCGTTCCCTCTACTACGCCCGGCTCTACGTGGAGCTCGGCGCGGATCTCGACGCCATCACCGACCACCTGTTCCGGCCGGACGACGCCGTCCGCCCCGAGGAGGAGCGCACCGGCCTCGCCCTCTCCGTGCTCGGCCACCTCACCTCCTACGGCGACCGCGAGGCGCTCCGCCTGTTGCGCCGCTACGCCGTGGAGGGCGCCAACTGGCGCTGGGCCCTGGACGAGCTGGCCGTGCGCGACGACGACGCGGGGCTGCGTGCCCTCGGCCCGCGGATCCTGCTGCGCTTCCCGCACACGGAGGAGGGCGAGGCCGCCCTCACCGCCGCGGTCCGCGACTCCTTCGAGCCGCGCCCCTGGCACGTGTGGGCCGCCGACCCCGACCGCCCCGGTCAGCGCGCCCGTCTCGAGCGTGCCCTGGAACACGGCGACTTCGACCGCTGGCAGCGCCAGCTGCGGTCGCCTGGCCCGCAGCCCGGCTGGAGCGTGGCCGCCATCCTCGACTGGGCCCAGGAGGGGTACGAGCAGTCGCCGCGGCAGTGGCGGGAGGCCGCGGCCGCCCGTTGCCTGGCGGCGGTGGCGGGACCCGCCGACCGCCCCCGGCTGCTGGCCGCCGCGGAGGCCGGCCCGCCCGCGGTGCGGGCGGCGGCGCTGCGGCACCTCGCGGAGCGCGAGGAACCGGCGGTCTTCCCGCTCGTCGAGGCGGCCGCCGCCGCGCCCGACGAGGACGTGGCAGGCGCCGCGGTCACCGCCTTCTCGCGGATGGGCGGGCGGCCGGCGCTCGAACAGGCCAGGCGCTGGGCCGACCGCGACGACCAGCTCGGCTCCTGCGCCGCCGCCATGCTGGCCACTCGCGGCGAGAGCCGGGACGCCCCCCGGGTGCTGACCGCCCTGCTGCGGTCGGTGCGCACCCGGGGCATGGACGCCAGGGAGCTGCGCCCGCTGGTGGAGGGGGCCGGGCGGCTGGCGGTGGGCGCCGCCGTTCCCGTGCTGCGCCACATCTACCGGGAGACGGCCTCCTCGCAGCTGCGCGGCGATGTCGCCCGCGCCCTCTCCGGCACCGACCCCTCCTTCACCACCGGCTTCGCCGTCGAGTGCCTGTGGGACTGTGAGGAGGATACCCGCGAGGTCGCGGCCCGCTGCGCCACCACGGTCGACACCCGGGTGGTGGAGCGGCTGCGCCGGCTGGCCACCGATCCCGCCGAGCAGGCCGGGGTGCAGACCGCCGTCCGTGGCCGGCTGGCGGACCGCGCCACGGGGTGAGCGACGGGCCCGGCCCGGGGCCCGGTTCCTGTGCTCGGCCGGCCAGGGCCTAAGGCTCATGGGACGTTTTCCGAACGGACATACGGATGTGGGCCTGCCCATGCCCCGGTCGGCGACAACGCTCGTATGCGCACCTCCCCGATGCGAGTCCTGATCGTCACCGAGTCCTATCCCCCCGACGTCAACGGCGTGGCGCACACCGCTCTGCAGACCGCCAGGCACCTGGTCGAGCGCGGCCACCACCCGCTGGTCGTCGCCCCCGCGCCGGCCCCCGGCACGGACACCCGCGACGAAGGACCCGCTCCCGTCGTCCACGTCCCCTCCCTGCCGTTGCCCGGCTACCCCCAGGTCCGGGTCGCCCTGCCGAGCCGCCGGCTCGCCGCCGCCCTGGCCGGCCACCGGCCCGACATCGTGCACCTGGCCAGCCCCTTCGTGCTCGGCGTGCGCGGCATGGCCGCGGCGGCCCGCGCCGGGGTGCCGGCCGTCGCCGTCTACCAGACCGACCTGGCGGGCTACGCGCGCACCTACCTGGGCGCCGGCGAACTGGCCGCCTGGCGCCGGATCCGCGCCGTGCACTCCGCCGCCGACCTGACGCTGGCCCCCTCGAGCCACTCGGTGCGGGCCCTCGAAGCCCACGGGGTGCCGCGGGTGCGGCTCTGGCAGCGCGGCGTGGACACCGGGCGGTTCAGGCCCGCGCTGCGGGACGAGCGCCTGCGCGGCGAACTCGCCCCGAACGGCGAGCTGCTGCTCGGCTACGTCGGCCGGCTGGCCCCGGAGAAGCGGGTGGACCTGCTCGCCCAGGCCTCCGCGCTACCCGGCGTCCGGCTGGTGGTCGTCGGCGACGGGCCCAGCGGCACCGCGCTGCGCGCCGCCCTGCCCAGGGCCCGCTTCCTGGGCCGCCGCACCGGCGACGACCTGGCCGGGATCTACGCCTCGCTCGACGTCTTCGCGCACCCCGGCCCGTTCGAGACGTTCTGCCAGACCGTCCAGGAGGCCCAGGCCAGCGGGGTCGCGGTGGTGGCCCCGGCCGCCGGCGGCCCGCTCGACCTGGTGGACCACGGCGGGACCGGGCTGCTGGTGCCGCCGGGCGACGGCGCCGCGATCCGCCAGGCCGTGGCCACCCTGCGCGACGACCCGGCGCTGCGCGCCCGCCTGGCCGGGGCCGCCGCGACCGCCGTCGCGGGACGCACCTGGACCGCCGTCGGCGACCAGCTCATCGAGCACTACGCCCGCGTCCGGCACGCCAGGGAGGTGGCGGTCAGGTGACGGGGCTGCGCATCGTCCGGCTCGCCAACTTCGTCGCCCCCTCCTCCGGCGGCCTGCGCACCGCGCTGCGCGAGCTGGGCGCCGGCTACCTGGCGGCGGGACACGACCCGGTGCTGGTCGTCCCCGGCGAGACCGTGAGCGACGTCCGCACCGCCCAGGGCCGGGTGATCACCCTGCCCGGGCCCCGGGTCCCGGGCACCGGCGGCTACCGGGTGCTGACCGACCGGCGGCGCCTCGCCCGGCTCCTGGAGTCGCTCGCCCCCGACCGGCTCGAGGTGTCCGACCGCACCACCCTGCGCTGGACGGGGGAGTGGGCCAGGCGCCACCGGGTGCCGGCCGTGATGGTCTCGCACGAGAGCGTGGACGGCGTCATGGCCACCTGGGGCCTGCCGGGCGGCTGGTGCCGGCGCGCCGCGGACGGCCTCAACCGGCGGACCGCCTACGCCTTCACGCGGATCGTGTGCACCACCGCCTGGGCGGCGCGCGAGTTCCACCGCGTCGGCGCGCGGAACGTGGTGCGCGCCCCGCTGGGCGTCGACCTGCGCCGCTGCCACCCCGGGCTGCGCGACCCGCGGCTGCACGCCCGGCTCACCGGCGGCGGGGACCAGGTGCTGCTCGCCCTCTGCTCCCGGCTCTCCCCCGAGAAGCGCCCGGGACTCGCCCTCGACGCGCTGGCCGAACTGCGCCGGCGCGGCGTGCCGGCCACCCTGGTCGTCGCCGGCGACGGGCCGCTGCGCGGCCGGCTGCGGGAGCGGGCCGCCGCGACCCGCCTGCCCGTCGTCTTCCGGGGACACGTCGGCGACCCGGCCGACCTCGCGGTCCTCCAGGCCACCGCCGACATCGTGCTGGCGCCGGGCCCGGCCGAGACCTTCGGCCTCGCCGCCATGGAGGCCCTGGCCTGCGGAACCCCCGTGGTCGCCAACGCGCGCTCGGCCGTCCCCGCCCTGCTCGGCCCGGCCGGCACCACGGCGCACCACGGCACCGCCTTCGCCGACGGCGTGCAGCGGCTGCTCGCCCGCCCCGCCGACGCCCGGCGCGCCATGGCCAGGGCGCGCGCCGAGGAGTTCCCCTGGTCGGCCGCGGTCGACGCGTTCCTCGCCGCCCTGGACGCGCCCGCCGTCGTCCGGCGCGCGCCGCAGCCCGTCCCGGCGGTGGAGGGCGGCCCCCGGTGAACGAGGCGCTGCGGTTCGCCGCGCTCGGCGACTCCCTCACCGAGGGCGTCGGCGACCCGGTACCCGGCGGCTGGCGCGGCTGGGCGCCGCTGCTGGCCGCCGGGCTCACCGCGCCGGAACACCGGCCGCCGGCGCGACTCGCCAACCTCGCGCGCAGCGGCGCCCGCACCGCCGACGCCGCGGGCGAGCAACTGGCCGCCGCCCGCCGGCTCCGCCCCCACCTGGCCGGGGTCATCGTCGGCGGCAACGACATCCTCCGTTCCGCCTTCGACATCGCCGCCAACGCCCGCGACCTCGACGCCGTCATCGGCACCCTGAGCCGGGACGGCACCCTGGTGCTCACCGCCTGCCTCCCGGAACCCGGCGGCGTGCTGCGCCTGCCCGGCGCCCTGACCCGCCCGCTGGCCCGGCGGATGGCGGCGCTCAACGACGTCGTGCACCACCTGTCCCAACGGCACGGCGCGGTCCACGTGCACCTGGCGGGCCATCCGATGGCCGCGGCGGTCGAGGCGTGGAGCGTGGACCGGCTGCACCCCAGCGAGCTGGGCCACCGGCTGCTGGCCCGCGAGTTCCACGCCGCGCTGGCGGCCCGCGGCCTGGCCACCGGGCCGCCACCCGCCGCGGCGGCCGAGCGCCCGCCGCCCTCCAGGGGCGCCAGCGCCCGCTGGCTCGCCACCCGTGGCACCCGCTGGCTGCTGGCCCGCGCCACCGACCTGCTGCCGGGACTCGTCGGTCTGGCGCTGACCGAGACCGGCCACCGGGTGGCCGGCACCGTCGACACCCTGGACGCGGCGTCCCGCGCCGCGACCCGGGCGGCGCTCGCCGCGCTCGGCCAGCGACCGGCCGCCCCGGCCGCACCGTCCGACCGGCCGGGCCCCTTCGGGCCCGCCGACCAGCTCGGCCGGATCGAGGGCATCGACCACGTGGGCCGACTCCGCCCGCCGGCGCGTACCGACCGCTCACCGGCCGCCTGACCGGCGCGCCGGCGTCACGTGCGACCGGCGTGCGGGGCGAACAGGTCGAGCAGCCTGGTCCGCGCCGCCCGCACCCGGTGGGCCAGGATCTCCGCGATCACCCGCAGCAGGACATAGCCGAACTCCGGGTCCTCGTCGCACAGGGCCTGCACCTCGGGCCCCTGGAACTCGTAGGCGCGCACCGGCGAGAGCGCCTCGGCCCCGAAGTCCCACTCGTAGGGCGGGAACAGCCAGGACCAGCCGAGCAGGTCGCCGGTGTCGAGCGAGGAGACCGCGGTCGGCCGTGGCCCGCCGAGCCGCAGGTCGAGCGTCACCGTCCCGGACCTGATGATCCAGAACCGGTCGGCCCGCCCCTTCTCCTCAAAGATCCGTTCGCCCTGCGCGAAGGAGACCTCCTCCGCCAGGGACATCAGGCGCTCCCGGTAGTCGGCCGGAAGGACCCGCAGCAGACGCCGTGGGGCGGCCATCGCCGGCCTCCTCCCATTGCTCCCTCAGGGGGACACTGCCATTGCACCGCGCCGACCGCCCGGCCGCATCCCGAGCCCCCCGCCGCCACCGGGGCCGAATCGGCACGGCGGGCGCCGCTCACTGTCAGTGGCACCGCCTAATCTGTGCCAGGTGACCGCACCCGCAACAGCTGACCAGGCAGGCGAGGGCCGCGCCGCCGGCCCGCCGGCCGGCGGGCACCTCCCCGGCGGCCGTCCGGCCCCCGGGCCCGCGGCGGACGAGGGGCTGGCCCGCCGGCTGCGCGCCCTGGCCTGCACCGCGCCGCTGCACGACCTGGACGCGCGCAAGGCCAACCTCGCCGGCGAGTACAGCACCTACGCGATGGCCGAGGTGGCGCTCGCCGCGATCGACCTGGTCACCCTCAGCATGGACTTCGACACCGGCGCCGACCACGAGCAGGTCGTCGCCCGGCTGCTGCCCAGGGTCGCCGCCCAGGCCCCGAGCCGGCCCGCCGCCGAGCACGAGCGGGTCGCCCGCTGGGTCCTGGACAACCTGATCAACGTCGGCAGCGTCGACCGCGGCTTCCGCGCCGTGTACGGCACCTTCGAGCCCGACGGCTCCTACGTCCGCCGGGACTACGACTTCAAGCTCGTCGAGGAGGTCCCGGGGCCCGGCGGTGGCGTGTACCTGCGCACCACCGACGAGGCGGTCAACGTGCTGGTCGGCGCCCTCGACACGGACGTCACCAGCGCCCAGATCGCGGCCGAGGTCAAGCTCGAGGTGCTCATCAACCGCGGCCGCCTCGCCGACGCCCAACTCGCCGCCGAGCAGGCCAGGTACCGCACCGTCCAGTACGCGGAGACGCTGCGCCGCACCCTGGAGACCACCCGGCGCAACGTGCGCGCCGTCGACTGGCTGCACGCCGTGCCCGACATGATCGACGAGGCCCTCGGCCACATCGCCGACCGCTACCGCCACGAGAACGCGATCCTCACCAACATCAGGCGCGCCCGCGACGAGGCCACCGACACCGGCCACAAGCTGCGCGCCGCCGAGCTGGTCGACATCGTCAAGGACTGCATCAGGCGCCACACCCAGCTGCAGTCCCGGCTGTTGGAGGCCGGCCCGCTGTTCCGCGCCGAGCAGGACCGCCAGGCGTTCCGGCCGCCGGCGGCCAGGGCGGGCGCCGACCTCTACGGACAGCTGCTCGCCCCGCTGCTGCCGGAGCCCCTGGAGCGCGCCACCCGCGTCACCGACGCCTTCTTCGCGCGGGGCACCGGCCCCCGCCCACCGGGCGCCGTGCGCCTGGCCGACCTCGCCGAGTCGCTGCTCACCCCGCCGGCCCCGCGCGAGCACCTGGGCGCCGAGCTGCCCGAGCCCGACCTGGTCACCACCCCGGACGACAGCCGGTTCAGCGAGGAACAGCTGGCCGCCGCCCTGGAACTGCTCCAGCTCCCCGAGGACGCGCCGCGCCGGCTCTCCGGCCTGCTCGCCGAGGCCCGCCGCGCCGATCCCGACCTGCCGTACCTGGTGGCGCTGCTCGCCGTGCACGCGGCGAGCCCCCCGGTGGGCACCGCGCACCGGCAGGGCGAGAGCCGGCTGCTGTTCGCCGTGGACGACGGCACCGAGCTCGACGACCCGGAGTTCGGCGGCGCCGACCTCATCGTCGGCACCGCCCTGCTGGCGCCCGACGGCTCGGCCCCCGCCCGCCGTCCCGCCCGCACCCTGGTCACCGTCCCCGCACCGGCCACTCCCGCGGAGCCCGGCCGATGACCGCCCACGCCCCTTCCCCGGCGGAGGTGGGCCGTGGCCTGCCCGCGACCCGACCGGTGACGGGATTCGCCGAGGCCGGCCGGCCCGTGGCGAAGGCGGCGGGCCCGGCCGGCTCCGGGCCGGGGGCGTTGCGGGGGCGACGGCCGCGGCACGCCCGGCCGGCGCGCCGGACGCAACCGCCATCCCGCGTAGCGAAGGACGCACCGTGACAGAACCCCTCACGCCGACCAGCGACCAGACCGCTCCACCGCCGCGGAGCGGACCCGCGCCGACCCCGGCCGACGCGGCCGACGCCGCCCGGCTCGTCTCCTTCGGCCTCCAGCCCAAGCTCTCCCCGGCGCGCGACGCCGAGTACGGCGCCCTGCTCCGCCGCTACCAGGAGGAGCCCCCCTTCGCCCGGCTCGCCGACGCGGTGGCCACCGGCCTCGGCCTCGTGGTGCTCGAGGTGTCCACCCGCGCCGGCATGGCCGTCGCCGCCGCCGAGGACTCGGTCTTCGCGGTCCGCATGGGCGAGTACGCGCGCCGCGCCACGGCCGACCCGGCCGACCGCTTCCTGCACGGCCTGGCCCATCTCGCCGTCGCCGCCCTGGCGTTCCCCCGCCCCGCCGACCTCGCCGACGACGGCTACATCGGCCGGATCACCGTCAACGGCGTGGAGGCCTTCGTCCGCCAGGCCTGCCGCCGCATCGAGGAGCGGGCCGCGGAGCAGGGCGAGAACACCGACCCGGTCAGCGAGGCCCCCGGGCTGGAGGCGGCGTGGCGGGTCTACACCCGGCGCAGCGCCACCGGCGCCACCAAGGACGCCCGCCGGCTCGCCGGCTCCACCACCGGCATCATCGGCAAGGCCGTCGGCTTCCTGGCCGACTCCGGCTTCCTCCAGCGCACCGGGGACGACGGCGGCGGCACCTACCGCACCACCGCCCGCTACCAGCTCCAGGTCCGCGAGCTCGCCGCGACCGGCGCCATGGCCGAGCTGCTCGACCTCGGCATCGTCCCCGTCGGCGACGGCAGCGGCTCGCTGCTGCCGGCCGACACCGACGACGGCGAGCTGGTCGACGGCGCCGGCCTCCCCTTCCACGGCTGAGCCACCGTCACCGCCCGCCACCCACCCGACCCAGCGACTTAACGAGAGTCCCCAGTCATGTACGAGCTGTCCCGGATCCGCCTCTACTCCATCGGACCGGCCGGTGCCCGCTACGCCGACACCGTGCTCGACCTGCGAGGAGTCGGCGAGCCGGTGCCCCGACCGGCGCCCGCCCAGGCGGACTTCTTCGAGGACGAGCCGGTGGGGCCGCCGCGCCGCCCCGCGCCGGCCGGCGTGCTCTTCCTGGAGAACGGCGGCGGCAAGTCCGTGCTGCTCAAGCTCATCTTCTCGGTGATGCTGCCCGGCCACCGCAACACCCTGGGCGGCGCCAGCTCCGGCGTGCTGCGGAAGTTCCTCCTCGCCGACGACTGCGGCCACGTCGCCCTCGAATGGCAGCACACCCTCACCGGCGAGACCGTGGTCGTCGGCAAGGTCAGCGAGTGGCGTGGCCGCCAGGTCTCCGGCGACCCGCGCAAGTTCGCCGAGGCCTGGTACTCGTTCCGGCCAGGACCGGGGATGAGCCTGGACTCGCTGCCCGTCGCCGAGTCCACCGCGCTCCGCCCCCGCGCCGACGGCACCTCCGGCGCGTCGGGCCGCCGCCGGACCATGAAGGGCTTCCGGGACGTCCTCACCGAGACCGGCAAGGCCTACCCCAACCTCGACGTGGTCTGGGAGGAGGTCCACGAACGCTGGGTCGACCACCTGGGCAGGCTCGGCCTCGACCCCGAACTCTTCCGCTACCAGCGCGAGATGAACGCCGACGAGGGCGAGGCCGCGGGCCTGTTCGCCGTCAAGAACGACTCGGACTTCACCGACCTGCTGCTGCGCGCCGTCACCGACACCCGCGACACCGACGGCCTCGCCGACCTGGTGCACGGCTTCGCGCACAAGCTCGGCCGCCGCGCCGAGCTGGGGGCCGAGCGGGACTTCACGGCCGGCTCCCTCGATCTGCTCACCCGGATCACCGAGGCCGCCGGCGAGCGCGACTCGGCCCGCGCCGTCCACCTGGCCGCCGAGCACCGGGCCCGCGCCCTCGCCCGGCTGCTCGCCGCCCGCGGCGCCGCCGAGCGCGCCCGGGCCGCCGAGCTGGCCGAGCACGTCGCCGCCGCGGCGCACACCGTCACCGACGCCGAGCGGGCCCGCGCCACCGCCGGCCGGGTCGCCGCCGAGCTGGCCTACCGGCACGCCTCGCTCGCCCTGGCCGCCGCCGAGAAGGCCGCCGCCGCCGGGCGCCGCGAGCTGACCGAGGCGCGCACCCTGCACGCCGCCTGGCAGGCGGCGGAGACCGTGCTCCAGCACCGCGCGGCGGCCGACCGCGCGGCCCGCGTCGCGGCCGCCATCCGCGAGGCCGAGCGGGACGCGGCCCCCGCGCTCGCCGCCCGCGGCCGGGCCGCGGCGGCCCTGGTCCGCGCCCTGCACACCGCCGCCGCGAGCAGCGAGCTGGCCGCCACCGAGCAGGAGGAGCGGTCCGCCGCGCTCCAGGCCGAGTCGGAGGCCGCCCACCGCGACGCCACCACCGCCGCCACCGAGGCCCAGCGGGCCCGCAGCGAGAGCGAGCACCTGCGCCAGCGGCTCGCCGAGGTCGAGCAGGAGACCGAGCAGGCGGTGCGCGCCGGCTGGCTGGACGGCGCCGACCCGGCCCGCGCCGCGCTCGCCGCGAGCGACGCCGAGCGCGTCGCCGTGGCCGCGTACGAGACGGCGCGGGAGGCCGCCCGGCGCACGGCGGACGCGGCCCGCGCCGCCACCGGCGAGCACACCAGGGCCGAGCTGGCCGCGGCCCGCGCCGCCGACGCGGCGCGGGCGGCCGAGGCGGCCTGGCGGGGCGAGCAGCGCACCGCGGCCGCCCTGGCGGCCGAGCCGCGGATCGCGGAGCTGCTCGGCCTGCCGGCGCGGGCCGACGAGGGACCGGCGTTCACCGCGGAGGAGCTCGACCGCGCGGCCGAACAACTGGCCGGCCTGCTCGAGGAGCGTGTCGCCGACGCCGAGCGGCAGCTCTTCGAGCTGCGCACCGCGGCCGCCGACGACTCCCGCATCCTCGCCGCGCTCGGCGACGGCGGCCTGTTGCCCCCGGGGCCCGACGTGCTGGCCACCGTCGAGTACCTCGGCGAGCACGGCATCCCGGCCCTGCCCGGCTGGCGCTACCTGGCCCAGGCGGTCAACCCCGCCGACCACGCCACGGTCCTCGCGGCACGCCCCGAGCTGGTCGACGGCGTCGTCATCACCGACCCCGACAGCCACGCCAGGGCCCGCGAGGTGCTCTCCGGGGCCGCGCTGCTGCCCCGTTCTGCCGTCGCCGTCGGCACCGCGGCCGCCCTGCTCGCCCCGACCCCGCCGCCCGGCGGCGCGGAGAGCGGCGTCTTCCTCGTGCCACCGAACCCGGCCATGCACGACGAGTCCGCCGCCGACGACGAGCGCCGCGCCCTGCGCGAGCGCGCCACGAGGCGCGACGCCGAGATCCGCGACCTCGCGGCCAGGCTCACCGCCGACCGCACGCTGGCCGCCAGGATCGCGTCCTGGCGCGCCGGCTGCCCGGCCGGCCGGCTCGCCGAGCTCGCCACCGCCGCGGAGCGCGCCGCCGGTGAGGCCGAGGCGGCCGGCCGGCAGCTCGCCGAGGCGGACGCCGCCCGCGCCGAGGCCGAGGAGGCCGCCGCGCAGGCCGCCCGCGCCAGGGAGGAGCGTCAGGAGGCAGCCCAGCGCGCCCGCCGCGCCGCCGACGCGCTGGCCGGGCTGGCCCACCGGCTCCGCGAGCGCGCCCGCTGGGGGACCAGGCTCAGGGAGCTGGCCGCCGAGGCCGCCGAGGCGGCCGAGGCCGCGGCCGCCTGCCTGGAGCGCGCCCGCGCCGCCGACGAGGACCGGCGCGCCGTGCAGCGCGCCGCGGACGACGCCCGTCGCACCGCCCGCGCGCTGCGCGCCGAGCGCGCCGAGGTGACCGGCGTCCCCGACGAGGGCGTCGAGGAGGCGGCGCCGGCCGCCGACGCGCCCTCCCTGCCGGCGCTGCGCGAGGCGTACCGGTCCGCGTCCCAGCTGTACGAGAAGGTCGGCGTCGGCGCCGACCTGCGCGCCGAGCAGGCCAGGGCCGAGGGGGACGAGAGCGCCGCGCTGGCCGCACTCGACCGGCTGAGCAACAAGGTCCGCACCCGCGCGGCCCGGCTGCTCGACGGTCCTGAGGGCGCGGACGGCCCCTCCCGGCAGGCCGCCGTGGCCCGCGCCGAGGCCCTGGTCCAGCTGCTGGAGTCCCGGGCGTCCGCCGCCAGCGAGCAGCTGGGCAGGCTGCGCGGCGAGGCCGAGCGGCTCGCCCCGGCCGACGGGGAGGCGCACATCGAGCTGCCGGCCGAGCGGGTCCCGGCCGACGCCGCGGCGGCCAAGGAGCTGCTGCGCGCGGCCACCGCCGAGTTGGCCGCCCACGAGGACGCGCACGCCGCGGCCGTCGCCGCCCACGAGGACCTGCTGCGCGAGCACCGGGCCGCCCAGGAGGCCGCCGCCGGATTCGAGGAGACCGCGGTGCCGCTGCGCGACCAGCTGCGCGACCCGGCCCCCGGCGCCGGCGCGCCGGCCGCCGAGGGCGGCGACGGCGCGGGGGAGCCCCCCGCCGAGCCCTACCAGGGCGGCCTCGACGAGGCCCGCCGGGCCGCGGCGGAGGCCCGCCGCTCCCTGCGTTCCTGCGCCGCCGGGCTCGCCGCGGCCGAGGCCGCCGTCCGGGAGGCCGGTGACCGGCTGGTGCGGCACGCCAACTCGACCCGGTTCGAGCAGGTCCGCACCCCCGCCCGGCAGCAGATCCGCGAGCTGCCGGCCGCCGCCCTGCCGGCCAACGCCGCCGCCTGGGCCGAGGCGTTCGCGCCCCGGCTGCGCGTCCTCACCGACGAGCTCGAGCAGTTGGAGCGCAACCGGGACGGGATCGTGGACCGGCTGCGCGGCCTCGTGGAGTCGGCGCTCGCCACCCTCCGCTCCGCCCAGCGGCTCTCCCGGCTGCCCGAGGGGCTTGGCGAGTGGTCGGGCCAGGAGTTCCTCCGCATCCGCTTCGACGACCCGGACCAGGCCACGCTCACCGAGCGCCTCGGCGAGGTCATCGACGAGACCACCCGGGCGGCCGTCCGTAAGAACTCCGACCTGCGGCGCGACGGCGTCTCGCTGCTGCTGCGCGGGGTGCACGCGGCGCTCGCCCCCAAGGGGGTGCGGGTCGAGATCCTCAAGCCGGACGCCGTGCTGCGGGCCGAGCGCGTCCCGGTCGGCCAGATGGGCGACGTCTTCTCCGGCGGCCAGCTGCTCACCGCCGCCATCGCGCTCTACTGCACGATGGCCGCGCTCCGCGGCAACGACCGCGGCCGCGACCGGAACCGGCACGCCGGCACCCTCTTCCTGGACAACCCGATCGGCCGCGCCAACGCCACCTACCTGCTGGAGCTCCAGCGGGCCGTGGCCGACGCCCTCGGTGTCCAACTCCTCTACACGACCGGCCTGTTCGACACCACGGCGCTCGCCGAGTTCCCGCTGGTGATCCGGCTGCGCAACGACGCCGACCTGCGGGCCGGCCTCAAGTACATCAGCGTCGAGGAGCACCTGCGGCCCGGCCTGCCCCAGCAGGATCCGTCGGCCGAGCCGGTGCACGGCGAGATCACCGCCACCCGGGTCTTCCGCAGACCGCGCTCGGGGGAGGGGAGCTGAGCGCCGGTCACTGACGCCGCAGCGGCCGGCGCCTGGCGGCGCTGCTCGGCGTCGAGATCACCCCGTGGCGCTGCTGCCAGGCCTGGCGGGTGATCCAGATGTCGAGCACCGCCCAGGTGGCGACGACCGTGCTGCCGAGCGAGCAGAACGCCATGGGCAGGGCCAGCCAGGACCCGGCCAGGGTGCACAGCAGAACGATCACGACCTGGGTGAGCGTCAGGGCGATGATGATCACGGCACGGACGGCGGCGGCACGCACCGGGTCCGGCATGCGGGGTCTCGCGTACACTCCGCCTTCGCTCCTCGCACGGCAAAGATGCGCTGATATGTCCTGCCCATCCATGGTAGAACGCCTTGCGGGCTCCTCGACGAGGGGTCAGGATGAGGCGCCCGCAGGCCAACTCCTCCCGCGGCCCGGGCCGATACCCCGGTGGCGGCCACGGCACCGGTAGTAGGCTCGCGCTGCGGCGGCGGGAACCCCCGAGCGGCCGCTCGAAGACCAAGGGGAGGGCATGCGCTTTCGCGGCAAGTCGATCCGGCGGAAGACGGGCGCGCTGGTCCTGGTGCCCCTGCTGTCGCTCGTGTCGGTCTGGGCGTTCGCCGCCACCGACGCCATCGGTGAGGCGAGAGCCGTCGGCGCCGCGTCCGACGCCGCGGCGGCCCTCACGGGGCCGACCCACGACGTCACCGCGGCCGTCCAGCGCGAGCGCCGCCAGACGCTGGTCCACCTCGGCGACCCGAGACGGGCCGACTCGCTCAGCGAGTTGCGGGAGATCAGGGAGGAGACCGACCGGGCCGTCGAGCGCGCCCGGCAGGGGGCGCGCGAGGCCGGGGGCGGCCTGCGTGACTCGGCCCGTGACCGCCTGGAGCGGCTGCTGTCGGCGCTCGACGGCCTCGACCAGGTGCGCGACCTGGTGCAGAGCAACACCATTCCCCGCGAGAACGCGTTGGCCGCGTACGGCGACGTCGTCGACCTCGCCTTCCGGCTGCTCGCGGTCCTCCAACCGGCGGACGATCCCGACCTCGCCCGGCAGGGCCGCGCCGTCGTCGGTCTCGCCCAGGCCCGCGAGCACCTGTCGGCCGAGGACGCCCTGGTCGCCGGGGCGCTGGCCGCCGACCGCACCGACGAGGTGCTCGGCGAGCTCGTCGAGCTGATGGCGCGGCGCGAACTCGCGTACGACACCTACCTGCCGGACCTCACGCTGGACGACCGGCAGGCGCACGAGGCGTTCTGGGAGAGCGGCACCGGCCGGGTCCTGGCCGCGGCCGAGGAGAGCCTGATCGAGGGCAACGCCGCGGCCGTCCGCGCCGACAGCTGGGAGGAGACCAGCTCCTCCGCCCTCGACCAGTTGACCGCCCTCGGCGGCGAGGCCGCCGCCCACCACCAGGAGCGGTACGACTCCGCCACCTCGGGGCCGGCCGTGCGGGCCTGGTTGGTCGGCGGCCTCGGCCTGGTGGCCGTCGTCGTCTCGGCCGTCGTCGCGGTGCGCGTCGGTCGCGGCCTCACGGGCGACCTGCGCGGCCTGGCCCGCGAGGCCAGGGACGCGGCCGCGGTCAGGCTGCCCGGGGTCACCCGCCGGCTCGCCGTCGGCGAGCACGTCGACGTGGAGACCGAGGCGCCGGTCCTGGAGTACGGCTCCGACGAGCTCGGCCAGATCGGTCGCTCCCTCAACATCCTGCAACGCGAGGCGGTCTCGGCCGCCGTCCAGCGCTCCCACACCCGGCGCGGCATGTCCGAGGTGTTCGTGAACCTGGCCCGTCGCAGCCAGGTCCTGCTGCACCGTCAGCTCAACCTGCTCGACGGCCTGGAGAGCCGCACCACCGACTCCGAGAACCTGGCCGACATCGTCCGCCTCACCCACCTGGCCACCCGCATGCGCCGGCACGCGGAGGGGCTCGTGCTGCTCTCCGGAGCCGCCCCGGCCCGCCAGTGGCGCAAGCCGGAGCAGCTGATGGACGTGGTGCGGGCCGCCGTCGACGAGGTGGAGGACTTCGAGCGGGTCGAGGTGCGCCGGCTGCCGCCGCTGGCCGTGGCCGGTGGCGCGGTCGCCGACCTCGTCCACCTCGTCGCCGAACTCCTGGAGAACGCCACCGTCTTCTCGCCGCCGCACACCGCCGTGCAGGTCGACGGGGAGCGGGTGCCGCACGGCTTCACGCTGGAGATCCACGACCGCGGCCTCGGCATGACGGCCGAGGCCCTCCGGGACGCCAACCGGCGGCTCGCCGATCCCCCCGAGTTCGAGCCGTCCGACACCGACCGGATCGGCCTCTTCGTCATCGGCCGGCTGGCCGAGCGCCACGGCATCAAGGTCTCCCTGCGGGACTCGCCCTACGGCGGCACCACGGCCGTCACCCTGATCCCCGGCGAACTGCTGACCGAGGTGCGCGAGTTGCCGGGCAAGCGGGGCAGTATCGCCGGGCGGCGGGACCGGCCGGCGCCGCACGGCGGCCCGGTGGAGCTGGAGGCGCCGGTCGGCGCCCCTGACCTGGTGCTCGGCCCGGCCTCGGGGCCGCCCGTCGCCGGTCCTTCGCCGGCCGTCGGGCACCCCGTGGAACACGGCCCGGCCCACGAGGCCGAGGCGCCGGTGGCGTCGCCCCGACTGCCGTACCGGCACCGCACCCCGGTGCTGGTCGCGGACCACGGCCGACAGGTGGGCGAGCCGCCCGAGCCCGAGCCCGCCCCCGCGGCCCCCATCCCGCTCGCCCGCCCCAAGGCCACGGAGGAGCGCACCAGTACCGGTCTGCCCCGGCGCGTGCGCCGCCCCGCGCCTCCGTCGGGCGGCTCGGGCCCCGGCGACGGAGGGGGCCCCGGCGGCCACCCCGAGGCCGACGCGCTGCCCGACGTCGACGCGGACGAGGTCCGCTCCCGGATGGCCTCCCTGCAGCGCGGCTGGCAGCGCGGCCGCCAGCAGACCGGCGACCGCCCGGGGCCGACCCGGCCCGACGCGCGCCCCGAGACCTTCGAGACACCCGAGACCCCCGAGACGTCGTAAGCCCGTAAGCAGCGAGAACACCGTAAGGCAGGACCGATGACCGCACCCGAGGCCGCGGCCCACGGCGGCGCCCCACCCGACGAGGCCCAGCTGGGTCGCATCCTCGACGAGTTGGCCGAGCGCGTGCCCAGCGTCCGGCACGCCCTGATCCTGGCCGCCGACGGCCTGCCCAGAGGCGCCACGCGTTCGCTGGGCAGGGACGACGCCGAGCAACTCGCCGCCATGGCCTCCGGTTTCCACAGCCTCGCCAGGGGCGTCGGCCGGCACTTCGAGACCGGCCATGTGCGGCAGACGCTCGTCGAGCTCGACGACGCCTTCCTGCTGGTCACGGCGGCCGGCGCGCGCAGCGCCCTGGCCGTGTTCGCCGAGGCGGACGCCGACATCGGGCAGGTGGCCTACGAGATGGCGTTGCTGGTCAAGCGCGTCGGCCCGCTGCTCGCCACGCCGCCCCGCGCCGACTGAGGCGCCGGCGTCCCCACGCCCCCGACGTCCCGACGGCGAGCCGCCCGGCGCGGCTCGTCGTGGCCGCTTCCTGCCGAAGATCACCGGAACGCCGCGCCCATGTCGCGAACGCGTGACAACGGGCCGGTGACGCGAACCGCCGCCGACCGTTCCGCGTCCGATCACGATGACGGCGGTGTCCCGGGACCGACGGGGGTGGTCCCGGGGCGCCGCCGTCCTCCGTGGAGCGCCACCCTGGTGCGTGCGTCGCCCACCTGGCATCGTCTCGCCCAGACGTGCCACGTGACCGCGTCGTTCGTGTAGACCAGACGGGAGCCGCCCATGACCGCCGCGCACGCCGCAACGCCCACCGAGCCCGCGCCCCTGTGGCGCCCGTCGCGGGAGCGGGCGGCCGGTGCCCGGCTCACCGCCTTCCACGCGCACGTCGCCGCCCGGCACGGCGCGCCCCCGCCGTCGCCCGACGACCCCGAGGGCTCCTACGCGGCGCTGCACCGCTGGTCGGTCGACGAGCTCGACGCCTTCTGGTCCGCCGTCGCCGACTGGTTCGACGTCCGCTTCGCCACCCCCCACCAGGCCGTGCTCGCCGACCGGCGGATGCCGGGCGCCCGCTGGTTCCCCGGTGCCACCCTCAACTACGCGGAGCACGCGCTCCGTCGGGCCCTCGACCCGGCCGTGGCCGAGGAGCCGGCGCTGCTGCGGGTCGACGAGCGGCACCGACCCGAGCCCGTCAGCTGGGCCGAACTGCGCCGCCAGGTCGGCTCGTTGGCCGCCGCCCTGCGAGAGCACGGGGTGCGCCCCGGCGACCGGGTCGCCGGCTACCTGCCCAACGTCCCCCAGGCCGTCGTCGCGCTGCTGGCCACCGCCTGCGTCGGCGCCGTCTGGACCTCCTGCGCCCCCGACTTCGGCGCCCGCAGCGTCCTCGACCGCTTCCAACAGGTCGAGCCCGTCGTGCTCGTCACCGTCGACAGGTACCGCTACGGCGGGCGGGAACACGAGCGCGCCAGCACCGTGGCCGAACTCCGCGCCGGCCTGCCCACCCTGCGCGCCGTGGTGCACGTGCCGCTCCTCGGCACCCCGGCGCCGGACGGCGCCCTGGAGTGGGACGCTCTCACCGCCGCCGACACCGAACCCGAGTTCACCCAGGTGCCCTTCGACCACCCGCTGTGGGTGCTCTACTCCTCGGGCACCACCGGGCTGCCCAAGGCCATCGTCCAGTCCCAGGGCGGCATCCTGCTGGAGCACCTCAAGCAGCTCGGCCTGCACTGCGACCTCGGCCCGGGCGACCGGTTCTTCTGGTACACCTCCACCGGCTGGATGATGTGGAACTTCCTGGTCTCCGGGCTGCTCACCGGAACCACCGTGGTGCTCTACGACGGCGCCCCCGGGTACCCCGACACCGGCGCCCAGTGGCGCGTCGCCGAGCGCACCCGGGCCGCCCTGTTCGGCACCTCCGCGGCCTACGTCATGGCCTGCGCCAAGGCCGACCTGCACCCGGGCCGCGACCTCGACCTCTCCGCCGTCCGCTGCGTGGCCACCACCGGGTCGCCGCTGCCCCCGGACGGCTTCCGCTGGCTGCACGAGCGGGCCGGCGCCGACCTGTGGATCGCCTCGGTCAGCGGCGGCACCGACGTGTGCAGCTGCTTCGCCGGCGCCGTGCCGACCCTGCCGGTCTACCCGGGCGAGTTGCAGGCCCCCGGGCTCGGCACCGACCTGCGGGCCTGGTCGCCCGACGGCCTGCCGCTCACCGACGAGGTGGGCGAGCTCGTGGTCGCGGCCCCCATGCCCTCGATGCCCGTGCGCTTCTGGAACGACCCGGACGACGCCCGTTACCGGGACGCCTACTTCACGACGTTCCCCGGCGTCTGGCGGCACGGCGACTGGATCACCCTCACCTCGCGCGGCACGGTCGTCATCCACGGGCGCTCCGACTCCACCCTCAACCGGCAGGGCGTCCGCATGGGCTCGGCCGACATCTACGAGGCGGTCGAACGGCTCCCCGAGATCCGCGAGTCGCTGGTGGTCGGCATCGAACTGCCGGACGGCGGCTACTGGATGCCACTCTTCGTCCGCCTCGCCGAGGGCGCGGCCCTGGACGACGCGCTGCGCGCGAGCATCCGGCGCACCATCCGCGAACACCTCTCCCCGCGCCATGTGCCGGACGAGGTCATCGAGGTCCCCGGGGTGCCGCACACGCTGACCGGCAAGCGCCTCGAAGTGCCGGTCAAGCGGCTGCTGCAGGGCGCGGCGCTGGAGTCCACGGTGAACCCGGGGTCCGTGGACGACGTCGAGCTCCTCAGGTTCTTCGAGCGCCTGGGCCGCGAGCGGGCCGCTGTCAGTGGCGGCGACTACCGTGGGTGACCAGTAGCTTCCGATCCGTCGAGGGGGAACCATGGCACACACCGGGAAGCGCGTCAGGGCCGGCGGGCGTGGCGGGCGGGCCGGCCGGCGGCAGGGGACCGTGCCGGCCGCGCGCTGGCGGGAGGCGGCCGGCACGGTCGCGGTGGTCGCCGACGAGGCCGGCTTCGCGCTGCTGCGGCGCCGCTGCCCCACGCTGGGCTTCGCCGACCACGCCGGTTACCTGCGGGCGACCGAGGCGCTGCTGCGCTCGCTCGCCGGCCGCCACGGCCACACCAGCGTGGCGCTGTTCGACCCGGCCGCATTCGCCGACTACTGCGAGCGGGAGGGGCTGGCACCGGACAGCCCGGCCAGCCGCGCCCGGTACACGGCCGAGGTCGCCGCCCGCGGCGCCACCGTCCCGTACGCGGGCCAGCCGATGGACCGGCTGCTGCCCGAGCTGCGCGCCGAGCGGCACCGGCGGGACACCTGGGAGCTGGGCGGCGACCTGCTGGCCGCCGCCGGTGGCTGTGCCGACTGCGGGGCGCCGCAGGCGCGTTGCGCCTTCCGGCGGGCCGCCGGGCTGCTCGCCGAGGTGCTGGAGCGGGTCGGTCCCGGATCCCACCACCTGGTGGCCACCTCGTTGCCGGACACCGCCCCGCTGGCCGCCGCGCTGACGGTGGAGATCGGCGCCGGCGGCGAGCTGCGGGTGGCGGAGCCGGCGGCCCTGGCGCTGTGCACGGTGCTCGCCGTGTGCCTCGCCACGGGCGACCCCGGCGGTCTCGTCCTGCGCTCCACCCCGACCGGCCCCGGCCCGCAGGAGGTGCGTGGCTGGAGCCTGCGCGACCGCCGGGCCAGGCCCCTCACCGCGAGCGAGGTGTTCGCCGCCTACTGCACGGACGGCGCGACGGGGGAGCCGGTGCCCCCGGAGCCCGGCGTCTCCTACCTCGCCGCCCCCGAGCTGCCGCCCGCCGAGTGCCTCCGGTGGTAGGCGCTCCGTCACCCGCCGGCGAGCACGGCGCGGGCGGCCTCGCGGGCCGTCGCCGCGGTGTCGGCGGCGCGGGCCGCGGCGGCGGCCCGCTCGCAGTGGGCCAGCGTGTGCTTGGCCAGCGTCGCCCGCACATAGGGGATGGCCGCCGCCCCCATCGACAGGCTGGTGACGCCCAGCCCGGTCAGCACACAGGCCAGCAGCGGATCCGCGGCCGCCTCCCCACAGACGCCGCAGCTCCTGCCCTCGGCCTTGGCCGCCTCCGCGGCCAGCGCCACCAGGTCGAGCAGCGCGGGCTGCCAGGGGTCCTGCAACCGGGAGACGGCCCCGACCTGGCGGTCGGCGGCGAAGGTGTACTGCGCCAGGTCGTTGGTGCCCAGCGAGAGGAACTCGACCTCCTGCAACAGCGCCCTGGCCCGCAGCGCGGCGGCCGGGACCTCCACCATGGCGCCGGCCTTGGCGGCGAGCCCGGCCGCCCGACAGGCGTCGGCGAACGCCCGGGCGTCCTCCCGGTCGGCGACCATGGGGGCCATCACCTCCAGATAGACCGGCAGCCCCTCGGCGGCCCTGCCGAGCGCCCGCAACTGGGTCTCCAACACGGCGGGATGGGCCAGCAGCGCGCGCAACCCCCGCACGCCGAGCGCCGGGTTGGGCTCGTCGGCCGGGCTGAGGAACGGCAGGGGCTTGTCCGCGCCCGCGTCCAACACCCGCACCACCACCCGCGACTCGGGGAACGCCTCGAGCACCTGCCGGTACGCCGCCGTCTGTGCCTCCTCGGACGGTGCCGAGCCGCTCCCTTCCCCTTCGAGGAACAGGAACTCGGTGCGGAACAGACCGATCCCCTCGGCGCCCGCCCGGAGCGCGGCGGCGACGTCCGCCGGGCCGCCGATGTTGGCGAGCAGCGGCACCTTGTGGCCGTCCGCCGTGGCCCCCGGGCCGGTCACCGTGTCCAGCGCGGCCCTGCGGTCGGCCGCCGCCCTGGCCAGGGCGGCCCGCTCGGCGGCGCTCGGGTTAACCACCACCTCGCCCGTCGAGCCGTCCACCGCGATCACCGTGCCCTCGGAGATCTCCAGGGCACGCGGGAGCGCGACCACCGCGGGCACCCCGAGCGCGCGGGCCAGGATCGCGCTGTGGCTGGTCGGGCCGCCCTCCTCGGTGACGAAGCCGAGCACCAGCGAGGGGTCGAGCAGCGCCGTGTCCGCCGGGGCCAGATCCCTGGCGATCAGCACGAACGGGTCGTCGCTGTCCGGGACCCCCGGGATCGGCACCCCCAGCAGCCTGGCCACCACGCGGTTGCGCACGTCGTCGAGGTCCGCGACCCGCCCCGCCAGGTACTCGCCCGCGTCCGCCAGCAGCGCCCGGTAGGCGGCGAAGGCGTCGTAGACGGCGCGCTCGGCCGTGGAGCCCGCGGTGATCCGCCGCTCCACGTCACTCATCAGCTCGGGATCCTGGGCCATCAGGGCCTGCGCCTCCAGCACCGCCTGCGCCTCGCCGCCCGCCAGCGTGCCCCTGGCCGTCAGGTCGGCGGCCACCGCGGCCGCCGCCTGGCCGGCGCGCCCCAGCTCACGGGCCGTCTGCTCCGGCTCGATGCGGGCGTCGGGCGGCTCGACCGCCGCCGTGCCCATGTGCCGCACCTCGCCGATGGCCACGCCCTGGCTGACGCCGACCCCCTGCAGCCTGGTCTCCATCTCACCGCCTCGCAACGCTTCGCCGGTCCCGGCTCTCGTCGGGCCGCACATCACATAAAAGCCCACGTCGCCGCATTCGGCCCCTCCGGCCGCGCCGTCGGAACCGCCGGGTAGGGTTCTTCCGCACAGTAGGAGACACGGGGAACACGGGAGGCTTCCGGGTGGAGCTCCAGGATTCAGGCGTTCAGACCCACCGGATTCTCACCATCCCCAACATCCTCAGCATGGCCCGGCTGGCGGGGGTCCCCCTCTTCCTGTGGCTCGTGCTCTCCCCGGCCTTCGACGGCCCCAACCTCGACGGCTGGGCCCTGCTGGTGCTGGCCGCCAGTGGGGTGAGCGACTACCTCGACGGCAAGCTCGCCCGCCGCTGGAACCAGGTGAGCGCGCTCGGCCGCGTCCTCGACCCGGCCGCCGACCGCCTCTACATCCTGTCCACGCTGGTCGGCCTCACCTGGCGCGACATCCTGCCGATCTGGCTCACCGCACTCCTGCTCGCCCGCGAACTCATGTTGCTGGTCACGGTCTTCGTCCTCGACCGGCACGGATACGCCCCGCCCCAGGTCAACTACCTGGGCAAGGCGGCCACCCTCAATCTCATGTACGCCTTTCCGTTGCTGCTGCTCAGTGACGGAAGTAGCTGGGCGGCATCACTCGCTGCTATTTTCGGATGGGCGTTCGCCGGCTGGGGTACAGCGCTGTACTGGTGGGCAGGGATCCTCTACGTGGTCCAGGTCCGCCGCCTACTGAGGGCGAACCCCACGGCCGACTGAGCTCGCCCTGGCAGTGTCGCAGGGGCCTGGCGCCCGCACGTGCCGCTAATTCCGGGGAGCCACCCCGGGCCCGGGCCCCTCCAGACGGGTGCGGTCGGTGTGACTGTCGACTCCCCAAGGAGGACACTTCCGATATGAAGGCCGTCGTAATGGCTGGTGGCGAAGGCACCCGGCTTCGCCCCATGACCGCGAGCATGCCGAAACCGCTGCTGCCCGTGGCCAACCGCCCCATCATGGAGCACGTGCTCCGGCTCCTGAAGCGTCACGGGCTCACCGAAACCGTGGTCACGGTGCAGTTCCTCGCTTCTCTCGTGAAGAACTACTTCGGGGACGGTGAGGAGCTCGGGATGGACCTCACCTACGCCCACGAAGAAAAGCCACTGGGTACGGCCGGAAGTGTGAAGAACGCCGAGGAGGCGCTCCGCAGCGACTCCTTCCTGGTGATCTCGGGTGACGCGCTCACCGACTTCGACCTCACCGATCTGATCCGTTTTCACCGCGAGCGCGGCGCGCTCGTCACCGTATGCCTCACCCGCGTTCCCAACCCCCTGGAATTCGGCATCACCATCGTCGACGACGAGGGCCGCGTCGAACGCTTCCTGGAAAAGCCCACCTGGGGCCAGGTCTTCTCGGACACGGTCAACACCGGCATCTACGTGATGGAGCCCGAGGTTTTCGACTATGTCGAGGCCGATATCCCCGTGGACTGGTCGGGAGACGTCTTCCCCCGCCTGATGAAGGAGGGCAAGCCGATCTTCGGCTATGTCGCCGAGGGCTACTGGGAGGACGTCGGCACCCACGAGAGCTACGTGAAGGCCCAGGCCGACGTGCTCGAGGGCAAGGTGGACGTCGACATCGACGGCTTCGAGATCTCGCCCGGCGTGTGGATCGCCGAGGGCGCCGAGGTGCACCCCGACGCCAAGCTGCGCGGCCCGCTGTACGTCGGCGACTACGCCAAGATCGAGGCCGGCGCCGAGATCCGCGAACACACCGTCATCGGGTCCAACGTGGTCGTCAAGGCCGACGCCTTCCTGCACCGGGCGGTCGTCCACGACAACGTCTACATCGGCCCGCAGACCAACCTGCGCGGCTGCGTGATCGGCAAGAACACCGACGTGATGCGCGCCGCCAGGATCGAGGACGGCGCCGTCATCGGCGACGAGTGTCTGGTCGGCGAGGAGTCGATCGTCCAGGGCAACGTCCGGGTCTACCCGTTCAAGACCGTCGAGGCCGGCGCCTTCGTCAACACCTCGGTCATCTGGGAGTCGCGCGGCCAGGCCCAACTGTTCGGCGCCCGCGGCGTCTCCGGGATCCTCAACGTCGAGATCACCCCCGAGCTGGCCGTCCGGCTGGCCAGCGCCTACGCGACCACCCTCAAGAAGGGCTCCACGGTCACCACCGCCCGCGACCACTCCCGGGGCGCCAGGGCCCTGAAGCGCGCGGTGATCTCCGCGCTCCAGGCCAGCGCGATCGACGTCCGCGACCTGGAGAACGTGCCGCTGCCCGTGGCCCGGCAGCAGACCGCGCGCGGCAGCGCCGGCGGCGTGATGATCCGCACCACCCCCGGTGTGCCCGACTCCGTCGACATCATGTTCTTCGACGAGCGCGGCGCCGACCTCTCCCAGGCCGGCCAGCGCAAGCTGGACCGCGTCTACGCCCGCCAGGAGTACCGCCGGGCCTTCCCCGGCGAGATCGGCGACCTGCGCTTCCCGGCCAGCGTCTTCGACGCCTACACCGGCTCGGTGCTGCGGGCCGTCGACACCACCGGGGTCGAGGAGTCCGGGCTCAAGATCGTGGTCGACGCCGCCAACGGCAGCGCCGGCCTGGTGCTGCCCAGCCTGCTCGGCCGGCTGGGCGTCGACGCCCTCACCATCAACCCGGGGCTCAACGAGGCGCGGCCCACCGAGACCGCGGAGGCGAGACGGGCGGGTCTCGTTCGGCTCGGCGAGATCGTCTCCTCGGCCCGCGCCGCCTTCGGCGTCCGCTTCGACCCGGTCGGCGAGCGCCTGTCGCTGGTCGACGAGCGGGGCCGGATCATCGAGGACCAGCGGGCCCTGCTGGTGATGCTCGACCTGATCGCCGCCGAGCAGCGCAGCGGCCGGGTCGCGCTGCCGGTCACCACCACCCGCATCGCGGAGCAGGTCGCGGCGTACCACGGCACCCAGGTCGAGTGGACGACGACCTCGCCCGACGACCTGACCCGCGTCACCCACAAGGAGGGGTCGGTCTTCGGCGGCGACGGCCAGGGCGGCTTCATCGTGCCCGAGTTCTCCAGCGTGTTCGACGCCACGGCGGCCTTCGCGCGGCTGATCGGCCTGATCGCCCGCACCCAGCTGTCGCTCAGCCAGATCGACGCCCGCATCCCGCGCGCCCACGTCCTCAAGCGCGACGTGATCACCCCCTGGGCCATCAAGGGCCTGGTGATGCGTCGGGTCGTGGAGGCCGCCGGCGACAGATCGGTGGACACCACCGACGGCGTGCGGGTGGTCGAGCCCGACGGCAGGTGGGTCCTGGTGCTGCCGGACCCCGCGGAGGCCGTCACCCACCTGTGGGCCGAGGGGCCCGACGACGCGACGGCCTCCGAGCTGCTCGACGAGTGGTCGGTGATCGTGGACAGCGCCGAACGCTGAGCCGGGGCCGGCCGGCCGCCCCGTTTCGATCTCCGCGGGGGCGGCGTGCAATCATGCCCGCCATGCCACAGCAGGAGCCGGCGCCGCGCCGGCCGGTCCGCCCCGACGCCTCCATGTCGCTGCTGACCACCGTCATGGAGCACTCGCTCGACGCCGGGTACGCGCGGGCGGCGGCCAGGCGGCGCGCGGCGGACGGGGCCCGGCCGGCGCACGGCGCGCGCACCCTGCGCGGCCGCCTGTGGCTGGCCGCCGGGCTCGCGCTGGCCGCCGCCGTGGTCACCCTGGGCGCCGCCCACGCCAGGGACGCCGCCCCCACCGTCGCCAGGGAGCGCGAGGAGCTGCTGGAGCGGGTCGAGGCCGGCACGGACGGTCTCGACCGGCTCCAGGGGGACGTCGACGCGCTGCGTGCCGACGTGGCCGCCAGGCAGCGGGCCGCCCTGCCCGAGGACCACGCCGACCGGGCCGATCTCGTGGCCCTGCTCGCCGGGGCCACCGCCGTGTCGGGGCCCGGCGTCGAGCTCACCGTCGACGACGCGGAGGGCGCCGGCCAGGCGGCCTCGGGCGGCCCCGGGGACGGCGGCTTCGGTCAGGGCGGCCGGGTCCGCGACCGTGACCTCCAGTGGATCGTCAACGGCCTGTGGCAGGCCGGCGCCGAGGCCGTCTCCGTGAACGACCAGCGGCTCACCGCGCTCTCCGCGATCCGGGCCGCGGGCGACGCGGTGCTGGTGGACAACCGCCCGCTCGTCCCGCCCTACACCCTGCGCGCCGTCGGCGACGGGGACGAGCTGGCCGCCGCCTTCGCCGCCGGCCCCGCGGGCAGCTACCTCCGGGTCCTCGCCGACGACTACGGCATCCGCTCCGCCACCGAGGTCCGCGACGAACTGCGGCTGCCCGCCGCCCCCAGCCTGACCATACGTTCGGCCAGTCCCGTGGGCTCGGCCGGATCAGTGACCGAGTGAACGAGACCGACCAAACAGGAGAAGGTAACCCGCAGTGATCGCCGTTCTGGGGCTCGTCCTGGGAGTCGTGGCCGGAATACTCACCCGTCCCGTGGTGCCCACCGGCGTCGAACCGTACCTCCCGATCGCCGTGGTCGCCGCGCTCGACGCGGTGTTCGGCGGCGTCCGGGCGATGCTCGACGGGGTGTTCGACGACAAGGTCTTCGTGGTCTCCTTCCTGTCCAACGTCACGGTGGCCGCGCTGATCGTCTTCCTCGGCGACAAGCTGGGCGTCGGCGCCCAGCTCTCCACCGGCGTCGTGGTGGTCCTCGGGATCCGGATCTTCTCCAACACGGCGGCCATCCGCCGCCACGTCTTCGGGGCGTGAGGGCGATGAAGGACCCGCGGCAGGACCCACGGCAGGATCCGCGGCAGGAGCGGGAGCCGGCCGCCGCCGCGCCGGAGCCCGCGGGGCCGCGGGCGCTGCTCGACGCCCTGTGGCCGCCCCGCGTCACCCGAAGTCAACTGCTCGCCGCGGCGCTGCTCTTCGCCCTGGGGCTCGCCCTGGCCATCCAGGTGCGGGCCGCGAGCAGCGAGGAGACGGCGCTGCGCAACGCGCGCCCCGAGGACCTGGTCCGGATCCTCAGCGACCTGGAGGACCGCACCGCGCGCCTCGAGGACGAGCGGGCCGGTCTCGAGGAGCAGCGGTCCGACCTCGAGACCAGCTCCGACCAGGCCGAGGAGGCCCGCAGGCAGACCCTGGAGCGAGAGCGCCAGCTGGGCGTCCTGGCCGGCACCATGGCCGCCGAGGGGCCGGGGATCAGCCTGCGGATCAGCGATCCGCGGGGCGTCGTCGAGGCGGATATGCTGCTCGACGCGGTGCAGGAACTGCGTGCCGCCGGCGCCGAGGCGATCCAGATCAACGACGTGCGGATCGTGGCGGACACCTCCTTCGTGGACCACAACGGCGGGGTGCGCATCGACGGTGTGCCGGCCGGGGCGCCGTACCTGGTCTCGGCCATAGGCCGCCCGCAGGACCTGGAACCGGCGCTCAACATCCCCGGGGGAGTGGTGCAGTCCCTGGAGAACGAGGGGGTCGGTGTCACCATGGACCGCCCGGAGACCGTCGTGGTCGACGCCTTGCGGTCGGCCGAGCAGCCTGACTACGCTCAGTCGTCATCGTGACCTGAGACGGCGTCAGGGGGGCGGCGGCCCGGTGTGGCGCTCGGTGAGGGAAACTGAACGGAGGCCGTGGACGTTGTCACGACGTTCGAATCGGCCGGTGATAGAAAATGGACCGCCCCGTCCCACCGACGGGTCGGGCTACGTGCGAGGGGATCGCTGGTGAGTTTTTTCGCTCGTTTGTTCGGCAGGCGTCAGAGCGGCAGCCACAGTGCCGCGCGGGGCCGCGCCCGCCAGCATGGCGACACGCCAGCGTCGGCGTCCGGTGCCGAGCAGGGGCGCCCGTTGTTCCGTGACGAGGTCGCGGGGCCCGGCGGCATAGGCTCCCAGCCGGCAGCCGGTGGCGCGCCCTGCGGCCGTTGCGGCAGCCGCAACCCCGCGACCAGCCGGTTCTGCTCCAACTGCGGCAACGCGCTGCGCCCCGGGCTCGAGGGCTCCTCCGAGACCACGTCCACGATCTCCATCTCCGGGCTCGAGGCGTACGAGGCGGAGATCACGGGACAGCACCCGGCGCCCGCGCTCTCGGCCGAGGCCCAGGCGGCCGTCGACGCCCTCCCGGGCGGCTCGGCCCTGCTGATCGTCCGGCGCGGGCCGAACTCCGGCAGCCGCTTCCTGCTGGACGGCGACCTGACCACCGCCGGCCGTCACCCGCAGAGCGACATCTTCCTCGACGACGTGACGGTCTCCCGGCGCCACGTGGAGTTCCGGCGCCAGCCGGACGGCGCCTTCACGGTCAGTGACGTCGGCAGCCTCAACGGCACCTACGTCAACAGGGAGCCGATCGACTCCGTGGTGCTCACCAACGGTGACGAGGTGCAGATCGGCAAGTACCGGCTGGTTTTCTTCGTCGGAAGGCACGGATACTGACCGGCCGGGGGCGTGCGCGGGCGGCATGGTGGTGCTCGACTATCCAAATGCCCCGGGCACGGCCTAGGGTTGCTGTGTGAATCAGCTCGACGTCGTGGGCGTGCGGGTGGAAATGCCCAACAACCAGCCCATCGTGCTTCTCCGTGAAGTCGGCGGTGATCGCTATCTCCCGATCTGGATCGGACCGGGAGAGGCGACCGCCATCGCGTTCGCCCAGCAGGGCATGACCCCTGCCCGGCCGCTGACGCACGACCTCTTCAAGAACGTGCTCGAGGCGGTGGGGCAGGAGCTCAGCGCGGTGCGGATCACCGACCTGCGGGACGGGGTCTTCTATGCCGAGCTCGTGTTCGCCAGCGGGGTCGAGGTCAGCGCCCGCCCGTCCGACGCCATAGCCCTCGCGCTGCGCGTCGGTACGCCGATCTACGGCAGCGACGCGGTGCTCGACGACGCGGGGATCATCATCCCGGACGAGCAGGAGGACGAGGTGGAGAGGTTCCGCGAGTTCCTCGACCAGATCTCTCCGGAGGACTTCGGCACCAGCCAGTAGCGGCGCGTGGCGTTCGTTGACGCGCCGAGTGTGGATGCCTAGCTTCAATGGGGCATGTCTTGGGAGGAGCGCTGTGTGCGTGCTCATCGTGACAGCCGGTGAGCGACGAGGGCACAGTCGGGGCATGCGGAACGGAGGCCGGCGTGACAGGTAACGGCGACAGTAGAGCGGTCGGCGGGGTCTCCGCCCTCCCGGGCGCGCCGCCCAGGCCGGGGCTTCGGCACTCGGTGGCCCCCCAGGGGCGGGGGAGGACCGAGGAGCTCGGATATCGCGGCCCCAGCGCGTGCGCGGCCGCCGGGATCACCTATCGCCAGCTCGACTACTGGGCCCGCACGGGTCTGGTGCAGCCCAGCGTGCGCCCGGCGCACGGCTCGGGCAGCCAGCGGCTCTACAGCTTCCGGGACGTGCTGGTCCTCAAGATCGTCAAGCGGCTCCTGGACGCCGGCGTCTCGCTGGGGAGCATCAGGACCGCGGTCCAGGCGCTGCGCGCCGCCGACCTGGCCGAGCTCGCGGGGATGACCCTGATGAGCGACGGCGCCGCCGTCTACCGTTGCGCGTCGCCCGACGACCTGGCGGAGCTGCTGCGCGGCGGCCGGGGCGTCTTCGGCATCGCGGTGGGCGCCGTCTGGGGGGACGTGGAGAGCGCGCTCGCCCAGCTGCAGGCCGAGCGGGTGGACACCGGGGAGGCCGTGCCGGCCGAGCACCCGGGGGACGAGCTCGCCCGCCGCCGCAACCGCGCCTGACCCGCCCGCCAGGCCCTGACTGTCGGTGCCCTGCGGCACCATCGGAACCGTGAGAGGCCAGCCCAGCATCCTGCACCTCGACATGGACGCCTTCTACGCCTCGGTGGAGCAGGCGGCCAAGCCGAGCCTGCGGGGCAAACCGGTGATCGTGGGTGGCCTCGGCCCACGCGGCGTGGTCGCCACCGCCTCCTACGAGGCCAGGCGCTTCGGGGTGCACTCGGCGATGCCGATGGGACAGGCCCGCCGGCTCTCGCCGCACGCGGCCTTCCTGGTGCCCAGGTTCGCCGTCTACCGGGAGATCAGCGAGCGCGTCATGGCCCTGCTCGGCGAGCTCTCGCCGCTCGTCGAGCCGCTGAGCCTGGACGAGGCCTTCGTCGACCTGGCGGCCGGCCCCGCCCCGCCCACCTCGTCCGCCGCCGCCCGCCGCGCCGGCGAGGGGCTGCGCGCCCGGATCCGGGCCGCCACCGGGCTCACCGGCTCCGTGGGCCTCGCTGGCTCCAAGATGCTCGCCAAGATCGCCTCCGAGCAGGCCAAGCCCGACGGCCTGCTGCTGATCGAGCCGGGCACCGAGCGGGAGCTGCTCGCCCCGATGCCGGTGCGCACCCTGCCGGGGGTCGGCCCGGCCACCGCGGAGACGCTGCGCCGCGCCGGCCTCGCCACCGTCGGGGACGCGGCCGAGGCGGGCGAGGCCGAGCTGCTGCGCCTGCTCGGCAGGGCACACGGCCACGCGGTGCACGCGATGGCGCTCGGCCTGGACGACCGCGCCGTGGTGCCCGACCGGGACGCCAAGTCCATCTCCGTGGAGGACACCTTCGACACCGACGTCACGGACCGGGCCAGGATCAGGTTCGAGGTGGCGCGGCTCGCCGAGCGTTGCGTGGGGCGGCTGCGCTCGGCGGCCAGATCGGGCCGCACCGTGGTGCTGAAGGTCAGACGGTACGACTTCACCACCCTGACCCGCTCCGAGACGTTGCGCGGCCCGACGGACGACCCGGTGGTGATCGCGGAGGCGGCGGGGAGGCTGCTGGAGGGCGTGGACACCACGGAGGGCGTGCGGCTGCTCGGCGTGGGCGTCAGCGGCCTGGCCGACTTCACCCAGGAGGACCTGTTCGCGCAGGCGACCCCGGCGGAGCCGGCCGCGGGGGCGCCCGCGGTGCCCCTCGCCGAGGAGCCGGTCGAGCGGCGCTGGCTCCCGGGCCTCGACGTGACCCACGCCCGGCACGGTCCCGGCTGGATCCAGGGCAGCGGGGTCGGCCGGGTCACGGTCCGCTTCGAGCGCCCCGGTTCACCGCCCGGCCGTGCTCGAACGTTTCGCCTCGACGATCCGGAGCTCACCCACTCGGATCCGTTGCCCCTGGTCACCGACGCGGACGCCGAGGCGGGCACCGCCCGGGGGCCTCGCTAGGTCCCGTCCTCCTGCGGCACGTCGAGGCCGTAGTGGTGGTAGAGCTGCAACTCCTGCTCGGGGGAGAGGTGGCGGCCGACCCCGAAGTCGGGCGCGTCCCTGATCAGCGAGCGGTCGAACGGCACCCGCAACGTGTCGCCGACCACCTCGCTCGGCTCCAGGGGGACGAACGCGTCCCGGCTGAAGATCCCGGTCCGCACGGCCGCCCACTCCGGAGCCCCGGTCGCGTCGTCGAGGTAGACCTCGTCCACGGTGCCGATCTTGGTGCCTTCGCGGTCGAAGGCCTTGCGGCCGATCAGGCTGCGTGGGTCGATGTCGATCTGCATGCTTCCTCCCGCTGCTCCCCGCACCTCCGGAACCCATCCGGAAAGGGAACGCCACCTCCTACGAAAGGGCACAAACCGGCGGTCGGCCAGTCGAGCGCCGGGCGGCCGCACGGGACGTACGGGCCAGGACGTCCGCTGGTAGGCTCGAAGGCGGTTGACGACCCCGCGCGGGAGAGTCCCGCCGTCGAGCGGACGGCGGGCGCCGAAGGAGCAAATCCTCCCCGGAATCTCTCAGGCCCACGTACCGCGCGAGCGAAACCACTCTGGAAAGCAGGGCGACCCGGTCGTCCTCACCGACGGTGCAAGCCGGGCACGCAGGTGCCGGGCGAAGCTCTCAGGTCCGGGCGACACGGCCGGATGACAGAGGGGGAGGCCGGTCGGGCAGCGCCGCCCGAACCCCCGAGGTCGCCGCGACCAGGAGGAGCCTCCACCCATGACCGTCCCCCGCACCCCGCTCACCGAACTCGAGCGTGGCACCCCGTTCGCCGCCCGGCACATCGGTCCCGACGCCGCCGACCAGGCCAAGATGCTGGCCCAGGTCGGCTTCGGCTCGCTGGACGAGCTGACCGCCGCCGCCGTCCCCGAGGCCATCCGCAGCGTCGGCGCGCTCCGCCTGCCGGACGCCGGGAGCGAGGCCGAGGTCCTCGCCGAGCTGCGCGCGCTGGCCGAGCGCAACAGCGTGCGGCGCTCGATGATCGGCCTCGGCTACCACGGCACCTTCACCCCGCCGGTGATCCTCCGCAACGTCCTGGAGAACCCGGCCTGGTACACCGCCTACACGCCGTACCAGCCGGAGATCTCCCAGGGCCGTCTCGAGGCGCTGCTCAACTTCCAGACCGTCGTCGCGGACCTCACCGGGCTGCCCACGGCCGGCGCCTCGCTGCTCGACGAGGGCACCGCGGCCGCCGAGGCGATGGCCCTGGCCCGCCGGGTCGGCAAGGTCAGGGACGGCGTCTTCCTCGTCGACGCCGACTGCCTGCCACAGACCGTCGCCGTCGTGCGCACCAGGGCGGAACCCACCGGCGTCGAGGTGGTGGTCGCCGACCTCGACGACGGCATCCCGGCGGAGCTCGCCGAGCGCGGGGTGTTCGGCGTGCTGCTCCAGTACCCGGGGGCCTCCGGCGCCGTGCGCGACCACCGGGCGCTGATCGAACGGGCGCACCAGCTGGGCGCCGTGGTCACCGTCGCGGCCGACCTGCTGGCCCTCACCCTGCTCACCTCGCCCGGCGACCTGGGCGCCGACATCGCCGTCGGCACCAGCCAGCGTTTCGGCGTGCCCATGGGCTTCGGCGGTCCGCACGCCGGCTACATGGCCGTCCGCGACGCCTACGCCCGCAGCCTGCCGGGCCGTCTGGTGGGCGTCTCGCGGGACGCGGACGGCCGGCCCGCCTACCGGCTCGCGCTCCAGACCAGGGAGCAGCACATCCGCCGCGAGAAGGCCACCAGCAACATCTGCACCGCCCAGGTGCTGCTGGCCGTGATGGCCGGCATGTACGCGGTCTACCACGGCCCCGAGGGGCTCGCCGCGATCGCCCGGCGCACCCACCGGTACGCCGCGCTGCTGGCCGCCGGGCTGCGCGCCGGCGGCGTGGCGATCACGCACGACGCCTTCTTCGACACGGTCACCGCCCGGGTGCCGGGACGGGCCGCCGAGATCGCGGCGGCCGCCCGCGCGGCCGGGGTCAACCTGCGCGAGACCGACGCCGACCACCTCGGCATCGCCTGCGACGAGACCACGACCCGGGCCGATCTGGCCGCCGTCTGGGGCGCCTTCGGGGTGCCCGCGGACGCCACGGACATCGAGTCGCTGGACGCGACCACCCCGGACGCCCTGCCGCAGGCGCTGCTGCGCGGGGACGACTACCTCACCCACCCGGTCTTCCACGAGCACCGCTCCGAGACCGCGATGCTGCGCTACCTGCGCCGGCTCGCCGACCGCGACTACGCGCTCGACCGCGGCATGATCCCGCTGGGCTCCTGCACCATGAAGCTCAACGCCACCGCGGAGATGGAGCCCGTCACCTGGCCGGAGTTCGCCGAACTGCACCCGTTCGCGCCCGCCGAGCAGGCCGCCGGCTATCTGACCCTGATCCGGGAGCTCGAGGACCGGCTGGCCGAGATCACCGGTTACGACCGGGTCTCGCTGCAGCCGAACGCGGGCTCCCAGGGCGAGTTGGCCGGACTGCTCGCGGTGCGCGCGTACCACCGCGCCAACGGCCAGCCCGGGCGCACCGTCTGCCTGATCCCCTCCTCGGCGCACGGCACCAACGCGGCGAGTGCCGTGATGGCCGGCATGCGGGTGGTGGTCGTCGCCACCGGCGAGAACGGCGACGTGGACGCGGCCGACCTGCGGGCCAAGATCGAGGCGCACCGTGACGAGTTGGCCGTGCTCATGGTCACCTACCCGTCCACGCACGGCGTGTTCGAGGAGGACATCGCGGCCATCTGCGCCGCGGTCCACGAGGCCGGTGGGCAGGTCTACGTCGACGGCGCCAACCTCAACGCGCTGGTCGGCCTCGCCAAGCCGGGGCACTTCGGCGCCGACGTCTCGCACCTCAACCTGCACAAGACCTTCTGCATCCCGCACGGCGGCGGCGGCCCGGGCGTCGGTCCGGTCGCCGTCCGCGCCCACCTGGCGCCCTACCTCCCCGGCCACCCGCTCCAGCCGGCCGCCGGGCCCGAGGGCGGCGGCATCGGCCCGATCGCGGCCGCCCCCTGGGGCTCCGCCGGCATCCTGCCGATCTCCTGGGCCTATCTGCGGCTGATGGGCGCCGAGGGGCTGCGCCGCGCCACCCAGGTCGCCGTGCTCGGCGCCAACTACGTCGCCAAGCGCCTGGAGCCGCACTACCCGGTGCTCTACACGGGCCCGGGCGGCCTGGTGGCGCACGAGTGCATCATCGACGTCCGGCCGCTGACCAAGGCCACCGGCGTCACCGTGGACGACATCGCCAAGCGGCTCATCGACCATGGCTTCCACGCGCCGACCATGTCGTTCCCGGTAGCCGGCACGCTGATGATCGAGCCCACCGAGAGCGAGGACCTGGCCGAACTCGACCGGTTCTGCGAGGCGATGATCGCCATCCGCGCCGAGATCGACCGGGTCGGGGCGGGGGAGTGGCCGAAGGACGACAACCCGCTGCGCAACGCCCCGCACACCGCCCAGCAGTTGGCCGGCGACTGGCCCCACCCGTACTCGCGGGCCGAGGCCGCGTACCCCGCCGACGGCGGCCAGCGTGACAAGTACTGGCCGCCGGTGCGCCGCATCGACGGCGCCTTCGGCGACCGCAACCTGGTCTGCTCCTGCCCGCCGGTCGCGGAGTACGCGGGCTGACGCTGACTCAACGACACCGCCGGGTTCCGTCGATACGACGGCCCCACCGGGGACTCCCCGGTGGGGCCGTCGTGTCACGAACGGGGTGACCGCGAGGGTCAGTCGATGACCTCGTAGATGTTGAACCTCTCCCAGGAGCCGGACGGCTCGGCGGAGCGGGCGCGCAGCAGGTACTGGAGGGTGCCACCGTAGCTGTTCTCCATGGCGACCCACTGGCCGTTCAGCGTCGACCGGATCGCGAACTCAAGGCTGTCGGGGTCCTGGAACAGCTCGAACCGCTCCCAGCCCCCGACGCTCGCCGAGCGGGCGCGCAGCATGTTCTGCCGCTCGCCCGTGAGGTTCCTCTCGACCGCGACGTAGAGGCCGTTGGCCCGCGACCGCATCGCGAACGTGCCGGTGGCATCGTCCCAGACGAAGTCGAACTCCTCCCACGCTCCGAAGACGCCCTGGGAACGGGCGCGCAGCAGGCCGGTGTTCGGGGCCGGGTAGCTCATCTCCGTGGCGACGAAGTTCCAGTTGCGGACCGACTCGATGGCCAGGCGCTCCTCGACGACCACGTCCTGGGCGGTGAACCCGGAGTCCACCCGCCCCGCCGGCGCGGCCAGCGTGGACCCGGCCAGGACCTCCGCCAGCTCGGCCTCGCTGTCGATCCGCTCCCACCCCTCCGACACGGCGGCGGGCGTCGCGACCGGCGAGGCCGCGGTGGCCGTGGTCGGCGCGCCCAGTGCGAAGGCGGCCAGCAGGCCGCCCGTACATGCCATGACTGCGATCGTGCGTCTCACGTTCATCCCTCTGTCAGTCACGGACTGGTCACCATTCCCCCCGCCCGTGAGCACCAAGTCGAACTCCTGGTGGAATTCTGGGACATGACGTGATCACCGTCGCGCCGCCTTCGACGTGTTCACCTGTCTGTCGACGTGTCTTCCCCCTCTCGTCGCCAGCCGGTCGCGCTGCCATCGCTGGCGCGGTGGTGGTGTGGACCGACTCGGCCGGCGACCGGCCGCCCCCGGGGGCGGCCGGTCGGTCTCTGCTCGCGGGGGGCTGAAGGACGGTTCTGGCGTCGTGCCCCCCCCGGCCGCGTGACGAGCCGCTAGCTCGCCAGGCCCAGCGGTGCCACCCGGCTGGTCACGAGCGGCAACAGCGCGTCCGTGCGCACCGGGCGGTCGGCCGCGATGCCGGGCGGCGCCGGCGCGAGCGGCACCAGCAGGTCGTCCGGCAGCGGGTCGCCGGCGGTCGGCTCGGCCTCCAGGTCGGCGTGCAGCCAGAGCGTCAACATGTACAGCTCGGGGATGGAGAGCAACCTGGGCTGGTACGGCGTCGGCAGGGCCTCGGCCAGCCGCACGGCCCGCTCGGTCGACGCGATGAACGGTCCCTCGAGGAAGTGGGAGAACTCCCAACCGTCCGCCGTGAACGCGGTCTCGGCCGCACCCACGGTCCGGCCGTCACGCTCCAGCAGGAAGCGCCAGCCGGTCAGCCCGGCACGCGGCGGCTCGGTGAGCGAGGAGACCGGCGTCAACCGGTGCAGGGGTAGCGGGAGCACCAGCCGGGGAGGCTCCCCGAGGAGGTGTGCTGGCACCGGGGTCCGTGCGGTGCCCGGGTGCAGCGCGGTGCGGACGGACTGCTCGGCCGTGGCCGGGGCCGAGGGGATACGCAGGGGCATGATGGGTCGCCTCTCGCTTTGGAGTAGGTCGCCTCTGGAATAGGAGACACGCCATCAGCTATTTTATACCGGGCATGTTCTCCCCGTGTTTCGGCTAGCCGCCCCCGGATGTTTCGGCAAGGGGGAAATCGGACTCCGCCGAGCAGGTTCGACCGCCGAATATTCCGGAGGAATATGCCGGATTCCGCCCCGGGGGCCCCGTCGGTCCTGGTTCCCCGGCCCGTGGCGTGGGCAGGATCGTGGCACCGCTCGACGGAGGAGGTGCCCCCATGGGGGAGAAGTTCGTCGCCGACCGCTTCGACCTGGCTGCCCGTCAGGAGTACCGCGCCAGGCTGAACGACTGCCTGACGGCGTTGGCGAGGATGCTGCGCGAGGAGCGCTTCGACGGGCCGCGCGACCTGATCGGCCTCGAGGTCGAACTGTCCATGGCGGATTCCGGCGGTTCGCCGCGAATGGTGAACGACGAAGTCCTCGCCCGAATGGCCACCAACGATTTCCAGTCGGAGCTCGGGCAATTCACCATCGAGCTCAATATGCCACCGCGTCGACTCGTCGGCAGGGTCTTCGACGATCTGGCCGAAGAACTGCGCATCGCGATCGGCTATGCCGACCGAATGGCCGGCGAATTCGGCGCGGGCCTCGTGCTCACCGGGGTGCTGCCGACCATCACCCCGGAGGAGGTGGCCCCGGGGTCCCTGTCGCCGGGCGACCGCTACACCCTCCTCAACGACCAGATCCTGGCCGCCAGGGGCGAGGCCATCCTGCTCGACATCGCCGGCGCCGAGAGCCTGACCCACTCCTTCGACTCGATCGCCGCCGAGGCGGCCTGCACCTCCGTCCAGTTCCACCTCCAGGTCACCCCCGACCGGTTCGCCGACACCTGGAACGCCGCCCAGGCCACCACCGCCGCGCAGATCGCCGTCGGCGCCAACTCGCCCTTCGTCTTCGGCCACGAGCTCTGGCAGGAGTCGCGCCCCCAGCTCTTCCTCCAGGCCACCGACAGCCGCCCACCGGAGCTCGCCGCGCAGGGCGTGCGCCCGCGCGCCTGGTTCGGCGAGCGCTGGATCGACTCCGTGCTCGACCTGTTCGAGGAGAACATCCGCTACTACCCGGCGCTGCTCCCGCTCCGCGACGAGGAGGACCCGCTCGCCGTCCTCGACGCCGGCGGAGTGCCCAGGCTCGGCGAGCTGACGCTGCACAACGGCACCGTCTACCGCTGGAACCGGCCGGTGTACGACGTGGCCGACGGCGTGCCGCACCTGCGCGTGGAGAACCGCGTGCTCTCCACCGGGCCCACGGTCACCGACGTGGTCGCCAACGCCGCCTTCTACTACGGCCTGGTGCGCGCGCTCGCGGACCAGCGGGAACCGGTGTGGCGGCGGCTGCCGTTCGCCGCCGCCGAGGCGAACTTCCAGGCGGCCTGCCGGCACGGCATCGACGCCGAGTTCACCTGGCCGACCGAGGACGGCGCCGCCCTGGTCAGGCAGCCCGCCCACCGGCTGATAGGCGAGCGGCTGCTGCCGCTCGCCGACCAGGGGCTGGAGGCCGCCGGCGTGGCGGCGCCCGACCGTGAGCAGTACCTCTCCGTCATCGCGGAGCGGTGCCGGCGTCGGGTCACCGGCGCGGGCTGGCAGACTCGGACCTACCACCAACTGGTGGCCAGTGGAGCTGACCGGTCGACCGCGCTGCGCGAGCTCGTCCGGCGATACTGCGATCTGGCGCGCACGGACGCCCCCGTGCACAGCTGGCCGGCCGGCGTCTGAGCCGCCGGCGGCGGCCCGGGCCGGCGTCCGCGGCGCCGGACGGGAGGCCAAGTGGCGTTGAAGCCGGACGGCGAGGGCACGGCGATCCAGGCGCCGGCGACCGGGGCCGGTGCGGGGCTCGGCCGGCGCGTGGCGCGGGACGAGCTGCTGCTGGTGCTCGCGCTCTCGCTCGGTGCCAGCGCGGTGAGCGCGCTGATCAGCTTCACCGGGGTGCTGACCCGCCCCGGCGGCCTCGGCGACCACGCCGCCAACCTGAACTCCTCCCGCGCCCCCGACCGGCCCTGGCTCGACCTCGCCTGGCAGCTGTTCGGCATCGCCACCGCGCTGGTGCCGGTGCTCCTCGTGGCGCACCTCCTCTCCCGAGAGGGCGGCTTCCGACCGGGCTCCGGACTGCGGGTCATCGGCTTCGACGCCGCCCGGCCACGCTTCGACCTGGCCTGGGGGGCCGTGGTGGCGGCCGGCATCGGCGGCTCGGGGCTGATGCTCTACCTCGGCGCGCACGCGGCCGGCGCCAGCCTCACCGTCGTACCCGAGTCGCTGCCCGAGGTCTGGTGGAAGTTCCCGGTCCTGATCCTCTCCGCGATCCAGAACTCCGTCGTGGAGGAGGTGATCGTGCTGGGCTTCCTGCTGCTGCGACTCGAGCGGCTCGGCTGGTCGCCTACCGGGGCGCTGGTCGGCAGCGCGGTGCTGCGCGGCACCTACCACCTGTACCAGGGGATCGGCGGCTTCTTCGGCAATGTCGCGATGGGCGTGATCTTCGTCTGGCTGTACCGGCGGTGGGGGCGGGTGATGCCGCTGGTGGTGGCCCACGCGCTGATCGACATCGTGGCCTTCGTCGGCTACGCGCTGCTCGCCGGCCGGGTGGACTGGCTGCCCACGGCGTAGCCGGGCCCGGGCGGGCCCGGCCACGCCGTACCCGGCGGCTACTGGGCCGGGCCGCTGCCGACGGCCAGCGGCAGGGCCTCGATCCGGCCGGCGCCGCAGACCTGGCCGAGCTCCCAGTCGGCGGGCGTGGCCGACTCCTGGTCGGGCGGGATCACTTCCAGCGTGGACGGATCGGGGCCGCAGGTGCCGTCCGCCGGGTCGTCGTCGCCGGCCACCACCGTCCAGTGCAGCTGCGCCCAGGCGCTGGCGCCCGGCTCGATGGTGAGCTGGCTCGGTTCCCGCGAGTCGTCCCTGACCGTGGTGGTGGGGATCGCGTCGCCGTCGCCGGTCTCCAGCGAGAGCCCCGGCCAACCCTGCGTGCGGCAGGCGGTGTCCGAGGTGTTGGTGAGCACCAGGGCCGCGTAGCGTTGGCCCGCGGCGGCGTTGAGCGGGCTGAGGGAGGCCGAGAGCGCGTCGGTGGCGCACCAGCCGGGTGCGGCCGCCCGCGCCGAGCCCTCGTCGTCGGCCGAGCCGTCCTCCGGCTCCGCCTCCCGCTGCCCGTCGCCCGCAGCGGCGGCGGAGTCGGAGTCGGAGTCCGGGGCGGAATCGGAACCGGAATCGGGATCCGTGTCCGGCAGGGTGCGGGCCTCCTCGCCGCCGGGCGAGCTCTCGCCCGCCTGGGAGTCGGCGGCCGCGGTGCCGTCCTGTGCCGTGTCGTTGGACCCGCCGCAGGCGGCGAGGGCGAGAACGCCGAGGGTGATGACTGCTGCCGAGCGGAGCGGACGAATGGCCACGATCGCCTCCGAGTGTGGGGAGTTCGGCCGGTTGTGGGGGGTGGGCGCCGGGTGGGCGCCGCGCGGGTTTGGACGCCCGCGCGGCGAGCCGGGTTCCCGTCCGCCGTCTTCCCTATACCCCGCCGGGGCTCCTCACCTCGTGAGGCGCGCCAGATAGGCGGGCGCCGTGCCCTCTCCCGCCGGCTCCGGCGGCCCGTACGCGGTGCGCGTGGGGAGCACCCCGCTCCAGTGGGGCAGGTCCAGGTCCTCGGGATCCTCGTTGGGGCCGCCGGTGCGTGCCTTGACCGACACCTCGGCCAGGTCGAGCTCGAGCAGCGCGGTGGCGGCCAACTCCCTGGCGCTGGCCGGCCGGCAGTCCGCGGCCCGGCCCGGCACCACCTGGTCGACGACCGCGTCCAGCACCCGGCGCTTGACGGCCTCCTCGGTCACCGGCCTGGCGAGGCCGTGCACCACCACGGAGCGGTAGTTGACGGAGTGGTGGAAGGCCGACTTGGCCAGCACCAGGCCGTCCAGGTGGGTCACGGTCAGGCAGACCGGCAGGCCCTGGGGCTCCTCGGCCGCCGACCGGACCGGGCGGGAGCCGGTGGACCCGTGCACGTAGAGCCGCTCACCGAGCCGCGCGTAGAGGGTGGGCAGCACCACGGGCGCGCCGTCCCTGACGAAGCCCAGATGGCACAGGTAGCCGTCGTCCAGGACGCGGTGCACAAGATCCCGGTCGTAGGACACCCGGTCGCGGGCCCGGGTCGGGGTGGTGCGCGGGGTCCGCGGGTACGCGGGGGCGCTGTCGATGGCCGCCACGGTGGCCTCCTCGGTCGCTCGCTTCGACTTGCCAAAGCTTATGCATTAGTGCAAAATCTTCCTTGTGCTAGGAGATTATCGGATCGAGGGGCGGCGCGCCGCCGAGATTTCCGCCAGCGTCGAGCGCGGGGTCAGCAGCGGCGAGCTGGTGCCCGGCCAACCGCTGCCCTCGCTGCGCGAGCTGGCCGACCAGCTGGGGGTCAACCCGAACACGGTGGCGGCCGCCTACCGCACCCTGCGGGACCGCGGCGTGGTGGAGACCGCGGGTCGCCGTGGCACCCGGGTGCGGGCCCGCCCGGCCAGCACCCCGCGCGACGCCATCGCCGTCGAGGTGCCGCCCGGCGTCCGTGACCTCTCCCAGGGCAACCCGGACCCGGCGCTGCTGCCGCCGCTCGGCCCCGCCCTGGCCGCGGCGGCTGAGCGCGCCGAGCGCTCGCCCATGCTCTACGGCGGGCCGCCGGTCGCCGCCGAGCTGGCCCGCGTCGCCAGGGCCGCCCACGAGCGGGACGGCGTCCCCGCCGGGCCGCTCACCGTCACCTCCGGCGCGCTCGACGCCGTCGAGCGGGTCCTCAACGCCTGGCTGCGCCCCGGTGACGCGGTTGCCGTCGAGGATCCCGGCTGGGGCAGCCTGCTCGACCTGGTCGCGGCGCTCGGCCTGCGGCCGGTGCCGGTGCCGGTGGACGACGAGGGGCCGCTCGCCGGCGCGGTCGGCCGGGCGCTGCGTGGCGGGGCCCGCGCGATCGTCGTCACCTCCCGCGCCCAGAACCCGACGGGCGCCGCCGTGTCCGCCGCCCGGGCCGCGGAGTTGCGCGCCGAGCTCGCCGCGCACCCGGACGCGCTGCTCGTCGAGGACGACCACGGCCACGGCATCGTCGACCTGCCCTACCACTCGCTGGCCGGCGGCAGCGTCCGCTGGGCCCTGGTCCGCTCCAACGCCAAGGCGTTCGGGCCCGACCTGCGGCTCGCCGTCTGCACCGGCGACCCGGTCACGATCGACCGGGTCCAGGGCCGGCTGCGGCTCGGCCCCGGCTGGGTCAGCCACCTGCTGCAGGACACGGTCGCCGAGCTGTGGCGCGACCGGGGGGAGGCCGTCGCCGCGTCCGCCCGCCGCTACGACGAGCGCCGCGACGCCCTGCTGCGCGCCCTCGCCGACCGTGGGGTCGCCGCCCACGGCCGCAGCGGGCTCAACGTCTGGGTGCCCGTGCCCGACGAGACCGCCGCCATCACCCGCCTGCTGCGCGCCGGTTGGGCGGCGGCGCCGGGCGCCAGGTTCCGGATCGCCGCCCCGCCGGGGCTGCGGCTCACCGTCTCACCGCTGGCCGCGGCCGACGTGGAGCCGCTGGCCGCCGCGGTCGCGGCCGCCGTCCGCCCCCCGGCCGTCCGGCGCTACGACTAGGGCCGGATAGCCTGGGGCGGTGCTCCGCGAAACCTGCGCCATCCGCTATGTGACCCCCCTCAGGGAGGGGGGTTCGCTGCCCGGGATCGTCGAGGCCGACGACCTCGGCACCTATGTCATGAAGTTCACCGGCGCCGGGCAGGGCCGCAAGTCCCTGGTGGCCGAGGTGATCTGCGGGGAGTTGGCCCGCCGCCTCGGGCTGCGGGTGCCCGAGCTGGTCAGGATGCGCCTCGACCCGGTGATCGGGCGCGCCGAGCCCGACCAGGAGGTGCAGGAGCTGCTCAAGGCCAGCGGCGGGCTCAACCTCGGCATGGACTACCTGCCGGGCTCCATCGGCTTCGACCCGCTGGCCTACCGGGTGGACGCGGCCCAGGCCGGCCGGATCGTCTGGTTCGACGCCCTGGTCAACAACGTCGACCGCTCCTGGCGCAACCCCAACCTGCTGGTGTGGCACGGCGACCTCTGGCTGATCGACCACGGCGCCGCGCTGATCTGGCACCACAACTGGCCGACCGCGACCGCCTCCGCGGCCCGCGGCTACGACGCCTCCGACCACGCCCTCGCCCCCTTCGGTCCGGATCTCGCCGCGGCCGCCGCCGAGTTGGCCCCGCGGGTCACCCCGGAGCTGCTGGCCGAGGTGCTGGCCCAGGTGCCCGACGAGTGGCTGGCCGACGAGCCGGGCTTCGCCACCCCGGACGAGTCGCGCGCGGCCTACGCCGGCATCCTGGCCGAGCGCGCCACCACCATCGGCGAGCGCGTCACGGTCGGCGCCCCGACACCGGACCGCCCGTCCCAGGCTCCCGGCTGGCTCACCGGCCGCGCCGACCAGCCGAGCGGAGCCGCCCGATGAGCGCGCCACACGAGGGACGCGAGGTCTTCGAGTACGCCCTGCTGCGGGTCGTCCCCCGGATGGAGCGCGGCGAGACGATGAACGCGGGCGTCCTCCTCTACTGCCGGGCCGCCTCGTTCCTGGCCGCCCGCGTCCACCTCGACACCGACCGGCTGCTGGCCCTCGACCCCGACGCCGACGTGGCCGGCGTGCGGGCCGCGCTGCGCGCCGCCGAGCGGGTCTGCCACGGCGGCCCGGGGGCCGGCCAGGCCGCCGGCGAGGACCCGGGCCGCCGCTTCCGCTGGCTGATCGCCCCGCGCAGCACGGTCGTCCAGCCGGGCCCCGTGCACTCGGGGCTCACCGCCGACCCCTCGGCCGAGCTCGACCGGCTGCTCGACGTGCTGGTCCGTTGACAGTCGGTGCCGCCCCTTCTACCGTCGCCCCTGCGCTCGTTACCAACGAGTAGCGCCCGGTAGCCCACTCGACGGCGAGGAGAAGCCACCATGTCCACCACCGAGCAGCGCGTCGCCATCGTCACCGGGGCGGCCCGAGGCATCGGCGCCGCCACCGCCGTCCGGCTCGCCGCCGAGGGCCGGGCCGTCGCCGTGCTCGACCTCGCCGAGGAGAGCTGCGCCGACACCGTCGCCGAGATCACCGCCGCCGGTGGGCGCGCGCTGGCGGTCGGCTGCGACGTCGCCGACGCCGAGGCGGTGGACCGCGCCGTCGCCCGGGTCGCCGACGAGCTCGGCCCGCCGGTGATCCTGGTCAACAACGCCGGCGTGCTGCGGGACAACCTGCTCTTCAGGATGAGCGAGTCGGACTGGGACACCGTGATGAACGTCCACCTGCGCGGCGCCTTCCTGATGTCGAGGGCCTGCCAGAAGCACATGGTGGACGCCGGCTTCGGCCGCATCGTCAGCCTGTCGTCGAGCTCCGCGCAGGGCAACCGCGGACAGGCCAACTACTCGGCGGCCAAGGCCGGTCTGCAGGGCTTCACCAAGACCCTCGCCATCGAGCTCGGCAAGTTCGGCGTCACCGCCAACGCCGTCGCCCCCGGGTTCATCGTCACCGACATGACGGCCCAGACGGCCGCCCGGGTCGGCGCGACCTTCGAGGACTTCCAGCGGGCCGCCGCCGAGTCGATCCCGGTGCGGCGCGTCGGCCGCCCGGAGGACGTCGCCGGCGCCATCGCCTACCTCACCGGCGACGCGGCCGGCTTCGTGTCGGGCCAGGTCCTCTACGTCGCGGGCGGCCCGCTGGACTGAGGTGCCCGCTGTCAGCGGCTGCCGGTACGTTTTCCGCGACAACTGATCGCGAACCCTCGGAGGTTGACGACGTGACCGGCATGCTGCCCGAGTCCTGGCAGGGCGTTCTCGGCGAGGAGCTCGACAAGCCCTACTTCAAGGAGCTCACCGAGTTCGTCGAGGAGGAGCGGGCCAGGGGGCCGGTGTACCCGCCGCGCGACGAGGTGTTCGCCGCCCTGGCCGCCACCCCCTTCGAGAAGGTCAAGGTGCTGATCCTCGGCCAGGACCCGTACCACGGCGCGGGCCAGGGCCACGGCCTGTGCTTCTCGGTGCGCCCCGGCGTCCGCGTCCCGCCCTCGCTGCGGAACATCTACAAGGAGCTGCACGCCGAACTCGGCCACCCCGTCCCGGACAACGGCTACCTGATGCCCTGGGCCGAGCAGGGCGTGCTCCTGTTGAACGCGGTGCTCACCGTCCGGGAGGGCGAGCCCAACTCCCACAAGGGGCGTGGCTGGGAGAAGTTCACCGACGCGGTGATCCGCGCCGTGGTGGCCCGCGAGGACCCGGCGGTGTTCGTGCTGTGGGGCGCGTACGCCCGCAAGAAGCTGCCGCTGATCGACACCGGGCGGCACGCCGTGGTGGAGGGCGCGCACCCCTCGCCGCTGTCCGCCAAGAAGTTCCTCGGCTCCCGCCCCTTCAGCCAGATCGACGCGGCCGTCGCCGCCCAGGGGCACGAGCCGATCGACTGGCGGATCCCCGACCTCGGGAAGTGAGGGGCGGGGCGCGCGCCCGTCGGTCAGGCCGGCTCCTGGTCGAAGGTGTAGTGGATGTCCTTCGCGCCGGGCTCGGCGGTGAAGGCGCCCGTGCCCCGCAGCCCGGCGAGTTCGCCGCTGCCGGAGCCGGGCAGCACCTCGAACGAGCAGCGCACGACGCCGCCCTCGTCGAAGGTGCCCCACTCCCGGAGCGTGAAGGTGCCGGCGCGCCCGGCCACCGTGCCCTCGCACCGCTCGTAACCGGTGAACGAGCCCGTGCCGTCGGCCGCGTAGGAGATGGCGTACACGCAGGCGGTGGCCGCCGCCTCGATGGCGCCGGTGAACGTGTTGACGACGGTCGCCGTGGCCAGTCGGGCCCCGCCCTCGGCGCCGGCCACGACGCTCTCCTGCCAGTCCTGGTAGGTGAAGCTGCCGGTGGTGCGCGTGCTGGTGCCGGTCATGACGTGCTCCTCGATGGGCGTGGTGCGTTGACGTGACCCCACCCTGGCCGCTGTACCTGACATCTTCTGTCAGGTACGGCGGCACAATGGGAGGCGTGCGCGCCGACCGACTCCTGACGACCCTGCTCCTGCTGCAGAACCGCGGCCGGCTGACCGCGCCGCAGCTCGCCGCCGAGCTCGAGGTGTCGGTCCGCACCGTCTACCGCGACATCGAGGCGCTGGCCGCCTCGGGCGTCCCGGTCTACGCCGAGCGCGGCCCGGCCGGCGGCTTCCGGCTGCTCGACGGCTACCGCACCCGGCTCACGGGCCTCACCGGCGAGGAGGCCGACTCGCTCGCGCTCGCCGGCATGCCGGCCGCCGCCGCCGAACTGGGCCTCGGCGCCGACCTGGCCACCGCCAGCCTCAAGCTGGCCGCCGCGCTTCCGGCTGAGCTCGGCGAGCGCGCCCGCCGCGTCCAGGAGCGCTTCCACCTGGACGCCCCCGGCTGGTTCCGCGACGCCGACCCCGTGCCCTTCCTCGCCCAGGTCGCCGCGGCCGTCTGGGAGGGCAGGCGACTGCGGGTCAGGTACCGCCGCTGGCGGGGCGAGGTGGACCGTGACCTCCACCCGCTCGGCCTGGTCCTCAAGGGCGGCATCTGGTACCTGGTCGCCGCCGTCGACGTCACGCCCCGCACCTACCGGGTGTCCCGGCTGCTCGCCGTCGAGCCCCTGGGCCAGCCGGTCGAGCGGCCCGCCGACTTCGACCTGGCCGACTACTGGGCCGGCTCCGCCCGTGCCCTGGAGGCCGCCCGCTACCAGGGCGAGGCCCGGCTGCGCGTCTCACCGCGCGGCCGGCGGCTGATGCCGATGATGTTCGGCGCCGCGGGTGTCCGCGCCGTCCGGGAGGCCGCGCCCGCCGACCGGGACGGCTGGGCCGAACTGACCCTGCCCGTCGAGGCGGTCCCGGTCGCCGTCACCGACCTGCTCAGGCTCGGCGCGGAGGCCGAGGTGCTCGACCCGCCCGAGCTGCGCGCCGCCCTGGCCGCCACCGTCCGTGAGCTGGCCGACCGCTACCGGTGAGCCACCCGCCGGCGCCCGCCGCGTAAGCTGCCCGTCCACGGCGGCGGTCCCGACCGCGGGCAGCCGCACCACCGGCGACAGCCACACCACCAGGGGGACTTGCGTGAAGGTCGGCGTGATCGGTCTCGGCGACATCGCCCACAAGGCGTACCTGCCCGTGATCACCACCCAGCCCGGAGTGCGACCGCTGCTGCACACCCGCAGCCCCGCCACCCTGGCCCGCGCCGCCCGCACCCACCGTGTCCCCGACGAGCACTGCCACGCCGACCTGGACGGGCTGATCGCCGCCCGCCCCGACGCCGCCTTCGTGCACGCCCCCACCCACGCGCACCCGGCGATCGTCGGCCGGCTGCTCGCCGCGGGGATACCCACCTATGTCGACAAACCGCTCGCCTCGGAGCTCGGCGCCGCCCAGCGGCTGGTCGACCTCGCCGAGCGGAGCGGGGTCTCCCTGGCCGTCGGCTTCAACCGCCGGCACGCGCCCGCCTACGCCCACTGCCTGGAGCACCCCCGCGACCTGATCGTGCTCCAGAAGCACCGCAGGTCGCTGCCCGAGGATCCCCGGCACACCGTCTTCGACGACTTCATCCACGTCGTCGACACCCTGCGCTTCCTGGTGCCGGGCCCCGTCGACCGGGTCGGCGTCACGGCCCGGGTGCGCGACGGGCTGCTGCACCACGTGGTGCTCCAGCTCTCCGGCGACGGCTTCACCGCGATCGGCGCGATGAACCGGGTCTCCGGCTCGGCCGAGGAGATCCTGGAGATCTCCGGGCAGGACAGCAAGCGGGAGGTGCGCAACCTGGCCGAGATCACCGACCACAAGGGCCAGCCGAGCGTCAGGCGCCGCGGCGACTGGGTGCCGGTCGCCCGGCAGCGCGGCATCGAACAGGCGGTGGTCGCCTTCCTCGACGCCGTGCGCGCCGGTCGCACGCTCAGCGCCCGCGACGCGCTGCGCTCCCACGAACTGTGCGAGCGGGTGGTGCGCGCCGCGCTCGACCAGGACTGAACCCGGCGGCCCTTCTCGACGCCGTCAGGTCACGCTGATCGCGCCCGTCACCACCGCGAACAGGACATAGGCCAGCGAGACGGGGATCCCCCAGCGCAGGGCGTGGCGGTGGAAGTCGCCGAGTTCCGTCCTGACGAGGCCGAGCAGCACCCACAGCGGGGCCGAGGTGGGGCCCATCATGTGGAGGATCTGGCCGATGGCGCCGGCGCGGGCGATCTCGTTGGGGTCGGTGCCGTAGTGCGCGGCGGACTCGGCGAGTACCGGGACCACGCCGAACCAGTAGGCGTCGTTCGACATGAAGAAGCCGAGGGGCAGCGCGAGGAGCGCGGTGAACAGCGGGACCAGGTTGCCCATGGAGTCGGGGACGACGGCCAGCGTGGCGTCCGCCATCTCCTCGATCATGCCGGCGTCGGTCATGACGCCGGTGAAGACGCCGGCGCCCAGTACCAGCATGACCACGGGGACGGCGTTGGCGGCCTGTCGCTTGACGAGGTCCTGCTGGGCCTCCACGGCGCGGATGTTGACCAACAGGGCGATGACGAAGGCCACCATGAAGAGGACGACCAGTTCGGCGACCTCGAGGACGAGCAGGACCAGCAGGGTGACGGTGAGCGCGGCGTTGAACCACATCCGCCAGCCGGCGCGCACCGGTTCGATGCCCTCGCCGGCGGCGATCTCCTCCCGGTAGGCGGCGAGCGTGCCCGCGTCGATCGTGCGGCGCTCGCGCACGCCGAGCCAGTAGGCGACGGCCACGATCGTCAGCGAGGTGAGGGCCATCGGGCCGATCATGTGGACGAAGTAGTCGGTGGCGTCCAGGTGCAGCACGCTGATGCCGCGGGTGGCGGCGCCGCCCCAGGGGGTCGTGCCGGAGACGGTGCCCAGGGCCATGACGGCGAGGACGGCGGCGATGAGCGGGTTCATGCCGAGGCGGTGGTAGATGGGCAGGAACGCCGAGCAGACGATCATGTAGGTCGTGGTGCCGTCGCCGTCGAGGGCGACGAGCAACGCGAAGACGGCCGTTCCGACGCAGATGCGCACCGGGTCGCCCTTGGAGAGCCTGATGATGAGGCGGGATATCGGCTCGAAGAGCTTGGCCTCCATCATCAGGCCGAAGTAGAGGACCGCGAAGAGCAGGAGCACGGCGGTCGGCGCGACGGTCTCCAGACCGTTCATGATCATGTCGCCGAGCTGACCGCCCTTGCCCGCCACGAGCGCGGCGGCGATGGGGGTCACCATGATGGCGGTGAAGGCGGACAGGTACTTCCGCATCACGAGCAGCATGAAGCTGCCAAGGGTGGCGAAGCCGAGGACGGCGAGCATCGTTGCTCCTTGGTGCAGGGAGGCGGGCCGCCGGGCCGGGGGCGGCGCCATCCGGAGAACTGGTTTACCGGTAGTCCGGTAGGTAACCTGACGGTCGCCTGGCGCGTCAATAGCTGTGGAGTGCCGCGTCGCGGCGGTGGCGTCCTGGAGGGTTGAAGAGCCGGTTGACCGGTTGACCAGAACTCTCTACAGTGACGGCGCGGCGACGGGACAGCCCCGGGTCGCCGCCTACCGAAGAGGGGAAGCCAGGTGAGTGCACGCCATCCGGTGATCGCCATGATCCACGCCGTGTCGGCGGGGGCCAGCGTCGCGGGCAGCGCCTTCGCGCGGGAGTTCCCCGAGGCGCGCCCGTGGAACCTGCTGGACGACCGGCTCCTGGACGACGCCCGCGCGGAGGGCGGCCTCACCAGAGCCCTCCACCGCAGAATGCTCCGTCTCATCGCCCACGCGGTGCGCGGCGGCGCCGACGGCCTGCTGCTCACCTGCTCCTCGTACGGGGAGGTGGTGGACACGGCCCGCACGCTGTGGGACGTGCCCATGCTCAAGGCCGACGAGGCGATGTTCAAAACCGCGCTCGCCGGCCCCCACGACCGACTCGCGGTGGTCGCGTCCACCCCACCCGCCGTGCCGGCGGCCGTCGCACAGCTGACGGCGCTGGCCCCCCGGGTCCGGCCGGACCGGCCGGTGGAGATCGTGACCGCGCTCAGCGAGCGGGCGGCCACCGCCGAGAGCCCGGAGGAGACCGCCCGGCACCTGGCCGACGCGCTCCGGTCGAACGGGGCGGGCGCCGCCCCCGTGGTGCTGCTCGCGCAGTACTCGCTCGCCCCGGCCGGCCCTCCGCTCGCCGCATCCCTGGGGGTTCCGGTGCTCGACGGGGCGGGCGCCGCCGCCAGGGAACTGCGCGGCCGGCTGCTCGGCGGCGTGCCGGAGCCCGCCGGAGCGGCCTCGTGACCGCCGGACCGCCGTGGCCGCTGGCCTACACCGTCTCCACCGACGACTGCCACGTGCCGGTGCCGCTCGGCTTCCAGGCGCCGCTGGCCGAGGCCGCGGTCCGGCTCGCCGAGCTGGGCTACGACGGCGTCGAGGCGCAGGTGCGCGACGTCGACGCGCGGGACGCGCGGGCGTTGGCGAAGGCCGTCGAGACCCCGGGCCTCCGGGTGTTCGCGCTGGCCACCGGGCCGATCGCCACCCAGGACCGGCTCACCCTCACCGACCCCTCGCCCGACGTGCGCCGCCACGCGCTCGACCGGTTGCTTGGCGCCGCCCGGCTCGCCGCGGCGCTCGGCGTCCCGCTCACCCTGGGCCAGACCCGCGGCACGTTCCTGCGCGGCCTGGAGGACTCGCAACGCCACTGGGCGGAGCAGGCGGTGCGGCGCCTCGCCGAGGAGGTGGCCGCGCTCGGCGGCACGCTGCTGCTCGAACCGCAGTGCCGGGAGAACACCTCGCTGTGGCACACCCCGGAGGAGGCGCTTGCCTTCGCGGCCAGCCTCGGCTGCCGGACGAGCCTCGCCCTCGACACCCACCACCTGGCGCGCGAACGGCTCGACCCGATCGCGGCCGTCCGCGACCACGCCGGGGCCACCCACTGCCTGCAACTCGCCGCCGCCACCGGCCGCGGCCCGCTGCCCCTGGGCGACCTGAGACTCCCGCCCCTGCTGCGGGCGCTGCGGGACGCCGGCTTCACCGGCTGGCTGACCCTGGAACACACCCAGGAAGGTGGCAGCCCCCTGGCCGCCGCCCGCTCCTGGACGGCCCTGCACGACGCTGCGGGCACGCTGGCGTGACCCATGGACGCCAACCACACCCACCCGTTCACCAACTCACCGAAGGGGAAGCGGAGATGAGCACCACCTACCGACTCGGCGTCCTGGAAGGCGACGGCATCGGCCCCGAGATCGTCCCGTCCGCCGTCGAGATCGCCACCACCGCCGGCCAGGCCGCCGGCGTCGCCGTCGACTGGATCACCCTCCCGCTGGGCGCCGGCGCGATCGACAGCCACGGCACGCCCGTGCCGGACGAGACCAGGGCGGCCCTCGCCGAACTCGACGGCTGGTTCCTCGGCCCCCACGACTCCGTCAGCTACCCCGAGCCGCACCGGTCGGCGCTCAACCCCTCCGGCACCCTCCGCAAGCACTTCCGGCTGTTCGCCAACATCCGGCCGGCCAAGAGCTTCCCCGGCGCGCGGGCCGTGTGCGAGAACGCCGACCTGGTGATCGTCCGCGAGAACACCGAGGGCTTCTACGCCGACCGCAACACCTTCGCCGGCACCGGCGAGTTCATGCCCACCCCGGACACCGCCATCGCGATGGGCATCATCACCCGCGAGGCCACGGAGCGCGTCGCCCGCGTCGCGTTCGACCTGGCGCGCTCGCGGCGGAAGAAGCTGACCATCGTGCACAAGGCCAACGTGCTGAAGCTCACCACCGGGCTCTTCCGCACCGTCTGCCAGGAGGTCGCCGCGGAGTACCCGGACGTGACGGTCGACGACTTCCACATCGACGCCATGACCGTCCACCTGGTGCGCCGCGCCCAGGACTTCGACGTCATCGTCACCGAGAACATGATGGGCGACATCCTCTCCGACCTCGCCGGCGAGATCTCGGGGTCGCTGGGCACCGCCCCGTCCATCAACGCCTCGGCCGACCGGGCCATGGCCCAGGCCTCGCACGGCTCGGCCCCCGACATCGCCGGCCGCGACATCGCCAACCCGGTCGCCATGATCCTCTCCGGCGCGATGCTCTTCGAATGGCTCGCCGCGCGCCACGAGGACCCCGCGCTGGCCAGGACCGCGCGGATCGTCGAGGCCGGCGTGGCCGCCGCGATCGCCGCCGGCACCTCGACCCGCGACCTCGGCGGCTCCGCCACCACCACCGGGTTCACCGCCGCCGTCGTCGAGGCGATCAAGGCCGGCGCCGGCCAGGACTGACCCGGGACGGGGCGGGCGCCCCGAGCCACGGCGCCCGCCCCGCGCACCCACCGCCCCGCACGTTCGAGGAGATCCCCCCATGTCCCTGCGCATCGGCTGTGTGGCCGACGACTTCACCGGCGGCACCGACGTCGCCGCCGCCTTCCGGCGCGCGGGCCTGCGCACGGCCCTGGTCTTCGGCGTCCCCGACGCGGACACGGCCCTGCCCGCCGACTGCGACGCCGCCGTCGTCGCGCTCAAGTCCCGCTCCGCACCGGCCGACGAGGCCGTCGCCGACTCCCTCGCCGCCCAGCACTGGCTGTGGGACCGGGGCGCCGCGCAGACCTTCTTCAAGTACTGCTCGACGTTCGACTCCACCCCGGCGGGCAACATCGGACCGGTCACCGACGCCCTCCTCGACGCCGCCGGCGCCCCCCTCACCCTGGCCTGCCCGGCCTCCCCGCCCAATGGCCGCACCGTCTACCAGGGCCACCTCTTCGTCCACGACCAACTGCTCTCCGAATCCCCGCTGCGCCACCACCCGCTCAACCCCATGACGGACTCCTCGCTGCCGCGCCTGCTCGCCGCCCAGACCCGGCACCGCGTCGGCCTGATACCGCTGGCCACCGTCCGCCGGGGCGTCGCGGCCGTCCGCGACGCGCTCCTCGACCGACGGCGCGACGGCGTGCGGCACGTCATCGCGGACGCGCTCACCGACGAGGACCTCGCCGTCCTCGGCGCCGCCGCGCTCGAACTGCCCGTCGTCACCGGCGCCGCCGGACTCGCCGAGGGACTCGGCCGCGCCTACCCGGCCACCCCGCACCCCACCGCCGAGCCGCGGCCGCCCGCCGGCCGGGCCGCCGTGCTCGCCGGCAGCTGCTCCGCCCGCACCCTGGAGCAGATCGCCCACTTCCGCGCCGCCGGCCTCCCCACCCACCACCTCGACGTCCTCGCCGCCGCCGTCGGCCGGGACGTCGCCGGGGAGGCCCTGGCCTGGTACGACGCCCAGGACCCCGACCTGCCCGTCCTCGTGTTCGCCTCCGCCACGCCCGACGAACTCGCGGCCGTGCAACAGGAGCTGGGCGTCGCGGAGGCCGCCGCCCAGGTGGAGGCGCTCCTCGGCGCCCTCGCCGTCCGGCTCGTGCGCCGCGGGACGCGCCGGCTGCTCGTCGCCGGCGGCGAGACGTCGGGAGCCGTCACCACCGCCCTCGGGATCGACGCGGTCCTGGTGGGCGACGAGATCGATCCCGGGGTGCCCTGGACCCACACCGGCGACCTCGCGCTCATGCTCAAGTCAGGGAACTTCGGCGCCCCCGACCTCTTCGTCCGTGCCCTGCGGCCCGTCCCCGTCAAGGAGCCCATGTGACCACCCACACCGACGAGTCGACCGCGCGCGCCCGGATCGTGCGCACCGCCAGGTCCCTGTTCGACAGGGGCCTCACCCACGGCTCGACCGGCAATCTCTCGGTGCGCCTGGCCGACGGCAGCCTGCTGCTCACGCCCACCGGCTCCAGCCTGGGCACCGTCACCGAGGCCGAGCTGTCCCGCACCGACCCACGCGGCCGCCACCTCGACGGGCCGCCGCCCACCAAGGAGGCGTTCCTGCACGCCGCGTTCTACCGAGCCCGCCCCACCGCGCACGCCGTGGTCCACCTGCACTCGACCCACGCCGCGGCCGTCTCCTGCCTCGCCGGCCTCGACCCGGCCAACGCCCTGCCGCCGCTGACCGCCTACTACGCGATGCGCGTGGGCACCCTGCCGCTCCTGCCCTACCACGCGCCGGGCGACCCGCGACTCGAACCGCTGGCCGAGCGGACGGCCGCCACCCACCACGCCGTACTGCTCGCCAACCACGGCCCCGTCGTCGCCGGAGCCACCCTGGAACAGGCCGCCGACGCCGTCGAGGAACTGGAGGAGACCGCCAGACTCCACCTGCTGCTGCACGGGCACGCCACCCGGCCCCTCACCATGGAGCAGGCGGCCGCCCTGGCCCGCTGACGCCACCGACGGAGGCCACGTCCTCGTGGTCGACGGCCTGCCGGGACGGTGCCCGACCGCCGCCAGCGCCTCAGCCCCGACCCGGGGCCCCGCACGAGGAGCGGATGACCAGGCGCGGCTGCAGGGTGAGTTGACGGATCGGAAGGCCCGAAGGGTCGGCCGCCTCCAGGCGTTCGAGCAGCAGCTGCGCGGCCAGTTCGCCGAGTTCCCGCTTGGGCGGGGCGATGGCCGTCAGCGGCACGTCGGCCAGCGCGGAGATCTCGTCGTCGTACGCGATCAGCGCGAGGTCGTCCGGCGGGCGGAGACCCAGCGCACGCATGCGTCGCATCATCCCGATGGCGTCGTGGTCGGAGTGCACCAGCGCGGCCAGGGTGCCGCTGGCGCGGCAGTCCGCGATGAACCGGTCGTAGAGAACGGTGGCCCGGCCCCCGCCGAGGGTCGGGTGGCCGCTGTCGACGACCGGGGCGCCGGGGGCCAGCCCGAGCCGCCGGACGGCCGTGGCGTAGCCCTCCCGCACCAGGGGCGCCGTCGGACTGCCGTTGGTGAACAGCCCCACCCGCTCGTGGCCGAGTTCGGCGAAGTGCCGGACGGCCGTCGACGCGCCCTGCTGGTGGTGCGAGATGACGTACTCGCAGGCGGCGAACACGTCCTGCGGCCGGCGTTCCACCAGGACGAAGGGGAGCCCGCCCCGCCGCAGCCGCTCCAGCGCGGCGGCCGGCAGGTGGGCCGCCTCCGCCGTGACCACGAGCAGCCCCGTCGCCCCGGCCACGCCGAGCTCGTCGAGCCGTTCGAGATCGCGGGGCCGCGCGTAGTCGGTCAGCCCGATGACCAGGCGTGCCCCGCGCCGCGCCGCCACCGCCCGGACGCCGGCGACCACCTCCGGGTAGTAGTAGTCGGTGGACGGGACGAGCAGCCCGACGGTCTGCCCGGAGCCGGTCGGGGACGGGACCACCGACCGCGCCCCGTCCGCTGGGTTCCGGACGGTGCGCGAGCCGGCCAGCAGGGCGCCGCCCCGCACCCGGGTCACCCGGCCCGCCGCCTCCAGGCCCAGCAGGTCCCGCCGGACGGTGTCACGGGAGACGCCGAGACGCGCGGCCAGTTCGGTGACCTTCAGTACGCCGGCCGTCTCCAGTTCCTTGATCAGCAGTGCCTGCCGCTGCGGGACGAGCATGTCGGCCATGGCCCTTCCATAGAACGGTCCTCACGGGCCGGGGCGTCCCCGACCGTCGCGCCCTCAGCGCGTGCCGCCGGCCTGTTGCAGCTGTTCCTCGTACCCGGTGCGCATCTGGTCACCGACCGCCGAACGCCAGTCGTCGACGGCCCGGTCGAGGTCGGTCAGCGACTTGCGGCCCTGGATGACGTCGTCCCGGGTGGCGAGCAGGTTGCGTTCGGCGGCCTCGGCCCGGGCGGTCGTGGAGTCGACGTAGAGCCCGAGGGTGGGGTCGTCCTTCCGGCGCTGGAGCACCGTGGTCTGGAAGGCGTGCTGGTAGTCCACGTCGTCGGGGCGACCCGGCTGGTAGAGCACCGCGGGGGCGTCGACGAGGTACCGGGTGGGCACGGCGGTGTTGGTCTGCCCCTCCGAGGTGTAGATGGGGTCGCCTTCGTCGTTCCGCTCGTGGTCGACGCCCGCCTCGCCGTAGACGCGGTACAGGTGCTCCTCGGTGCCGAACGGGGCGGCCAGCCAGTTCAGGACGCGCAGCACCAGCCTGATCCGCTCCGGGTCGTCCTGCCTGCGAAGACCGGCGGTGTTGAAGACGCCGTTCCCGGTGTGCCAGGCGGCCAGCTCGCCGCCGGCCCGGTCGTAGACCGGCATCAGGCCGAGCTCGAACCCCTCGTTGTCCACGTTGCCGAGGGTGGTGGTCGACCAGGAACCGTACCCGTCGGCGAGGGCCAGGACGGTGGTGCCGGCGCCGAAGTACTGCGAGAAGGGAGTGCTCGGGTTGAAGGTGTCGGGGTGGATGACGCCGGCCTCCCACAGCGCGGCCATGTCCCGCACGGACTGCTGGTACTCCTCGGTCTCGTAGAAGTGGGTGAGGTTGCCGCCCTCCTCGCGCCAGACGTTGGGCTCGTCGTTCATCCGGGCCAGGAAGTACATGGCCTGGGTGACGCTGCCGATGGCCCACCTGCGCCGGGAGGGGTCCGTCAACTCCCGGCAGAGCGCCAGGAACTCGTCCCAGCCGCGCGGCTCGCCGCTGACGCCGAGCTCGTCGAGGATGTCCTTCCGGTAGAGGTTGTAGTGCCGGATCCGGCCGCGCGGGACGGGGACGGCGTAGAGGGCGCCGTTGTAGACGCAGTTCTTCCAGTGCGCGGTCGGGATGTTCGCGAGGTTGGGATAGTCACCGACGGCGTCGCCGCCGATGAACTCGTCGAGCGGGGCGAAGGAGTTGCGCAGCATGTCGGCGAAGTTGGCCCCGGGCCACAGCTGCATCACGTCGGGCAGGTCTCCGCTGGCCATGGTGATGGAGAACGTCTGCTCGTAGTCGGCGTTGGGCACCATCCGCATGTCCAGGGTGACGCCGAGGCGCTCGTTGAGCCCCTGCCAGTAGGAGTTCCGGTCCACGCCGGGCGGCACCGCGCTGTAGATGTTGGCGAGCCCGGAGACCGTCTCGCCGCTGCCGGGCGTCTCAGCCACGCTGCGGGGGGTCTCGGTCGGGTAGTGGCGGAACCCCGGCAGCACGCCGGTGGTCTCGTCGCCGGGCAGGTCCGGCGTCACCCCGTCGAAGGGGACGTACCGCGGCAGCTGGACCGCGCTGTTGGCCTCGGCGCTGTTCCGGGTCGCGCGCGACCCGGACGAGCAGGCCGTCAGGGGGCCGAGGCCGAGCGTGGCCGCGCCGAGGCCGAGACCGGCGAGCAGGCCGCGCCGGGAGAGGGGTCTGGTGGACAACGGGATCACCTCTGTGGGACGTGCGGAAGAGAAGGGGGAGAGGGGGCAAGGGGGAGTGGTCAGCCCTTGACCGCGCCGATGAGGACGCCCTTGGCGAAGTGGCGCTGCAGGAAGGGGTAGACGAGCAGGATGGGGACGATCGCGATGACCAGGATCGCCATCTGCATGGGGAGTTGTGGCGGCAGCGCCTCGCTGCCGCCGACCTGGTCGCCGCCGATGGCGGACTGGTTGACGACGAAGGTGCGCAGGACCAGGGCCATGGGCCACTTGTCGGTGGTCTGGATGTAGAGCAACGCGTTGAAGAAGGCGTTCCAGTAGCCGACGGCGTAGAAGAGGCCGACGACCGCGAGCACCGCCTTGGAGAGCGGCAGGACGATGCGGGTGAGGACGGTGAACGGGGTGGCGCCGTCGATGTGCGCGGACTCGAAGAGCTCCTGCGGGAGTTCCTGGAAGAAGGCGCGCATGACGATCACGTTGAAGGCGTTGATCATCACCGGCAGGACGAGGGAGGCGTAGCTGTCCAGCAGGCCGAACTCCCTGACCACCAGGTACGTCGGGATGATGCCGGGCGAGAACAGCACCGCGCCGAGCAGCAGCATCAGCACCGGCCGGCCGCCGACGACGCCCGGGCGGGCCAGCCAGTACGCCAGGCCGGCGGAGGCGGCCAGCGAGAGCAGGGTGCCGATCACGGTCACCCCGATCGAGATCAGCAGGGCCCGGGTGACGACGCCGCCGGAGAGCACGGCCTGGTAGGCGTCGAGGGAGACGCCGTCCGGCCACATCAGCATGCCGCCGCCGGCGTCGTTGATCGCCTCCTGGTCGGCCAGGGAGGTGACGACGATCGACCAGAACGGGACGACCACCAACGCCACCGCGACGAGGAGCACGACGAACTTCAGCGCCTGGACGACCGGGTTGGGCTTCTCCATCCAGATCGGCCGCTTGTGTTCGCGGCGTGGCCTGCGGACGGTGTCGTCGCCGATCGTGGCCTGTTCGAGTGTGGTCACTTCTGGTACACCCCCCGCTCGCCGAAGGCGTGCGCCAGCTTGTTGGCGCCGATGACGAGCAACACGCCGACCAGCCCCTTGACCAGGCCGGCCGCCGCCGAGACGCCCCAACCGCCGCCGAGGATTCCATAGTTGTAGAGCCAGGTGTCCAACACCTCGCTGGCCTCCAGACCGACCGGGCCCTGCTGCAGGACGATCTGCTCGAAGCCGACCGAGAGGCTGTTGCCGAGCCTGAGGATCAGCAGCAGGACGAACAGGCCGCGCAGCGAGGGCAGCGTGATGTGGACCAGGCGGTGCCAGCCGTTGGCCCCGTCGATGGCCGCCGCCTCGTACTGCTCCTCGTCGATGCGGGAGAGCGCGGCGAGGAAGATGATGGTGCCCCAGCCGGCGTCCTTCCAGATCGACTGTGCGGTGATCAGGGTCATGAACAGCTCGGGGGTGCCGATGATCTCCACTGTCGGCAGGTCGTTCCGGACCAGGAAGGTGTTGAGGGTGCCGGCGTTGCCCAGCATCTGCTGGAAGATCGCCACCACGATCACCCAGGACAGGAAGTGCGGCAGGTAGAGGACCGACTGCAGCAGGCGCTTGAGCCGTTCGCCGGCCAGGCTGTTGAGGAGCAGCGCCAGGGCGAGCGGCACCGGGAACACCAGCACCGTCTGGATGACGGTCAGTTGGAGGGTGTTGACCAGCGCGTTGACGAACTCGGGGTCGCCTTCGGTCAGGAAGGAGAAGTTCTCCAGGCCGACCCACTCGGAGTCGCCGATGCCCAGGAAGGGCTGGTAGTCCTGGAAGGCGATGACGCTGCCGAGCATGGGCAGGTAGTGGAAGGCGACGAGCACCAGCGCGCCGGGCAGGCCCAGCACCAGCAGGAGCCGGTCCCGCGCGAGGCGGCGCAGGAGCCCGGGTTGCCGAGCGGTGGGCGGCGTGGGCGGCCGTTTCCGGCCCGCGCGGGGCCGCGCGTCGGGAGACCGCTGTCTCCGACGCTCCCGAATCGTTTCAAGAGCAGTCATGAAAGGGGCATTCCTTAACGGGAGGGCGGGGCGGGTTCAGCGGTGGTGGCCGCCCTGGGGGTGACGGGCGTCAGATGTGGTCGCCGACGAGGGCGAGGCACTGGATGGCGGCCAGGCCGTACTGGGCGCTCGCGTTGGTGCCGAGGCGGGCCTCGTCGACGGGGTTGAGCACCGCCGGGCCCTCGACGCGCTCGGCGGTGAAGTCGTGGTCCTCCGGATAGCCGGCGTGCCCGGTGCGCAGCTCCCGCCAGGCGCGCTCCGCGAGCGCGGCGTCGTCGAGCCGCACGGCGGCGTAGGCGGTGGCCCGGGAGTACGCCTGACGCAGGTTGAGGCTGCCCCAGGACGAGCCCGTCTCCAGCCGCTGCTCCTCCGCGGTGGAGTTGTAGAGCCGGCAGAACCGCACCCACTGCGCGGTGACCTGCTCGTCGTCGATCAGTTCGAGCAGTTCCGTCATCAGCTCGATCAGGCCGAAGACGGAGCTGAGGCTGCCGATGCTGATGCTGGGTTCCGAAGGCCCCGTGAAGCGGCCGTCCGCGAGGTTGTAGGTGACGTTCCCGCCCTGCGCCCAGGAGTTGGGCAGCGCGGCGATGGTGGTGGCGCCGTTGATCAGCTTGGTGCGGGCGATCTCGTCACCGTTGCGTTCCCACTCGGTCAGCCAGGCCAGGGCCAGCGCGCCCCAGTCGGTCGACTTGCCGACGCCGAGCGCCGTCGGGTCCGGGTCGAAGGGTTCGTCGGTGAGCTTGCGGCCGGGGTTGAGGACGAGGAAGGTGCGGTCGGCGTCGACGAGTTCGTGCAGCACGTCGCCGACCCGCTCGTCGGCGGTGAGGAAGTAGAGGAACCGCTTGTAGCCGGCGTTGCTGATCCGGACCTGCTTGGCGCTGTCCCCCCAGTGCTGTACGCCGTGCCGGGTGCCCAGGCCCTTCCACTCGCCGAGGTGGTACATGTCGACCTCGCCGGTGTGGCGGGTCATGGCCTCGGCGAAGCGGAACGCGGTGGCGTCGCCGGTGCGCAGGTAGTGGTACCACAGCCACAGGTCGGTGGAGAGCTCGGAGTTGTCCCACGCGTAGCCGCCCACGTCGTAGCGCCAGGCGTGCCGGTCCCGGTCGTAGTCGTGCATCACGTCGCCGTAGTCCCAGAAGCCGTACCAGTGGCGCTGGTCGACCGAGTCGACGTAGTAGCGGTGCATGAGCGCCAGGTTGTTCTCCACCTCGTCCCTGGCGGCGTTGGACCGGTCGACCGGGGACCAGGCGCCGAACACGCCGGCCGCGTGGTTGTGTTCGGGCGGGCTGGCCAGCAGGGGCGGGGTGGCGTTCGCGTCGGCGAGGGCCGAGACGCGTTCGGCACTGGGCGTCGACTCCAGGGCCCAGAAGGTCAGTTCGGTGGTGCGGGCGACGCCGTAGGGGGTGCCGAACTCCGGCTCGTAGTCCTCGTAGGTGATCTCCAGGCCCTCCAGCTGCTCGGGGTAGGTGTCCTGGCCCATGCCGTCGTGGTAGAAGCGCAGGTCCATCGCGCCCGCGCGCGGGGACCACATCCACACCGTGGCCTGGGCGGTGTCGGTCGCGGCCCCGGTGATCTCCAGCTCGGTCGGGTGCAGTTGCCAGAAGTTCCGCATTCCGAACGCCAACCCGCCGCTGGGCGAGCCCACATAGGCCAGGCCCCTGGCACGCTGCCCGCCGTCCACCCGGATCCAGGAGTGCCCGGCCTTCGTCCGCTTGTGGACCTCGAAGCCGTTGGCGGTGAGCTGGTGGAGGCTGTAGTCGCCGAACGCCGGGATGTACTGGAGCCGGGTGGTGACGCGCTGGTCCCAGGTGGTGGGGTCGGGGGTGGCCTGGCCGGCGACCTGGGCCTGCCGCACCGCCGCGCCGGGGTCACGGCGCAGCCCGGTGATGCCGCGCACCGCCTCGGACAGCACGCCCTCGCCCTGGCCGGCGAACCGCACGTGCCGGTCGTGCGGCTCGCCCCGCATCGGCACGTCGAACCGCACCCCCAGACCGCCCACGAAGTCCCGCTCCGCGTCCCCGTCGTAGACGAAGGTGTGCACCACGCGGACCGCGTCCGAGCCGGCGTAGAGGTAGAAGCGGACGGTGAACGGCAGCCAGGCCCGCCGGTCCTTCCGGTGCCTGCCCTCGACCTTGACGACGGCCCGCACCGGTCCCTCCTGTTCGACCGTCACCTCCTCGACCGCGCTGGTGAAGAACTGACTCCTGATCACCTCGGCCTGTTCCGTGCTCGGTCTGTCCTGGCGGGAGGCGACCAGGCGGCCCTTCTCGGCGATCACCGTGTCGCCGCGCCGGATCGACTCCACCAGGTGCTCGCCGCCGCGCCGGAAGGTCACGGCGATCACTCCGGTGTCGACGGTGATCCGCCGACTGTTCGAGGTGACCGTCACGGGCGAGTCCGGGGCGGCGGCCTCGCCGGCGACGAGCCGGTAGCTCTCGGCGCGCGGAGCGGCGCCGCTGGTGGCGTGTGCCGTCCACTTCACGGAGCCGTCGGGCCACCACCCGGTGGGCCAGGACTGCACGGGTATGGCCGTACCCGAGTCGGTGACCAGCGAGAACTCCTGGTCGGGGGCGAAGGCGCCGCGCGGCCACGGCACCCCGAACGTCGTCCCGGCGGCCAGCTCGGCCGGCGCGCCGCCCTCCAACCACCGCACGGTGACCGGCTCGTGGCCTGCCAACTCGGTGGGGCGTGAGGCCTGTTCCGCGCTGGGCGCGGCCGCCTCAGCGCCGCGGGAGGCGAGCAGGGCGGTGGCGCCGGCGGCGGCCGCCGAGGCGAGGACGTTGCGTCGACTGATGTGAACCACGGTGTTCAGCTCCTTGGGACGGGCGAGGTGCGGGAGGTCAGCGGATGACGCGGGCGCCGACCAGGCCTTGGGCCCGGAGTTCGGCGACGCCGCAACCGGCCGGCAGGGCCGGTCCGTCGTGGGGGCGTGCGTACGCGGGGGCGGTCAGGAGCACGACACCGGCCACGGTTCTGCGGGGGCGGGAACGGCGTGTTCTCGGCATGGGCGCGGGTTCCTCAAGGCTTGGGCCCCGCTCGGGGGCGCTCCGCGGAGCTCATCGGCGCGAACAGTGTGCACAGTCATGCGCAAAGCTGCAATAGATTGGCGCGATAAGGAAATTACTGCCTTGGCTTGTCGTAAACATTGACGTCCTGAGCGTTTCGCAGGAGGGTGCACCTGCGGTCAGCCGGCAGTGAGGAGATGGTGATGCGCCACGAGCACGTTCGACGGCGCGGCCGGCGACGCCCGGGACCTCGACCCGCCCGCCCTCGCCTAGGCGGGGCGGTGGGCACTCAGGAGGTGGACCCGGCCCCGTCGGCCGAGGCGTGGCCGGCCGCCGCCGCGCCGCAGGAGGCGCGGACGACGAGTCGCGGCTGGAGCACGAGCTGCCGCACGGCCGGCGGCTCGACCGCGTGCAGCCGGTCGAGCAGCAACTGGGCCGCCCGCTCCCCGAGTTCCTGCTTCGGCGGGGCGACGGCCGTCAGCGGCACCTCGGCCAGCGAGGCGATCTCGTCGTCATAGGCGATCAGCGCCAGGTCGTCGGGGGTGCGCAGGCCGCGCAGCCGCAGGCGCCGCGCCAGCTCGATCGCGTCGTGGTCGGAGTGCACCAGCGCCGCCCGGGTCCCCGTGGCCAGGCACCGCTCGATGAAACCGTCGTAGTGCCGGACGGCCTCCGCGGAGACCAGCACCGGCCGACCGCCGTCCACGACCGGGGCCGACGGGTCGAGACCGAGTGACCGCACCGCCGCCGCGTGGCCCTCCCGGATCAGCCCGGCCGTGGGGCTGCCGTTGACGAACAGACCCACCCGGTCGTGGCCGAGCGCGGCGAAGTGCCGGACCGCCGTGTACGCGCCCTGCCGGTGGTCGGACATCGCGAACTCGCAGGGCTCGTACGGATCCCGGGGCTGGCGCTCGACCAGCACGAACGGCAGGCCGGTGGCCCGGAGTCCGTCGAGGGTACCGGCGGGCGTGTGGTGTCCCTCGGCCGTGGTGACCAGCAGCCCGGCGGCGCCGGACGCGACCAGCTCCTCGATCTGGCCCAGGTCCCGGGGCTCCGCGTAGGTGGTGAGGCCGATCACGACGCGGGCGCCGCGCCGGGCGGCGGCGCCGCGCACCCCCGCCACCAGCTGGGGGTAGTAGTAGTTCATCGAGGGGACGAGCAGGCCCAGCATCGGGCCGTCGTCGCCCGGGGTCGGCGCCGGGGGAGTCGCCCGGGCGGTCCGCGCCCACTGCCGGACGTGTGCCTGGTCGGGGGCGCCCCGTCGCGTCACCAGCATGGCGCCGCCCCTGACCCGGGTGACCTTGCCGGCCGCCGCGAGCTCGGCGAGGTCCCGGCGGATCGTCGCGCTCGACACCCGCAGCCGGGCGGCGAGTTCGACGATCTTCAGAGCGCCGTGGGCCTTGAGCTCCCTGAGCAGCAACTCGTGTCGCTGCGCGACGAGCATGTCGGCCATCGGTCCTCCGGTGATCAGTTGTTGAGCATCCTAGGCGAAGGCTGTCGATCGTGCGTGAAATGCTGCGTCACGACGGTGGATGCTGCATAACTGCGCACTCGCTGAGCGCTTACCGGGGGAGGGCCGGACCACACCGCGTGGCCGGGGACCTAGCCGGGGACCGGTGCCGTCTCGGGCAGCAGGCCGGCGGCGCGCAGGTCGGACCAGAGGGCCGGCGGAACGGGGTGGGCCAGCAGCTCGGCGCTGCCGGTCACCTCGGCCGGCGTACGGGCGCCGACGACGACGGCCGCCACCGCCGGGTGGGCCAGCGGGAACTGCACGGCCGCCGCGAGGGGCGGGACGGCGTGCCGCTCACAGAGGGCGCGCAGCGCGCGCAGCCGCGCGGCGAGCGCCGGCGGGACGTGGGAGTGGCCGTGGGGCGCGCCGGGGCGCGGGTCGGCCAGCAGCCCCGACTGGTAGACGCCGGCGGCCAGCACCGCGATGCCCCGCGCGGCACACAGCGGCAGGAGTTCGGCCAGGCCCGACTGGTCGAGCAGCGTGTAACGGGCGGCGAGCAGCACGCAGTCCGGGCCCGGGGGCGGGGCCTCGCGGATGAAGCGGGCGGCGACGTCGGCATGGTTCACGCCGAGCGAGACCGCGCCGACCGTGCCGCGGTCGCGCAGCTCGGCCAGCGCCGGGTAGGCCTCGGCGAGGGCCGTGGGGTAGTCCTGCTCCGGGTCGTGGATGTGCAGCACGTCGACCCGGTCGAGGCCGAGTCGGTCGAGGCTCTCCGCGAGCGAGCGGAACACCGCCCGCCGGCCGTAGTCCAGGCGTGGCCCGACGCCGGGCGGCGGGTCGGCCCAGATGGGCTGGGTGTCCGGGCCGCCCGGCTCGATCAGCCGGCCGACCTTGCTGCAGAGGGTGAAGCGCTCCCGGGGCTTCGGGCGCAGCGCCCGCCCGGCGAGGCGCTCCGAGCGCCCGTAGCCATAGACCGGCGCCGTGTCGTACAGCCGGATCCCGAGCTCCCAGGCGCGGTCGATCGTGGCCTGGGCCGTGGCCTCCGACACCGGCTGGAACATCCCGCCCAGCGAGGCGAGGCCCAGACCCAGCCGGGTCACCCGCAGTCCGGTGCGACCGAGCGTCACGCGTTCGTCGGCACGCATCGCGCCTCCCCTCGCGTTCTGTATGCGCGCCACCGGCCCCGGCCATGCGTGACGGTCGGCCTCAACCGTCCTCGGGGGAGCGGCCGGAGGACTCCTCGGGGGCGTCCGGGCGCCAGCCGTGCGAGCGGAACCAGGCGGCGCACCAGTCCGTCCAGCGGGACAGTTCCGGCTCCTCGGGGGCGAGCCCGACGCCGTGCCGGCCGTGCGGCAGCACGTGCAGTTCGACCGGCACCCCGGCGGCGGCGAGGGCCTCGGTGTAGCGCAGCGAGTGCGAGACGTCGACGGACGGGTCGTCGGCCGTGTGCCACAGGAAGACCGGGGGAGTGGCCCGGTCGACCGTCAGTTCGCGCGAGGCGGCCCGGCGCTCGGCCGGCGTCGCGTCCGGGCCCAACAGCGCCTCCAACGAGCCGAGATGAGGCAGCTGAGTGAAGGAGATCACCGGGTAGCAGAGCACGGCGAGCGCCGGGCGCTCGGCCGGCGTCAGGGCCGGGTCGCCGGCCAGCGTGGCGGCCAGGTGGCCACCGGCGGAGAAGCCGAGGACCGCCACCCGGTCCGGATCGATCCCCAGCTCGGGGGCCTGGGCCCGGATGGCACGCAGCGCCGTGCGGCCGTCCTCCAGCGCCGCGGGGTGCCGGTGCGGCGCGACGCGGTAGCGCAGGACGAAGGCGGCGAGCCCGAGCTCGTTCAACCAGCGGGCCACGGGTTCGCCCTCGTGCTCGCCGTGCCGGAGGTAGGCGCCGCCGGGGAGGACGAGCACCGCGGGGGCGCGCTCTCCGGCCCACGCGGGGGCGGGGAATGCGGTGAGACGGCCTTCGAGGCCGGGGTCGATCACGGTCATGCGTCCCTCGGTTCGTGCGTGGCGCCGGGCGGCGGGGCCGGGTGGCGGAGCGGTCCCCGGGAGGATAGAACGTTTCAACCCCGGGTTCCCAGGGCCTGTCGGACCGCCTGGAGGCAGGCGGCGACGGCCGGGTCGTCCCTGGTGGTGGTCCTGGTGAGGGCCAGCACGTGCCGCCGCATGCGGGGAACGAGCGGCAGCCGGCCGACGCCCGGTTGGTCCCGGGCGACGCCGGCCGGCAGCAGGGCCACGCCGGCTCCGGAGGCGACGAGCGCGGCGAGGACGTGCAGCCCCTCGAACTCCCAGCGCTGCCCGGGCACGGCGTCGGCGGCGGCGAGCCGCAGGTCGCCCGCGGCCCGGGAGGGCTGGCCGACCGGGGCGCACAGCCAGGTCTGCTCCCGGACGATCTGGCGCAGCCGGGCGGCGGTGGCGCGGTCCCCCCGCCCGGCCGGCACGCGGTTGGCCGGGACCGCCAGGACGACGTCCTCGCGGCGCAGGTGGTGGACGGACAGGCCGGCGCTCCCGGTCGGCGGGTCCGGGGACCAGTCGTCGATGACGGCCAGGTCGTAGCGGCGGTCCAGGACGCCGGCCGCGGCGGTGGTCGAGCCGGTCTCGTGGGCGATGACGGTGAGTTCGGGGTGCCGGCGCCGCAGCGCGGCCAGGTGCGGGGCCAGGACGGCGGCCAGGGTGGGGAGGCAGCTGACGGTCACCCGCCCGCCGACGGCGCCGGCGCGGGCGCGCATGCGGCTCCCCGCGGTCTCCACGGCGGCGAGGATGCGCTCGGCGTGCTCGGCCAGTTCGCGCCCCGCGTCGGTCAGACTCGCGCGCTGGGCGGTGCGTTCGAGGAGGGCGACACCGGCCTCCCGTTCCAGGACCGCCAGTTGTTGGGAGACCGCGGAGGGCGAGTAGCCCAGGTCGGCGGCCGTGGCGGTGATGGTCCCCCGGGCGGCGAAGCGGAGCAGGATCTCCAGCCGTCGCAGATCCAGCATCAGTTCTCCTTAAGGTGGCCCCTGGCTTCTCGCGCTGTCGCTGATGCTACGGGTCGGGCAGGCTGGTCGTGGCCGCCTCCGCCACGTGCCAGAACAGGATGGTTCCCATGACGACGCACTCCGCGACCCTCGCCATCGACGAGGCCGTCCAGGCCCGCCGCGCCGCGGGGCACGACGTGCTGCACCTCGGCTTCGGGGAGGCCGGGTTGCCGGTGCCGCCGGGCCTGGCCGAGGTGCTCGCCGACGCCCACTCGAGCAACGGCTACGGCCCGGTCGCCGGCTCGCCGCGGGCGAGGACCGCTGCGGCGGGCTGGTTCGCCCGGCGCGGTCTGCCGACCGAGCCCGACCAGGTCCTCTTCGCGCCGGGCAGCAAGCCGTTGCTCTTCGCCCTGCTCGCCGCGATCGGCGGTGACGTGGTGCTGCCCCGCCCCGCGTGGGTCTCCTACGCGGCCCAGGCGGCCCTGCTCGGCCGCCGGGTCGTCTCGGTGCCCGTCCCGGCCGAGGCCGGCGGCATCCCCGACCCGGAGCGCCTGGCCGCGGAACTCGGGCGGGCCGCGGCGGCCGGGGCGCGGCCCGGCGTGCTGGTGCTCACCGTTCCCGACAACCCGACCGGCACGATCGCGCCCGCCGAGCAGGTGGCAGCGGTCTGCCGGATCGCCGAGCGGCACGGCCTCGCCGTGGTCAGCGACGAGATCTACGCCGAGCTGAGCCACGGCGGCGCGGTCCCGAGCCCCGCGCGGTACCTGCCGGAACGCACCGTCGTCACCACCGGGTTGAGCAAGTCCCTGGCCCTGGGCGGCTGGCGGATCGGCTTCGCCCGCCTGCCGGCGGGCGGCTGGGGCCGGCGGCTGCGGCAGGAACTGACCGGGGTGGCCAGCGAGATCTGGTCCAGCCTGGCGGCGCCCATGCAGGCGGTGGCCGCCCACGCCCTGGACGAGCCGCCGGAGATCACCGCGCACGTCGCCGCCTCCCGCCGCCTGCACGGGCGCGTCGCCCGGGAGGCGCACGGCCTGCTCCAGCTGGCGGGGGCCGACTGCCGCCGGCCCCAGGCCGGCTTCTACCTCTATCCGGACTTCGCCCCGGTCCGCGGGGCCCTGAGTGCCCGGGGGATCACCACCGGCAGCGGGCTCGCCGCCGCCCTGCTCGACCGGCACGGCGTCGCCACCCTCCCCGGCAGCGCCTTCGGCGAACCCGACACCGCGCTGACCCTCAGGATCGCCACCAGCCTCCTGTACGGCACCACCGCGCGGCAACGCCACGCGGCGCTGGCCGCCGAGGAGCCGGAGACGCTGCCCTGGATCGCGCCCGCCCTCACCCGGCTCGGCGACGCGCTGGACGCGCTGGTCTGAGCCACCGCCGGGGTGGCCGGGCCGAGCGGCCACCCCGCGCGGGGCTCACCAGTCGTGGACGGTGCCGTCGGCCAGCCGGTTGACCGGCAGGTAGGCCGGCCGGTAGGGGTGGGCCGCGGCGAGCTCCTCGTCGAGCTCGACGCCGATGCCGGGGGCCTCGCCCGGGTGCAGGTGCCCGTCGGTGAACGTGTAGGCGTGCCGGAACACCTCGTCGGTCAGCGCGGTGTGGCCCGAGTACTCCTGGATGCCGAAGTTGTGGATCGCCAGGTCCAGGTGGATCGCGGCGGCCATGCCGACCGGCGAGATGTCCTCCGGGCCGTGCACGGCGCTCTTGATCTGGTACTGCGCCGCGTAGTCGAACAGCTTGCGCAGCGGCGTGACGCCGCCGAAGTGGGTCACGGCGGAGCGCACGTAGTCGATGAGCTGCTCGCCCACCAGCGTCTGGTAGTCGAAGACGCTGTTGAAGACCTCGCCGATGGCCAGCGGGGTGCTGGTCTGCCGGCGTACCAGACGCAGCCCCTCCTGGTTCTCGGCCGGGGTGCAGTCCTCCAGCCAGAACAGGTCGTACGGTTCGAGGGCCTTGCCGAGCCGGGCCGCCTGCACCGGGGTCAGCCGGTGGTGCGCGTCGTGCAGCAGCGGCAGCTCGGGCCCGAACTCACCGCGTACGGCCTCGAAGACGCCGGGTATGTGCCGCAGGTAGGCGGCGGTGTCCCAGTCCTCGACCAGCGGGCGGGGGTGCCGGCCCGCCGCGGCGGACTCCTCACCGTGGTGGACGCCGTAGACCTTCGCCAGGCCCGGCACACCGGTCTGCACCCGGATCGCCTGGTAGCCCTCGGCCTGCCTGGCCCGGATCGAGTCGAACAGCTCGGGCACGTCCCGGCCGCTCGCGTGTCCGTAGGCGCGCACCCGGTCCCGGCTCGCGCCGCCGAGCAGCTGGTAGAGCGGCAGCCCGGCGGCCTTCGCCTTGATGTCCCACAGCGCGACGTCCACGGCGGCGATCGCGGCCATCGTCACCGGACCGCGGCGCCAGTAGGCGCCCCGGTACAGGTACTGCCAGGTGTCCTCGATCCGGTGCGGGTCCCTGCCGATCAGCAGCGGCACCACGTGGTCCACGAGGTAGCTGACGACGGCGAGTTCGCGCCCGTTGAGGGTGGCGTCGCCCAGGCCGGTGATGCCCTCGTCGGTGGTGATCCGCAGGGTGACGAAGTTGCGGCCCGGGCTGGTGACGACGACCTTCGCGTCGACGATCTTCATGGAGTGGTCTTCCTGGGGGTGGGTGGGGTGCTGGTCAGCCCTTCGTGGCCCCGGCCGTGAGGCCGGCCACGAGGTGCTTCTGGCCGAGGACCGCGACGAGGACGACCGGGATGGTCATCAGGGCGGCGGCGGCCATCAGGCCGCCCCAGTCGGTGCTGGCGTAGGAGATGAAGTTGAACAGGGTCACCGGCGCGGTCCTGGTGTTCTCGTCGGCGAAGATCAGCGCGAACATGAAGTTGTTCCAGCTGAAGACGAAGGCCAGCAGCGAGGCCGTGGCGGTGCCGGGGGCGGCCAGCGGCAGCGCGATGCGCCAGAAGGCGCCGAAGGCCGAGAGGCCGTCCGTGCGTGCCGCCTCCTCCAGCTCCACCGGCAGGCCCTCGAAGAAGCCGATCATGATCCAGAGGATCAGCGGCACCGAGACGAACATGTGGCTGAGGATCAGGACCGTGTAGCTGCCCACCAGGCCGGCCCTGGCGAACAGGTAGTACCAGGGCACCAGGAGCGACACGGCGGGGACGATGCGGGCGATGAGGATCAGGGATCCGGTGCGGTGCATCCGGAACCGGCCCACGGCCCAGGCGGCCGGCACCGCGATCAGCGCGGACAGCGCGGTGGAGACACCGCCCACGATCAGCGAGTTGCGCAGCGACCGCAGGATCTCGCCGTCCGCCAGGACGTTGCGGAAGTTCTCCAGCGTCGGGCTGAAGAACAGGCCCACGCTCGGGTCGGTGACCTGCACGTTGGTCTTGAAGGCGGCCGCGAACATCCACACGATGGGCAGCGCGAAGACCAGCGAGACCGCCGTCACGGCGACCCCCCGCAGCAGGGACCACGGGTGGCGGCGCCGGCCGGCGCGGCTGGTGGCGGCGTTGGCGCTCATGCGGACTTCCTTCCGGCGCGGCGCCGCAGCACGAGCACGACGCCGATGATGAACAGCGTGAACAGCACGAGCACCGCGGCGGCCAGCCCGTACTCCAGGTAGTCGAAGGTGAGGCCGTAGGCGTAGACGTTGAGCGTCTCGACCTCGAAGTCGGAGCCGCCGCCCGGGCCCTTGGTGGCGTAGAGCAGGTCGAAGGTCTTCAGCGCGTCGACGGAGCGCAGCACCAGCGCGGTGGCCAGCGTGGTGGAGAGCATCGGCAGCACCACGTGCCGGAAGCGCTGCCAGCCGTTCGCCCCGTCGACCCTGGCCGCCTCCTCGGGCTCCTCGGGCAGCGTGGCGAGGCCGGCGAGCAGCAGCAGGGTCATCATCGGGGTCCACTGCCACACGTCGATCAGCATCAGGGTGGGCAGCGACTGGCTGACCGAGCCGAGGAACTCCTGGGGCGGCAGGCCGACGGACTCCAGCAGGTGGTTGGCGATGCCGTTGGTCGGGTCCAGGATCAGCAGCCACAGGATGCCGATGGCGACCGGCGTGGTGAGCAGCGGAATCAGCAGGATCGTGCGCACCCAGCGGATGCCGGTGAAGGCACGGCGCATCAGCATGGCCAGCGCCAGGCCGAGCACCGTCTCCAGCAGCACCGCGCCGACGGTGAAGACGACGGTGCGCTGCACGGCCGGCCAGAAGCGGCGGGTGTCGCCGAGCGCGTCCGTGAAGTTCTGGAAACCGACGTACTCCTGGTCCGCGTTCACCGCGCCGAAGGCGTCCGTGAAGCCGAGGTTGACGGTGTAGACGAGCGGAAAGACGATCATGGCGCCGACGAAGAGCAGGGCGGGCGCCAGCATCATCCACTTCAGCCGGCGGTTGGCCTGTTCGAAGGTGCGCGGGGCGCGGCCGCCCGGCCGGCGGCCCAGGGCGGGGCGTGGCTGGGGCTTGGTCTGCACGGCGGCCATCAGGACTCCCGGTGGCGGTTGTCGCGGACGAGGAAGTCGGCGAACTCGGCGTCCGCCTCGCGGGCCACCGCCGCCACGGGCTCGCCCAGGATGCCGGCGACCAGCGGACGGCCGACGATGTCACGGGCGCGGCCGACCTGGAGCACCTCCGGCCGGTCGTGCCCGATCCCGTTCTCCGCGCTGATCCGCATGGTCTCGGCGAGTTCGGCGGGGAACGCCGCCAGGGTCTCGGTGTCCGACCAGGCGGACTGCCGGGCCCCCGGTATGCCGTCGGCCTGCAGCGCGGCCACCATCTCCGGGCTGGACGCCCAGCGGATGAACTCCCAGGCGTCGTCCCGCAGGAGGGAGAACTCGTTGACCGCCAGGGACCAGGACGGGATGTTGTGCGGCCGGGAGCCGGCCGGGCCGGCCGGGAACGGAGCGAAGCCGACGGTGTCCTGGACGGTGGAGACCGCCGGGTCGAGGAAGTTGGTGTAGATCGCGTCGGCGTCGACGTAGAACGCCGCCTTGCCCTGGGCGAAGATCGGCATGGCCTGTTCCAGGCTCATGTTGGTCGCGCCGGGCGGCCCTGTCCGCTCCAGCAGCCGGCCGTAGTACTCGTAGGCGGCGATCGCCTCCGGGGTGGCGATGGTGGAGCGCCCCTCGGCGGTGAAGTCGCCGCCGAAGGAGTAGAGGAAGCTCGACCACTGGCTGACGGCGCCGCTGCGCTGACCCCGGCCGACGAACCCGAAGAAGTCGTCGCCTCGGTTCGCGAGTTCGAGGGACAGCTCCATCAGCTCGTCCAATGTGCCGGGCGGGCCGCCGAAGTCCGCCAGCAGGTCCCTGCGGTAGTACAGCGCGGGCCGCTCGGTCACCACGGGAACGCTCAACACCCGGCCCGCCGTGGTCGACCGCCGGCGCGGCGCCTCCTGGAAGTCGGCCCAGTCGAAGGCCGCGTCCGACACGCGGTCGGTCAGGTCGGCGAGCCAGCCGTTGGTCGCGAAGAGCAGCTGCTCCTGGAGTGCCCTGACCATCATGACGTCGACGTCCGTGGCGGAGGCGTTGAGCTTCACGTTGTAGCTGTTGGACAGCTGGTCCGAGGTGAGCATCGAGATCGAGACGCCGCGTCCGATCCGCTCCTCGAACTCGGCGACCCGGCCGGCGATCGCCTGCGACCAGACGTGGTTGATCGCCATGACGCGCAGCGGCGCGTCGGGGGAGGCGGAGCCGCTCCGGCCCGAACAGGCGCCGAGCGTCAGCCCGCCGACGGTGGCGGCGGCCGCCACGGCGGCCAGTCTGCCGAAGGAGCGGCGGCTGACCGACTGGGGGCTCGTGGACATCCTCGTCCTCGACTTTCTCCGTACGCGCGGAAGTGCTTGTGCTGGTTCTGAAAAGTGGTGGTCCAACTGGTAGGACCAGTTGGACCGTAACAGGTGTCCTGGTCCCTGACCAGCCCCGGGATCACGGGTTCACGCTGTGCCGACCGGCGGTCGGCCGCCCGTCATCGGCGGGCCGTGACCTCAGCCATGGTCCTGGGACTGCCGCAGCAGCGTCTCGATGTGCTGGCGCGCCATGACGTCGAGACCGAGGTCGAGATCCGCGCCGTAGGTCCGCAGTCCGAGCATGAGGTGCTCGCGCATCCGCGCCCTGGCCAGCTCGACATCGCGGGCCACGATCGCCTCGAGGATCTCCGGGTGGTGCGGCACGCCCGGCTCGCCGATCGACGGATCGGAGTTCGAGCGGAGCATCATCTCGAACATCATCCCGCCGATCGACGACAGCATGGTCCGCAGCACGGGGTTGCCGCTCGCCGCCGCGATCGCGTCGTGGAAGTCGAGGTCGGCCCGGGCCTTGTGCACGACGTCGGTGGCCCGCAGCAACGCGTCGTTGGCCCGCCGCATCGCGTCGAGCTCGGCCTCGTCGGCGCGCTCCGTGGCCAGGCCCACGATCTCGACCTCCAGCGGGATGCGTGCCTCGATCAGGTGCCGCACGGTGGGGCGGCCCGCCCGGTACAGGGCGTCGTAGCTGCGCGCCTGCCCCGGCGACTGCTCGCTGACGAAGGAGCCCCGGCCCGGCGCCACCTCGATCATGTGCTGGGCCTCGAGCCGCCGCAACGCCTCCCGGACCACGTTCCGGCTGGCGCCGAACCGCTCGGCCAGCTCGCGCTCCGAGGGCAGCTTCTCCCCGACGGGGATCTCACCCGAGCGGATGTCGTGCTCCAACTGGCGTGCGACGCGCTCCGTCAGCAACCCTCGCTGCGACGAGGGCGCGGCACGACCCGACGGTGAGGTGGGCGGGGCGGGCATGACCAGGAGCTTAACAGCAGGCCGGGGCGCCGCCCCCGGCGCGGGCGCGCGCCCCGGTACCGCGGTCCCCTGGTCCCGTGGTCAGGAACTCCGGCCGGCCGCCTCGGACTCGACGTCCCGGCAGGCCGGGTGGCCCCAGCCCTGCGCGTTCCTGGCGATCGGCTCGCTCGCCGCGTAGGACCGGCCGCAGCGGCAACGGCCCGGGAACTTCGCGGTGATCTCGCCCTTCGAGGTCCGGCGGCGCGTCGAGTTCGCCGCCTTCGAGGGCTTCGCCGCCTTCGCCGCCTTGGCCGGCCTGGCGGCGGCCGGCGGCGGGGCCGCGGAGCCCTGCGCGCTGCCGGCGGCGAGCTGGCTGGTGGCGGCCTGGCTCGCGGCGCGGTCGGCGAAGTCGTTGAGCCGGTCACCGTCCACCTGGTGGGCCGCCACGTACACGAACTCGACCGCGCGACCGACCAGCAGCCGGTCGATGCCCTCGACCAGCTCGCGGTTGGCCACCGGCGAGCCGGAAGCGGTCCGCCACCCCTTCTTCTTCCAGCCCGGCAGCCAGGTGGTGACCGCCTTCATGGCGTACTGCGAGTCCATCCGCACCTGCATCGGCACGGCCGGGTCCGTCGCCTCGAGCAGGTGCCGCAGCGCGGACAGCTCCGCCACGTTGTTGGTCGTCGTGCCCAGCGGCCCGGCCGCCCAGGGCCCCGGGTCGCCTTCGGCGTCGGCGATGACCCAGGCCCAGGCGGCACGCCCCGGGTTGCCCTTCGACGCCCCGTCGCAGGCGGCGATGATCCGTTCCGTCATGCCCCCGATGATGCCAGGGGTCAGCGGGCGGGCTCCGCCGCGTCTCCGTAGCCGAGCCGGGCGGCCAGGTCCGCCGCCGCCTCGCGCACCAGGCCGCCCCAGCACGTCTCGGACTCCTCGGTCAGGCGGCTCATCGGGACGTTCACGCTGAGACTGGCGATCGGCTTCTCCGGGCCGGCCAGGACGGCGGCCGCGACCGAACCGACGTCGGCCCGCCACTCGCCGTGGTTGAGGGCGAACCCGCGCTCCCGTACCCGGGCCAGCTCGGCGAGCAGCTGGTCGGGATCGGTGATCGTGTGCTCGGTGTACCGCGGCACCTCGTCGGCGAACAGGCGGCCGAGGCGCTCGGGTCCGCTGTTGGCGAGGACGGCCTTGCCGTTGGCGGAGGCGTGCAGGGGCAGCGCGTGGCCGAGGGCCATGCTGATGCGCAGCGGGTTGGCGGTCTCGAGCCGCTCGATGAGGACCACCCGGTCCTCCTCGGGGACGGTGAGGTGGATGGTCTCCTCGGTGCGCCGGCGCAGCTCCTCCATGATCGGCATGGCCGCGTCGCGCAGGCCGAGGTCGCCGCTGGCCCGTCCGCCGACCGTGAGCGCCTTGGTGGTCATCACCCACCGCCTGACCTCGCCCGGGGCCGGCCGGATCCAGCCGGCCGTGTGGAGCGTGACCAGCGCGCGTTGGACCGAGCTCTTGGGCAGGTCGAGCACCCGCGCCAACCCGCCGACCCCGACCGGCTGCCGGGCGGCGACCTCTTCGAGCACCCGAAGGGCGTTCAGGACGTTGCGCACTGCCTTGACTCCTCGATCGTCGATCCCTAACCTCACCGCGCTCTGAAACGGCACAGTGTACCGCCTCACGGCACAGTGAAGGGGTTGGATCCGGTGACGGCGCACAGCGGACGACATTTCCTGCAGATCCCCGGGCCGACCAACGTCCCGGACCGGGTGTTGCGGGCCATGGCCCGGCCCACCATCGACCACCGCGGACCGGAGTTCGCCGAACTCGCGCGCGACCTGCTCCGGCGGCTCGGGCCGGTCTTCGGCACCGGCGGTCCGGTCGTCGTCTATCCCTCCTCGGGCACCGGCGCCTGGGAGGCGGCGCTCGTCAACACCCTCTCGCCGGGCGACCGCGTACTCGCCTTCGACACCGGCCACTTCGCGACCCTCTGGCGCGACATGGCCGAGGGACTCGGGCTGGTCGTCGACCTCGTCCCCGGCGACTGGCGGCGCGGCGTCGACCCGGCCGCCGTCGCCGAACGCCTCGCCGCGGACCGGGCGCACGCCGTCGCCGCGGTGCTGGTCGTCCACAACGAGACCTCGACCGGGGTCACCAGCCGGGTACCGGAGATCAGGGCAGCCATCGACGACGCGGACCATCCCGCGCTGCTGCTGGTCGACACGATCTCCTCGCTGGCCTCCATCGACTACCGGCACGACGCGTGGGGCGTCGACGTCACGGTCGGCTGCTCACAGAAGGGCCTGATGCTGCCACCGGGACTGGGGTTCAACGCGATCAGCCAGAAGGCGCTCGCGGCCGCCGACACGGCGCGGCTGCCGCGCTCGTACTGGGACTGGGCACCGATCCTGGCGGCCAACGAGGGCGGCCACTTCCCGTACACCCCGCCCACCAACCTGCTCTACGGGCTGCGGGAGGCGCTGCTCCTGCTCGAGGAGGAGGGGCTGTCCGCGGTGTTCGCGCGGCACGACCGCCATGCCGAGGCGACCAGGGCCGCCGTCCGGGGCTGGGGCCTCGAAGTGCTGTGCGCCGACGAGCGGGAGTACTCGAGCTCCCTGACCGCCGTGCTGCTCGGCGACGGCCACGACGCGGACAAGGTCCGGCAGATCATCCTGGACCGCTTCGACATGTCGCTCGGCACCGGGCTCGGCAGGCTCGCCGGTCGGGTGTTCCGGATCGGACACCTCGGCGACCTCAACGACCTCACCCTGGCCGGCACCCTCGCCGGGGTGCAGCTGGGCCTCCAACTGGCCGGGGTGGCCGTCGACCCCGGCGGCCTCCAGGCCGCCCTCGACGTGCTGCGCGCCGCGCACGAGGACCGGACCGGCGACCGGGGAGAGGAGTCGCGATGACCGCCCCGACCCCGCGCCCGACCGTCGGCGCCCGACTGGAACGCGCGCTCGCCGCCACGCTCGACGGCGAGGTCGCCTTCGACGACTACACCCGCCACCTGTTCTCGCGCGACGCCAGCATGTACGCGATCACCCCGCTGGGCGTGGCGTTCCCGCGGCACGCGGACGACGTCGCGTCGGCGGTGCGGGCGGCCGGCGAACTCGGCGTGCCCGTCGTGCCCCGGGGCGCCGGGACCAGCCTGGTCGGCCAGACCATCGGGCCCGGGCTGGTGCTCGACACCTCCCGGCACATGAACCGGATCCTGGAGATCGACCCGGTGGCGCGCACGGCGCTGGTCGAGGTCGGCGTGGTGCAGGACCAGCTCAACCAGGCCGCCGCCGCCCACGGGCTGATGTTCGGCCCCGACACCTCCACCAGCAACCGGGCCACCATCGGCGGAATGATCGGCAACAACTCGGCCGGCAGTGGCTCGCTGACCTACGGCATGACGATCGACCATGTGCGGGCGCTCGACGTGGTGCTCTCCGACGGCTCCCGCGCCCGGTTCGAGCCGGTCGACGAGGCCGAGCGGGCGCGCCGCGCGACGGCGGCGACCTTGGAGGGCCGGATCCACCGGGAGCTGCCGGGGCTGGTCGAGGTCCACGCGGACGCCATCACCGCCGGGATGCCGGCGTTCTGGCGGCGCGCCTGCGGCTACCGGCTCGACCGGCTGGTGGGCTTCGGCCCGGACAGGCCCTTCGACCTGGCCAAGTTCGTGGTCGGAGCCGAGGGCACCCTGGTGGTCGCCACCCACGCCCTGGTCGACCTGGTGCCCAGGCCGGCACGAACGGTCTACGCCGTCGGTCACTTCGCCGACACGCCGAGCGCCATCTCCGCCACCACGGACGCCCTGGACTGCGACCCCCACCAGGTCGAGCTGATGGACCGCACCATCCTCGAACTCTCCCGCCGGAAGCTTGAGTTCGCCGGCCTCGGGGACATCCTGGTGGGAGACCCCGGGGCCCTGCTGTTCGTCTCCTTCGCCGGCGACGACGAGGCGGAACTGATCGCCGGGCTGGACCGACTCGACGCCGTGTGGCGGCGGAACGGGCACGGCTACCACACGCTCCGCGCCGTCACGCCCGCCGAGCAGGCCGCGCTGCTGAAGGTGAGGAAGTCCAGCCTCGGGCTGCTCATGGCCGCCGGCCAGGGCACCCGCCGACCGCTGGCCTTCATCGAGGACACCGCCGTGGACCCGGCCGTCCTCGCCGAGTACACCACGCGGCTCAAGAAGATCCTGGACGACCACGGTCTTGAGGCGGGCTTCTACGGCCACTGCTCCGTGGGATGCCTGCACATCCGCCCGTTCGTCGACCTCACCGAGCCCGACGAGGTCGCGAGGATGCGTGCCGTCGCCGAGGCGGTCAGGGACCTCGTCACCGAGTACGGCGGGGTCAACTCCAGCGAGCACGGCGACGGCCTGGCCCGCAGCGAGTTCAACCGGGAGATCTTCGGCGACGAACTCTACGAGGCCATGCGCGCGGTCAAGCGCCTCTTCGACCCCGCCAACATCATGAACCCCGGCAAGATCGTCGACGCCCCGTCGATGACCGACAACCTTCGCGACCGCGATGCCCTGCCCCCCGCCCCTCCGCTGCGGACCACCCTGGACTTCGAGGTCGTCGGCGGCATGCGCGGGGCCGCCGACCGCTGCATGAACATCGGCGCCTGCCGCAAGGCCACCGCCGGCGTCATGTGCCCCTCCTACATCGCCACGAGGAACGAGGAACACTCCACCCGGGGCCGCGCCAACGCCCTGGTGAAGGCGCTGTCGGAGCCCGACCCGCACGCCGCACTCGGCGACGAGCGGCTGCACGAGATCCTCGACCTCTGCCTGATGTGCAAGGCCTGCAAGACCGAGTGCCCGATGAGCGTCGACATGGCCTCACTCAAGGCAGAGACCCTCGCCCACCACCACCAGATCCACGGCACCCCCCTGCGCTCGCGCGTCTTCGCCGCGATCCGCGCCCTCAATCGGCTCGGGTCCGCGACCGCGCCGCTGTCCAACCTCCCCGGACGCGTCCCGCTCCTGCGCCGACTCCTGGAGCGCGCCCTCGGCATCACCGCCGCCCGCCCGCTGCCCACCTTCCACCGCGACAGCCTGCCGCGGTGGTTCCGCCGTCACCGCCCGCCCACACCCCGGGGCGCGGCGCCGCTCGGCACCGTCACCTGGCTCGCCGACTCCTTCACCACCTACACGGAACCAGGCATCGGCCGGGCCGCCGTCGAACTGCTCGAACTCGCCGGATGGCGCGTCGAACTCGCCACCGGCGGCTGCTGCGGACGCTCCGGCATGTCCAAGGGACTGCTGGACGACGCCGCGAAGAAGGCGTCGGCGCTGGTCGCCTCGCTCGACCGCGACACGGACGCCGAATCGCCGATCGTCGGCTGCGAGCCCTCCTGCGTGTTCATGGTGCGCGACGAGTACGCCACGCTGCTGCCCGACTCCGCCCCGGCACGCGCGGTGGCGAAGCGGGTCAGGCAGGTCGAGGAACTCCTCGTCGAGGCCGTCGACGCGGGCCTGCTCACCCTGCGCGCCGACTCCTGGCTCGCCGGGCGGCGCGTCGTCTACCACGGCCACTGCCACCAGAAGGCCGAGGTGGGCACCGCCGCCACCCTCGCCCTGCTCCGCCGGATCCCGGGCGCCGAGGTCGTGGAGATCGACGCCGGCTGCTGCGGGATGGCCGGCTCCTTCGGCTTCGAGTCCGAGCACTACCAGACGTCCATGACCGTCGGCGGCGACCGGCTGTTCCCGGCGCTGGCCGCGGAACCGGCGGACACGGTGGTGGCCGCGACCGGCGTGTCGTGCCGGCAGCAGATCTTCCACGGCGCGGGCCGCACCGCCTGGCACCCGGTGGAACTGGTGCGGGAGGCGCTGGCCGACCGTGACCGGGGAGAACCGGGCGCCTAGCGCCCCGCAGCCTCGGCGTCACCCCCCGCGAGCCAACGTCTGCCCCGAGGAGCGTCGATGTCCCCCCAAGCACTCTCCATCGTCGGCCTGGTTCTCGTCTTCCTCTTCGCGACCGTGCGATCCGTCAACATGGGAGCGGTCGCCTTCCTCGGCGCCTTCCTGCTCGGCACCTTCGTCTTCGGAAAGACCGAGGACGACCTCTTCGCCGGATTCCCCGGCGACCTCTTCGTCGTCCTGGTCGGCGTGACCCTGCTCTTCGCCATCGCCAGGTGCAACGGCACGGTCGACTGGCTCATCCAGGCCGGGGTGCGGGCCGTGCGGGGGCGGATAGCCCTGATCCCCTGGGTGATGTTCGTCGTCACCAGCCTGCTGACGGCGGTGGGCGCCGTGGTGCCGGGCGCGGTGGCGATGATGGCGCCGATCGGCCTGAACTTCGCCACCCGCCACAGGATCGACCCGATGCTCATGGGGCTGCTCGTCATCAACGGCGCCAGCGCCGGCGGCTTCTCGCCGATCAGCATCTACGGCAGCACCACCAACGGGGTCGTGGAGCGCAGCGGGCTGCCCGGCAGCCCCGTCACGCTGTGGGTCAGCTCCCTGCTCTTCAACACGCTGCTGAGCGTCGTGGTGTTCTTCCTGTTCGGCGGGCGGCGGCTGCTGCGCCGGCGCGTCGACGCCGAACCCGCCCGGCGGGGCGAGACGGACCGGCCGGGCGGCGGCGGGAGCACCGTGACCCGGGCGGCTGACACGAAGGACACGGACGTCACCACCCTGAACGCGCAGCGAATCGCGACGCTCGCCGGACTCGTCGTGCTGGCGGTCGGCGCGCTCGCGCTGGAGTTCGACGTGGGGCTGCTGGCGTTGAGCATCGCCACCACCCTCCTCCTGCTGTGGCCCGAGACCACCAGGACATGCGTCTCCGACGTCGCGTGGCCCACCGTGATGCTGGTCTGCGGCGTGGTCACCTACGTGGGGCTGATGGAGAGCGTGGGCACCATCGACCACCTCGGCGAGAGCGTCGCCGGCATCGGGACCCCGCTGCTGGCCGCCTTCCTCATCTGTCTCATCGGCGGCGGCGTCTCGGCGTTCGCGTCGACCACCGGCATCCTCGGCGCGCTCGTCCCGCTCGCGGTGCCCTTCCTGTACACCGGGCAGGTCGGCGCGGTCGGCCTGATCACCGCGCTGGCGATCTCGGCCTCGGTGGTCGACTCCTCCCCGTTCTCCACCAGCGGAGCGCTCGTCGTGGCCAGCACCCCGGCGGAGGCCCGGGACGCGACGTTCCGAGGGCTGATGATCTGGGGCATGAGCATGATCGCGATCGCGCCCCTGGTGTCCTGCGCCGTCTTCGTGCTGCCAGGCTGGCTCTGACGGCAGGCGAGGACCGATGCGGCACCGACCGCCCTACCCGAACCAACCTGTCGGTGCTCCGCACCGAACCGCCCCTGGTCGAGCGCCCCGCCCACCCGCCGCGCACCCGAAGGACGCGCACCCGCCCATACCCGGCATTCGGGACGTCGTCGGGAGAGAATGGCGGACCGACGGCGAGGGGCCGGCGGAGCGTGCGGTCCGCGGGCGCTCGTCCGCGAACCACTGTGGAGGCGGACGTGACGGTGAGCCGGGTCGGTCTGGTCGTGCACGGCGGGCGCCCGGCGGCGCGGGACGCGGCACGGGCCGTGCACGCGTGGTGCGCCGAACACGCCCTGCCCTGCGCCGACATCGACGTGTGGGAGGAGGGCGGGCGGCGCAGCGCCCGCGAGGAGGTCGCGTCCGCCGGCGATCCCGACCTCATCGTCACCCTCGGAGGCGACGGCACCTTCCTGCGCGGCGCCCGGCTGGCCGCCGAGCACGACGCGCTGCTCCTGGGCGTCGACCTCGGCCGTCTCGGGTTCCTGACGGAGGTCTCGGCGGACGAGGTGCTCTCGGCGCTGGACGCGGTGCTGGCCGGCCGGCTCGCCGTCGACCACCGCATGCTGCTCACGCTGCGTGCCTCGCGCCGGCTCGAAGTGCCGCCGGACGTCGAGGCGTTGATGAGGTACGGGCGAGGGCCCCTGCTGCCGCCGCCCCGGGTGCGGACGGACTGCGCGACCGACGACGAGTGGGGCATCGCGCTGAACGTCTTCGCGCTCAACGACGTCGTCCTGGAGAAGCTCTCGCGGGACCGGCAGGTGTCCGTCGGGGTCTACCTGGCCGGGAGGCTGCTGGCCTCCTACTCGGCCGACGCCCTGCTGGTGGCCACGCCGACCGGCTCCACCGCCTACAGCTTCGCCGCCGGCGGACCCGTGGTGTCGCCCCGCGCCGAGGCCCTCGTCTTCACCCCGATCGCGCCGCACATGGCGTTCGACCGCTCCGTCGTCACGGCACCCGACGAGCCCATCGGCCTCCGGGTGCTCGAACGGTCGGGCCAGGCGGCCGTCAGCGTCGACGGTCAGCTGCGCGGCGTGCTCGACCCCGGCGACTGGATCGGCGTCTACGCGGCCCGGCGCCGGCTGCGCGCCGCGCGCCTGAAGCCGATGGACTTCTACGGCCGGCTGCGCGCGCGGATGAACCTCACCGACGCGCCGGCCGCGGTCGCCGACGGCACCCCCGCCCCGCTCTGGTCGGTGACGACCCCGCCGCCAGGCGACCTCGCCCACCTCACGCTGCTCACCGAGCCGTCCGAACCCCCTGGCCCGCGGGACGAAGCCGGCTGACGGCCCGCCGCCCGACCGGTCCCCGGCGGGAGGGTGAATGTCGTTCCGGGCAGTGTCACGGCCTGCCTCCGGGCCCGGCCGTCGGCCTAGCCTGCGGTCATGACGACGAGCACGACGAGCCTCACGCTGAACAACGGCGTCGACATCCCCGCCCTCGGGTTCGGGGTCTTCCAGACCCCGCCGGAGCAGACGGTCGAGGCGGTCGAGACCGCGCTGCGGATCGGGTACCGGCACATCGACACGGCCGCGGCCTACTTCAACGAACGCGAGGTCGGCGAGGCCATCCGCCGCTCCGGCCTCCGGCGCAACGACCTGTTCCTCGAGACCAAGGTCTGGATCAACGACTACGGCTACGAGGAGACCCTGCACGCGTTCCAGAAGGCCGTCGGGAAGCTCGGCGTCGACCACCTCGACCTGCTGATCCTGCACCAGCCCCTGCCCAGCGCGTTCGAGCGCACCATCGCCGCCTACCGTGCCCTGGAGCGGCTGCAGGCCGACGGCAGGGTCCGCGCCATCGGCGTCAGCAACTTCATGCCCGAGCACCTGGACCGCCTGCTGGCCTCCGTCTCGGTGGTGCCGGCGGTGAACCAGATCGAGGTCCACCCCTACTTCCGCCAGTCCGAGCTGCTCGCGGTCGACGCCCGGCACGGCATCCTCTCCCAGGCGTGGTCCCCGATCGGCGGCATCACGTTCTACTTCGGCGGCGACGGCACCAGCACGCTGGACGACCCGGTCATCGCGCGTGTCGCGCGCGCCCACGGCAGGACCCCCGCGCAGGTCATGCTGCGCTGGCACCTGCAACAGGGCCGCTCCGCGATCCCCAAGTCGACCAGGCCCGAGCGCATCGCCGAGAACTTCGACGTCTTCGACTTCGAACTCACCGACGCCGAGCTGAGCGCGATCGACGGACTCGACCAGGGCGTGCGACGCGGCCCGGACCCGGACTCCATCACCCTCGCCAACTACGGCCGCGAGATCCCCGAGGCATGACGGCGGCGCGCCGGATCCCGGGCGGGTGCCCGCGGTGCCGGGGGCGCTCAGCCCTCCTCTGAGGTGGTGACCTCGTCGCCGCCGCCGATGCCCTCGCCGGCGTGCGGCTCCACGACCCCGAAGAAGATCAGCGCGAGCAGCACGACGCCGATGACGACCCGGTACCAGACGAACGGCATGTAGCTGCGGGTGCTGACCCACTTCATGAACCAGGCGATGATGGCGTAGCCGACGACGAACGCCACGACCGTGGCCAGGATCGTCGGACCCCAGGAGACGTGGGAGCCCTCCTCGCCGATCGAGGTGAGCTCGTAGCCGCCGGAGGCGAGCACGGCGGGGATGGCCAGCAGGAAGGCGTACCGGGCGGCCGCCTCCCGCTTGTAGCCGAGGAAGAGGCCGCCGGTGATCGTCGCGCCCGACCTGGAGACGCCCGGCACCAGTGCCATCGCCTGGCAGAGCCCGAACAGCAGGCCGTCCCTGACGCTCAGCTGGTCGAGCGACTTGCGCTCGCGGACCGCCCGGTGGCGGCCCCCCAACGCGTCGCGGGCCGCCATCCGGTCGGCGACGCCCAGGATCACGCCCAGCACGATCAGGTTCATGGCGATGAGACGCAGGTCGCGGAACGGCCCGTCGATGGCGTCCTGGAGGGTGAGCCCGAGCACGCCGATCGGGATGGTGCCGATGATCACCAGCCAGCCCATCCGCGCGTCGGGGTTCGAGCGCGCCTCCTTGTCCGTCAGCGACCGGAACCAGGCGGACACGATCCGCACGATGTCCTTGCGGAAGTAGATGAGCACCGCGAGCTCGGTGCCGATCTGCGTCACGGCGGTGAACGCGGCGCCCGGGTCCTCCCAGTCGAAGGCCACGGCGGTGAGCCGCAGATGGGCGCTGGAGGAGATCGGCAGGAACTCCGTCAGCCCCTGGACAAGCCCGAGAATGATCGATTCGAACCAAGACATGGACTCTGCGGCATCCCGGGCGTGTGAAAGAGCGGGCGACGGCATGGGCTGGGGTGGGCGCCGAACGACCCCACACCCCGTTCCCACGGCACTCTAAGCCAGAGCGCGACGCGAGCCGTAACGCGGGCCGCGAAAACCGTTCGACGGCCGGACCCCGGCGGCGCGATCATGGGCACATGTTCCGGCACGCCTTCGCTCTCGCGCCGTCCGCCCTGGCGGACGCGCCGAAGGCTGCCGTCGTCCTCCTCGCACCCCCCACCCCGGTCGCCCACCTGGACGGCGCCCGAAGCTGACCCTTCCCGGACACACCGCGGACCCCGCAGGGGGAGGGTCGGCCGGTCAGCGACGGGGTCCGCGCCCCGGCCCCGGGCCGTCAGCCCGCGCCGGGAGACCAGCCAGCAGCGAGGAAGCATCCCGCCATGCCCAAGCAGGCGTACACGCGCACCAAACCGCACCTGAACATCGGCACCATGGGCCACGTCGACCACGGCAAGACGACCCTGACCGCCGCCATCACCAAGGTGCTCAGCGACCGTGGCACCGGCTCCTTCGTCCCCTTCGACCGGATCGACAGGGCCCCGGAGGAGGCGGCGCGCGGCATCACCATCACCATCTCGCACGTCGAGTACGAGACCGGGACCAGGCACTACGCGCACGTCGACATGCCGGGCCACGCCGACTACGTCAAGAACATGATCACCGGCGCGGCCCAGCTGGACGGCGCGATCCTGGTCGTCTCGGCGCTCGACGGGGTGATGCCGCAGACCGCCGAGCACGTGTTGCTGGCCCGTCAGGTCGGCGTCGAGCACATCGTGGTGGCGCTCAACAAGGCGGACGCGGGGGACGACGAGCTGACCGACCTGGTCGAGCTCGAGGTCCGCGAGCTGCTCACCGCGCACGGCTACCCCGGTGAGCTGCTGCCCGTGGTCCGGGTCTCCGGGCTCGGCGCGCTCAACGGCGAGCCGCGCTGGACCGCCGCCATCGAGGCCCTGCTCGACGCCGTGGACACCTACGTCCCGGTGCCGGAGCGCTACCTCGACGCGCCGTTCCTGCTGCCGGTGGAGAACGTGCTCACCATCACCGGGCGCGGCACGGTCGTCACCGGCGCCGTCGAGCGCGGCACGGTGCGGCTCGGCGACCGGGTGGCGGTGCTCGGCGCGGACGTCGAGACCGTGGTCACCGGGCTCGAGACCTTCGGCAAGCCGATGGCCGAGGCCCAGGCCGGGGACAACGTGGCCCTGCTGCTGCGCGGAGTGGCGAGGGACGCGGTGCGCCGGGGGCACGTGGTGGCCCGACCGGGCAGCGTCGTGCCACGCTCCGGCTTCACGGCCGAGGTGTACCTGCTGTCGGCCGCCGAGGGCGGCCGGCGCACGGCGATCGCCACCGGCTACCGGCCGCAGTTCTATATCAGGACCGCGGACGTGGTCGGCGACATCACGCTGCCCGGCGGCGGCGTGGCGCTGCCGGGCGAGACCGTCACCATGGCGGTCGAGCTCGGCCAGCCGGTGCCCCTGGAGGCGGGCCTCGGCTTCGCCGTCCGCGAGGGCGGCCGCACCGTCGGCGCCGGCACCGTCACGGCGGTCGACGGCGCCTGACCGCGGCCGGCCCGCCGGTCCTGGAGCGCGCCTCCAGGACCGGCGGGCCAGAATGGGACCGTGCACGAGCCCATCCCGGACGCGCAGGACGAGCCGACACCCGTGGTCAGGGCCGTCGACCTGGGCACCGCCCGGCTGCTTCCCGACCTCGACCGGCCGCGCGCCTGGCTGCTCACCGTGGACGGCGCGCCCCAGTCCCACCTGGACCTGGACGACCCGGGTCACCTGGAGTTCGAGTACGCCAGGCGGCTCGCCCACGTGCTGGACGTGGCCGCCCCGCCCGGCGCCCCGCTCGACGTGCTGCACCTGGGCGGCGGGGCGCTCACCCTGCCCCGCTACGCGGCCTGGCGCCGGCCAGGCTCGCGACAGCGGGTGGCCGAGGTGGACCGGGGGCTCGTCGACCTGGTCGCCGAGCGGTTGCCGCTGCCGCCGGGGTCGGGGATCGAGGTGGTGGTCGAGGACGCGGGCGCGCTGCTGGCCGCGGCGCCGACCGACTCGGCGGACGTCGTCCTGGCCGACGTCTTCCGCGGCTCCCGGATCCCCACCCATCTCACCGGCGTCGGGCACGTCGCCGAGGCGGCCCGGGTGCTGCGGCCCGGCGGCAGCTATGCCGCCAATCTCGCCGACTCCGCGCCGCTCGACTTCACCCGCGCCCAACTGGCCACGCTCCGGGTCCACTTCGCCGAGCTGTGCCTGATCGCCGAGCCCGCGGTGCTGCGCGGCCGACGCTTCGGCAACGTGGTGCTGGTCGCCTCCGACGCCCCGCTCCCGGTGGCCGAACTGGCCCGGGGGGCCGCCGCCGACCCGTTTCCCGCCCGGGTGGTGCACGGCGCGGAGCTGACCCGGCTGATCGGCGACGCCGAACCGGTGCGGGCGGCCGCCGGCCTGCCCTCGCCCCGCCCGCCGTCCGGCGCCTTCGACCTGGCCTGACCGGCCGGCCGGATCGGGCGGGCGACCCCGTTCCCAGCTTCATTACTCGCTGGTAACCTCATCGTATGACTGACGCCACGCCCGCCGCGGAGCCGTCCGTCGGCGAACTGCTCGCGGCCACGGTGCCCATGGTCCGGACGCTCAACCTCCAGTACGAGGAGGTCACGCCGGAGCGCGCCGTGCTCCGCCTCCCGGACCAGCCGGAGTTCGCCAACCACCTCGGCGGCCCGCACGCCGGCGCCATGTTCACGCTGGCCGAGTCCGCGAGCGGCGCCATCGTCCTGGCCGCCTTCGGCGACCAGCTGTCCCGCGCCGTGCCGCTGCCGGTCCGCGCCGACATCGCCTTCAAGAAGGTCGCCAGAGGACCGGTGACCGCCGTCGCCACCCTGGGCCGCCCGGCCGCCGATGTGCTGGCCGAACTCGACGCCGGCCGGCGGCCCGAGTTCCCCATCACCATCGACATCACCCGCGAGGACGGCGCCGTCACGGGCGAGATGACCGTGCTGTGGACCCTGCGGCCCAACGACCCGCCGGTCGACGGCGGTTGAGTCGCTAGCCGGTCGCCAGCAGCAGCGTGCCCGTCATCGCGAGACAGGCGCCCGCGGCCTGGACGGCGCGTAGTCGCTCGCGCAGCATGCCGCAGGCGGCGAGCGCCGTCACCACCGGGTACAGCGAGGCCAGCATGGCGGCCACCGTCACCGGGCCGATCCGGGTGGCCAGCGTGTAGGTGGCGTTGGCCGCCACGTCGGCGAGCCCCACGAAGAGCAACGAGGGCAGGGCGGACCGCACCGCGCCCAGCCCCTCCGCGGGCAGCACCGGCGAGCCGCGCCGCGCGGCCACCCACAGCGCGACGCCGCCGGCCAGCACGTTGCACAGCCGCTGCGTGAACAGGGCGAGGAACAGGCCGGTCACCGTCGTGGACGCCGCGGAGATCAGCGCCAGCACCGCGCCGAAGCCGAGCGCCGACACCAGCGTCAGGCCCAGCGTCTCGCGCTGCACCGCGGCGCCGCGCAGCTGCGGCCCGCCGGCCAGCACCACGCCGGCGAAGGCGACCAGCAGCCCGGTGTACTGCGCGCCGCCCGGCCGTTCCCCCTGGAGCAGCGCCACCGCGAACGGCACCACCACCGCCGTGGAGACCAGCGGCGACACCACGCCCATCGGCCCGCGCGCCAGCGCCCGGTAGAAGCACAGCAGCACCAGCGGGCCGATCACTCCGGCCGCGACCGCGAACCACAGCCGCCAGCCGAACTCCGTCCACGCCGAGGTGGCGACCACGACGGCGCCGAGCACCACGACGGCCAGCGCCTGCGAGACCACCGTGACCGTGAGCGCCGGGACGCGCCGCGCCAGCAGCCCGCCACCGAAGTCTGCCAACCCCCAGAGCAGGCTGGTGGCCAGGGCCAGGGCTACCATCGGATACCTCGCAGTGCAGTCTGATGAACATGAAGTCCAGCGCACCGTAGCTCAAAATACTGCACTGTGCCATTCAGTATATTGATCGAGAGGCCCGCGCCCGTGACCAACCTCGACCAGCTCTCCCAGTCGCTCGCCCGCAACCTGCGGCGGCTGCGCACCGAACGCGGCCTCACGCTGGACGCCCTCGCGGCCCGCGCCGGCGTCAGCCGGGGCATGCTCATCCAGATCGAACAGGCGCGGACCAACCCCAGCGTCGGCACCGTGGTGAAGGTCGGCGACGCGCTCGGCGTCAGCATCACCACGCTGCTCGACTTCGACCAGGCGCCGAAGGTCCGGCTCGTCCCCGCCGAGCAGGCCGTCCGCCTGTGGTCCACGGCGGCCGGCAGCCACAGCACCCTGCTCGCCGGCACCGAGGCACCCGGGCCGCTCGAGCTCTGGGAGTGGCGTCTCATGCCGGGGGAGAGCAGCGCCTCCGACCCCCACCCGATCGGCACCTCCGAGCTGCTGCACGTCACCGCCGGCGTGCTGACCCTGCGTCTGGACGGCGTCGACCACGAGGTGCCCGCCGGCGCCTCCGCCTCCTTCGAGTCCCACGTCGCGCACGCCTACCGCAACGACGGCACCGAGCCGGTCGAGATGACCATGGCCGTCTCGGTCCCCGGCTACTCCCACTGACCCGCGCCGGGCGTGCGGTAGCGTGCCGACATGCGCGCCCCCATCGGAGACTTCGCCGACGTCCGCCCCGCCCCCGACTGCCTGGACCTGCTCGTTGAGCCGGTGGCCGCCGCCGTCCGGGACTGGCGGGGTCCGTTGCCGGCCGACGAGGTGCTCTACGTGGACACCGACCCGGAGAAGGCCGACACCGCCGTCTTCGTCGAGAGCTACGGCAGGGACCTGCTCGACGCGTCCGCCAACTGCGTCGTCGTCGCCGGCAAGCGGGCCGGCGAGACCAGCCTCGCCGCCTGCCTGGTCCCCGCCACCACCCGGGTCGACGTCAACGGCGTGGTCCGCCGCCAACTCGCGGCCCGCAAGGCGTCCTTCGCGCCGCACGACACCGCCGTCGGCGCCACCGGCATGGAGTACGGCGGCATCACCCCGATCGGGCTGCCCGCCGACTGGCCCCTGCTGCTCGACGCCGCCGTGACCGAGCTGCCGCACGTCCTCGTCGGCAGCGGTCGGCGCCGCGGCAAGCTGATCCTGCCGGGCAAGGCGCTCCTCCAACTCCCCGGCGCCGTCGTGCTGGAGGGCCTCGGCCGCTGACCGCGTCCGCGCCCTGCTCGACGGCCCTCGTCCGGCATAGAGTTGGCCCGTCGAGAACTGGCGCGAGGCATCGGAGTCGGCCCCGGATGACGTATCAGATCCCGCCCGAGACGGTGGACTTCATCGACCGGGACGAGGAACGGGCGCGCGCCCTGCGGGCCGTGGCCGAGTGGGACGAACCCAGCAGGCCGCTGTGGATCGCGCTGAGCGGCCTCGGCGGTGTCGGAAAGACCGAGCTCGGACTCCACCTCGCCCGTCGGCTCCGCGACCGGTTCGCCGACGGCGTCCTCTACCTCGACCTCGACGAACTGCGCCGGGACGGCGTGGTGGACGTCCTCGACGTCCTGGGCGACCTGCTCGGCCCGCTCAGCGACGGGTCCGACTGGCTGAACCTCTCGCTCGGCGCCCGCCGCCGGCAGTACTGGCGGCTGACCGAGGGGAAACGGCTGCTGGTCTTCGTCGACAACGTCCGCTACGGCAGCGAGGTACAGCCACTGCTGCCCGCCTCGGGCGGCAGCACCGTGATCGTCGCCAGTCAGGGCCCGCTGTACGACCTGCCGGACGGCGGCGGCGTCGAACTCCGGCTCGGCCCGCTCGACGACGCCCACGCCCTCCGGCTGCTGCGCAGCGTGGTGGACGATCCGCGGCTCGACGCCGAACCCGAGGCGGTCGCCCGACTGCTGCGGCTCTGCTCCGGCTTGCCGGTCGCCCTGCACGTCGCCGCCCGGCTGGTCCGCAAGCACCGCCGACGTCCGCTGGCGCGGCTGCTCACCACGTTCACCGCCGAGTTGGAGGAGCGAGGGCTGCCCATGGTCGACCAGGTGTGGGACGCCGCATACCGCGACCTCGGCCCCGAAGCCGCCCTGCTCTACCGCTTCTTGGGCGCCGCGCCCGACGCGCCCCTGTCCCCGGCCGCCGCGGCGGCCCTGCTCGGCCGGGGCGCCGAGGCCGCCGAGGACGCCATCGAGGAGCTGGAGACCGCCGGGCTGCTCGAACCGCGCGGCGACCACAAGCGCGTGCCGGGGCCCCTGCGCGCGCACGCCAGGCGGCGCGCCCGTCACGACGCCGACGAGGACCAACTCGCCCAGGCCCGCCGGCGGATCGTCCGCTGGTACCTGCGTCAGGCGCAACGCGCGGACCTGATCGCGGCCGGCAGCCGACTGACCCTGGGCGAACCGGTCCCCGCACTGCCAGACGCTCCCGACGTCGACTTCGGGCCCGGGGACGCCGCCAAGACGCGCGCCCTGCGCTGGCTGGAGGAGGAGCGGCACGCGCTGTACGCCGGCGTCCGCCTCGCCCACGAGCACGGACTCGACGCCGAGGCATGGGCGTTGTGCGAGCCGCTGTGGACCCACTTCCTCGACCACAAGCGCTACGTGGACACCGTCGATGCCTTCCGCACCGGAGTCGCCGCGGCCCAGCGCGCCGGCCACGTGCCGGCGCTGATCCGGATGCGGTGCCAGCTGGCCAGAGCGCTGTGGGAGCGTGGCGACGTGTCCGAGGCGGGCGAGGAGATGACGCGCGCCGGGACGGCTACCGCCGCCCTCGGCGACAGCGCCCCCGAGCGTAAGCTCGCCGCCTCCGTCCGCGAGTTCACCGGATCACTCCGCTCGGTCGGGGGCGACTGGGCCGGCGCGGCCGAGGAGTTCGAGGCGGCACGACAGGTCCACCTGGCGATCGGCAACCGCTACGGCGCGGCGCTCCAGACCTACCGACTCGGCGAGGCCCTGGCCGAGCTCGGCGAACTCGACCGCGCCGCCGAGCTGTTGGCCACCGCCCACGAGGCGATGGCGGGAGAGCTCGGGCGCCCGCGGATGGCCGCCCGCACCGGCTTCGCACTCGCCGGCGTGCTGCGTCGACGCGGTCGGCTCGACGCGGCGCGCGTGCTGTACGAGGAGTCGCTGGCCGCTGCCAGGGCACGCGGCTCCAGCTATGACGAGGCGCGCGTCCTGGACACGCTCGGCGCGCTGGCCGAGGAGGCGGGCGAGGAGGAGGCGGCCGCCGAACACCGCGAGCTGGCCCACGCCATCCGCCGACGCAACGGCGTCGACGGCTGAGCGCCTCGGGCGGAGGCGGCCGCGCGAGCGCTCAGGAACCGGCCGACGGCCGGTCGACGAGGCCGTCGAGGACCGGTGGCCGGTAGCCCGGGCCCTTGAGCACCTTGCCGTCGGCCCGGCGGAGAACCCGGCCGTCCGCGTCGAGCTTGCTCATGTTGGACCGGTGGACCTCGACGAAGACGGCCGGCAGGTCGATGCCCAGCGCGTCCGCGGCGCCGTAGGTCACGTAGAGGACGTCCGCCAGTTCCTTGGCCACCGCCTGGTAGGCGGTGAGCGGGTCGTCGCCGGTGCGCAGGGCCTGCGCGAGGTCGGTGAGGGCCCCGGCGGCCTCGCGCGCCTCCTCGGTCAGCAACGTCCGGCGGTGTTCCGCCAGTTCGGGGCGTTCGGCCCCGGCCTCACCATCGAACACCTCGCGGAACTCGGCGACTCGTCGCATCGGCTCATGGTCCATGCCCTGAGCCTAGGCCCTCTCCGGCCCGGTTCCTCAGGGCCCGGCCCACACCGTCCGTGCCAGCTCCGCCGGCGTCGCGGGGGCGAGCCGCACCCGGTTCGCGCGGCCCCCTGTCACGCAGGTGAACTCCGGGGGCGGGGCCGGTCGCCAGGCGTGCAGCCCGCAGAGGACCGCGGCGGGGTCAGGGAGGTACGCCGTGCCGTCCTGGCGGCTCTGCTCGATCCTGGCCGCCAACGGTGGGCCCGATCGGGAGGCCAGCAGGCAGAGTTCCGGGGAGAGGATGATCCCGGCCGTCTGGCAGGCCGGATGGTCCGCGAGGGTGTCGAGGAGCCAGCGCTCGGCGCTGCGGCCCTCGGCGTGCGGCGCGGGCTCGCCCGGCGACCGGCGGTAGAGCAGCCCCGCCGTCTCCTCGTGTCTCCGGCCCGCCGAGCCGGACTCGGCGGCGAGGAAGTGGCCGTCAGGTCCGACCCGGTCGGGAAAGCGCTCGACCCGCACCTCGGTCCCGCTGATCCGGGTCCGGACGGCGAAGGCGCCGGGCCCGCCGGCAGGCCGCGCGGGAACGGGCAGGAGTCGGGGGACGGCGGGCCACGCGGGCGGATCGAGCCCGAGCAGCGGGTAGACGCTCGCCCGGAGCCGCGCCAGGGCTTCGTGCTGGTGGGCGAAGGCCAGTCCGGTGCGGGCGCGGGCCGCCCCGGGACGATGGCCCGCGAGTGCCGCGCCGACGCTGTCCGGGCCCGCGAACCGCGGGCTGCCGGCGAGCAGTTCGGCCGTCGGGCTGCCGGGTATCAGCTCCCGGCCGCCGTCGTAGGCGGCGATGACGGGCCGGTCGAGCGCCGCCGCGTAGAGCGCCGTCGAACCGTGGTCGCTGATCACGACGTCGGCGGCGACCAGCACCGAGGCCCACTCCTCGTGTGGCTCGGCCAGTACCAGCCCCGCGTCGAGCGCCGGGCGCAGCGGCTCCCTGAACTGGAGCGCGCCCCGCTCGCTGTGCTCGTTGGGGTGCGCGACCAGGGCCAGCTGGTAGGCGTCGTACGGCAGGCCGGCCAGCAGCTCGGCGGGCAGCGAGGGCCGGCGTCGGAGCAGGGACTCGGGACCCCAGGTCGACGTGATGACGACGAGCCGGCGCCCACCGGTGCCGAGGGCGGCCCGGAACTTCGGGCGCAGGACGGCGGATTCGAGGATCCGCTCCAGCGTCGGGTCGCCGGTGACCGTCGTCACGGTCGCCGCCGCCCGGCTCTCGACCGCCAGCCGGTCGACCTGGCTGGGGTGGGCCAGCGCGTGCAGCGCGGCGACCGGCCGGCCGCGGGACGTCAGATACGCCCGGTCGAGCCCGGAGGGCGCGCCGCCGGAGCCCTCGCCAGGGAGCGTCTTGCCGTAGCCGGCGCCATGGGGGAGCAGGACCAGGGGGCCGTGGAGCTCGCTCAGCTCCCCCTTGGGGCTGGCCGCGACGACCAGGTCGAACGCCCGCCCGCGGGCCTCGTCCCACGGGATGGTGCGCCCCCCGGCGCGTCCGACGGCGGCCAGTGCCCCGACGCCGAACTCGGAGCCGGGGACCAGGGTGAAGTACCGCTCGACCCGGTCGTCACCCTCGAAGACCGGGAGCACGTCGAGCAGTCGGTGCAGCGCCACCGCGGATCGCGCGGCGAACAGCACCGACCTCCGCGTCGCCTGTCGCCCGTCGCCCGTCGCCCGTCGCCCGTCGCCCGTCGCCCAAGTATCCATACTAGTCTTCAGAGTTGGGGTTTGTGCGCCGTTTCCGCAGTTCAGCGAGGTGATCTGGGCGTCGTCGGGCGGCATGGGCCGATCGTACCGGGGAAGGAAGAGGGGCCATGAGCGACTGGGGAATCGCGCTGATCGCCGCCGCGGCGGCCGTCGCCGGCAGTCTCGTCACCGGCTGGTTCGCCCGCAGCGCGGGCGAGCGGCAGGCGGCGGCGATGGTCGCCACCGTCCGGATGTCGATCGCCGAGCAGCGGTCCGTCCGGATGCTCGACCAGCGGCGCGTCACCTATCTGCGGTTCCTGGAGGCCGCCGAGGGCCGGGCCACCGACCGGGCGGCGCTGCGCCGGGCGTTCGACGCGGTGACGCTCGAAGGGCCGACCGAGGTCGCCGAGTCCGCGCGGACCCTGGTCGACCTGCTGCGCGGCGAGCGCTCGCTCGACGAGATCGCCCAGGCGCGCGCCGCGTTCGTGGCTGCCGCGGGAAAGGCGCTGCGGCCGCCCTCCGATGAGGCGTAGGCCACCCCTGGACGGCTGGTCAGGGGTGCGAATTGGCCTTATCCTGAGGGACGATTCCGCCCGGGGGCGGATGGACAACTCCATGCGGGCACAACCGAGGGAAGCCGGTGGAATTCCGGCACTGACCTGCAACCGTGAACGGCGCGAAGCGTCGTGAGTCGGATCGCTCGGCGTGCCCGCGGACAGCTTCTCACTGTCACGGTCTGCAGAGTGGAAGCCTGATGCGCCGCCGCAGCCGATCGGTTTGCCGCGCATCGGTTCCGTGAGGGAGGCCTTGGCGGTCTCTCATCGAAAGGGACACGATGCCCCGCGCCGGAGTCCGCGCAGCCGTCCTGGCGGCGCTGCTCGCCATGCTGACGGCGTTCCTGCCCGCCGGCGCCCACGCCGCGGGGCCCACCCTCGCCGGCACCGCCGGATTCTGCCCCGACGCGAGCGGCGTGACCGTGGTCGTCGACTTCCGTGAGCTCGGCGGCGGCCGGGTGGTGCGATGCGCCCCCGGCGGCCAGTCCGACGGTCTCGCGGCGCTGCGCAACGCCGGGTTCGAGGTGAGCGGCACCAGCCGCTGGGGCGACGCCTTCGTCTGCCGGATCAACGACCGTCCCGGCACGGACCGCGAGCCCTGCGTGGACACCCCGCCGGCCGACGCCTACTGGTCCTACTGGCACGCGGAGAACGGTGGTGAGTGGACCTACAGCCAGCTCGGCGCCAGCTACCGCACCCCACCGGAGGGCAGCTTCGAGGGCTGGTCCTTCTCGCTCGACCGGGAGAGCGGCGACTCCCCGGCGCCCGGCGTCGCGCCCCTGCGTCCGGCCGGGGAGGACGAGACGGGCGGCGGCTCGTCGGGCGGCGGCGGGTCGGGCGGCGGTTCCTCGACCGGAGGCGACTCCGGTGGCACCGGCGGCGGTTCGGCGAGCGCGGGCACGGGTGGCACCGGCGGCCAGGACGGCGGCGCCGCCACCACCGGCGGCGCCGGCGGACAGACCGAGACGGATCCGGGCGACGACGCCACCCCGCCCACGGAGGACGCGGACGACCAGCGGCCGGACGGGGAAGAAGGGGAAGAAGCGGAGGACGAGGAGCGGCGGGACGCTGAGGCGGACGCCGCCGAGGACGACGAGCGCACCGAGGCGACACCCGGCCCCGCCCCCAGCGAGGCCGCCGACTGGAGCGGCCAGGACGAGGAGTTCGAGGAGGACCGCGCCGCCTCGGAGTCCTCCGGCCCCTCCGTCTCGACCATCGCCACCCTCGGTCTGCTCGCCGCCCTGGTGGCCGCCGGCGGCCTGGCCGCCTGGCGCAGACGCCGCGCCGCCCGAACGGCCGGCGAGCAGTGAGCGCGGGCCTCCTGGACCGTGCCGCCACCACACTGCCCCGCGCCCTGCACCCGGGCGCCTGGTGGCTGTGGGCCCTCGGCCTCGCGATAGCCGCCAGCCGCACCACCAACCCGCTGCTGCTCGCCCTGGTGCTGGCCGTCGCCGGGTACGTGGTGGTGCGGCGCCGCACCGACGCCCCCTGGGCGCTGTCCTTCCGGATGTACCTGCTCTTCGGCGCCTTCATCGTCGTCATGCGCGTGCTGTTCCGGATCGTGTTCGGCGGCGGTCAGGGCGGGACCGTCCTCTTCACGCTGCCCGAGATACCGCTGCCCGAGGCCGCCGCCGGCATCCGGCTGCTCGGCGCGGTCAGCGCCGAGGAGCTGCTCGGCGGCGCCTACGACGGGCTGCAACTGGCCACCATGGTCGTGTGCGTCGGCGCCGCCAACGCCCTGGCCAACCCCAAGCGGCTGCTGAAGTCGCTGCCCGGCGCGCTGCACGAGGTGGGGACCTCCGTGGTGGTTGCCCTCTCCGTCGCGCCGCAACTCGTCGAGAGCGTCCAGCGGGTGCGCCGCGCCCGGCGGCTGCGCGGCGCGGGGGAGCGCGGCACGGCGGCGCTGCGCGGCATCGTCGTCCCGGTGCTCGAGGACGCGCTCAGCCGCTCGCTCGCCCTCGCCGCCGCCATGGCCTCCCGCGGCTACGGCCGTACCGGCGACACGCCGCCGCGCGTCAGGCTGGTCGTCGGCACCCTCGTCATCGGCGGCCTGCTGGGCATCAGCGCCGGTCTCTACGGGCTGCTGGACAGCGCCGCCCCGCGCTACCTGGGCCTGCCGCTGCTGCTGGCCGGGGCCGGCGTCGCGGTGCTCGGCTTCCTGCTCGGCGGCCGCCGCGTGCGGCGCAGCAACTACCGACCCGACCGCTGGCGGGCCGGCGAACTGCTCACCGCCGCCGCCGGGGTGACCACGGCCGCGCTGATGTTCCTGTCCTCCCGGGTGGACCCGGCCAACCTCTACCCCTCGCTCAACCCGCTCAGCTGGCCCGAGGTCTCGCCGCTGCCGGTCGTCGCCGTGCTCGTCGGCCTGCTGCCCGCCGTCCTGGCCCCGCCACCACCGACCAACCAGCCCGCGCCCCCTCCAGGAAAGGCCCCGGCGTGATCACGTTCCACGAGGTGACCTTCACCTACCCGGACGCCGAGCGGCCCACCCTGCGCGACGTCGCCCTGGACATCGGCGAGGGCGAACTCTGCCTCGTCACCGGCCGCACCGGCACCGGCAAGTCGACCCTGCTGGGCGCCGTCAACGGACTGGTGCCCCGGTTCACCGGAGGCACCCTGCGCGGCACGGTCACCGTCGCCGGGCAGCGCACCGACGCCGCGGCGCCCCAGGAGTTCGCGCATCTCGTCGGCGTCGTCGGCCAGGACCCGCTCGCCGGCTTCGTCACCGACACCGTCGAGGAAGAACTCGCCTACGGCATGGAGCAGTTGGCCATCGACCCGGGCACCATGCGCAAGCGGGTCGAGGAGACCCTCGACCTGCTGGGCATCGCCGAGCTGCGGCACCGGCCACTGCGCACCCTCTCGGGCGGCCAGCAGCAGCGGGTGGCGATCGGCTCGGTGCTCACCACCCACCCCGCCGTGCTCGTCCTCGACGAGCCCACCTCGGCGCTCGACCCCACCGCGGCCGAGGAGGTGCTGGCCGCCGTGCTGCGCCTCGTGCACGACCTCGGCACCACCGTGCTGATCGCCGAACACCGCATGGAGCGCGTGCTGCAGTACGCCGACCGGCTGCTGCACCTCGCCGGCGACGGCGCCGTGCGCGACGGCGAGCCGGCCGAGCTGATGGCCGACTCCGACGTCGCACCACCCGTCGTCCAGTTGGGCCGCGTCGCCGGCTGGCGGCCGCTGCCGCTCTCCGTGCGGGACGCCCGCCGGCACGCGCCCGCGCTGCGCCGCCGCCTCGAAGGCCAGCTGCCGCCCGCCCCGGAACCGGCCGGCGGCGAGCGCGAACCCGCCCTGGACGCCCACCGGATCACCGTCACCTACGGCTCCGCGGTCGCCGTCCGCGAGGTCGACCTGACGCTGTGGCCGGGCGAGGTCGCCGCGCTGATGGGGCGCAACGGCTCGGGCAAGTCGTCGCTGCTGTGGGCCCTCCAGGGCTCCGGCCCGCGCCGCTCCGGCAGCGTCACGGTCGCGGGCACCGACCCCGGCCAGGCCGGCGCGCGGCGCGCCAGGGAACTCGTCGGCCTCGTGCCGCAGAGCGCCGCCGACCTGCTCTACCTGCAGACCGTGGCCGCCGAGTGCGCCCAGGCCGACCGCGAGTCGGCCGCCACCCCGGGCACCTGCCGCGCGCTGCTGGACCGTCTCGCGCCCGGCATACCGGACGACCGCCATCCCCGCGACCTCTCCGAGGGGCAGCGACTCGCCCTCGTGCTCGCCGTCCAACTTACGGCCGCGCCACGGGTGATGCTTCTCGACGAGCCGACCAGGGGCCTGGACTACCACGCCAAGCGGCACTTCGGCCGGGTGGTGCGCGAACTCGCCGACGAGGGCCATGCGGTGCTGATCGCCACCCACGACGTGGAGTTCGTGGCGGCCACCGCGGACCGGGTCGCCGTCCTCGGCGAGGGCGAACTGGTCGCCGACGGCCCCACCGCCGACGTCGTCTGCGCCTCGCCCGCCTTCGCCCCGCAGGTCGCCAAGATCCTGCGCCCGCTGCCCTGGCTCACGCCCGAGCAGGTCGCCCACGCGCTCACCCTCCAGGAGGCGGCCGGATGACCGACCAGCAGCCGTCCACCACCCGCCGCGCCACCGCGCTGCGCGTCGGCCCCCGGGCCGCCGCCGTGCTGGCGCTTGCCAGCCTGATCGGGCTCGCCATGTTCTGCTGGCCGCTGCTCTCCCCACCCGAGCCGCAGGCCATGGCGCACGCCGGGCACGCGCCGCTGCTGTTCGTGCTGCTGCTGCCGGTGGTGCTCGCCGTGGTGCTCGCCGAGTTCTCCGAGGGCGGCATCGACCCCAAGACCCTCGCCCTGCTCGGCGTGCTGGCCGCCGTCAACGCCGCGCTGCGCCCGCTGGGCGCCGGCACCGCCGGGATCGAGACCGTGTTCTTCGTGCTCATCCTCGCCGGCCGGGTCTTCGGCCCGGGCTTCGGCTTCGCCCTGGGCGCCGTCTCGCTCTTCGCCTCCGCGCTGCTGACCGCCGGCGTCGGCCCCTGGCTGCCGTTCCAGATGATCGCCGCCGGCTGGGTGGGACTCGGCGCCGGGCTGCTGCCGCGCCGCCCCACCGGCCGGGCCGAGATCGCGCTGCTCGCCGGCTACGGGATGCTGGCCGCCTACGCGTTCGGGCTGCTGATGAACCTCTGGTTCTGGCCCTACGCCACCGGCCCCGACACCCAGCTGTCCATCGACCCCGAGGCCGGCGTCCCGGAGAACCTGCACACCTTCGTCCTCTACACCCTGGCGACCTCCACCTTCGGCTGGGACACCGGCCGTGCCCTGACCAACGCCGTCGCCGTCGTGGTCCTCGGGCCCGCCGTGCTCACCACGCTGCGCCGGGCGGCCCGGCGTGCCGCGTTCGACGCCCCCGTCACCTTCACCCCCGCATCCGCATCCGCGCCGCACCGCGCACACCACGAAGGAGCACTCAGCCGATGAGTCCGACGAGTCCGACGAGCAGGAGACCGGCGGCCAGACTCGCGCTGGCCGGAGCACTCATGGCCGGCGCCATGACGCTGCCGGCGGCGAACGCGGCCGCCGACGCGCCGCCCGAGCTGCGCGACCCGGCGGCCGCCGCCGCGACCTGGGCCGCCGGCCAGCTCACCGAGGGCACCCACGCGGGCGGCGACCACGGCCTGACCGCCGACATCGTGCTCGGGCTCGCCGCCTCCGGCACCGCGGGCGACACCGCGGACCGGGCCACCGACTGGCTGGCGGAGAACGCCGCCGACTACATCACCCGGGGCGGCGGCGCGGGCACCGTCTTCGCCGGCGGCGCCGCCAAGCTCGCCCTGGTCGCGGCCGTCGAACACCGCGACCCGGGCGACTTCGGCGGCCAGGACCTGACCGCGACCCTGCTCGGCCGCCTCCAGGACACCGGCCGCTTCACCGACGCGGGAACCACCGGCGACATGTCCAACCAGTTCAGCCAGTCCCTGGCCGTGCTCGCCCTGGAGCGCACCGGCGACGTGCCCGACTCCGCCGTGGACTTCCTCGCCTCCACCCGCTGCGCCGACGGCGGCTACCCGCTCTCGCTGCGCCGCAACCCCGACCGCTGCACCTCCGACACCGACAGCACCGGCATGGCCGTGCAGGCGCTGCTCGCGGTGGGCAGCACCGCGGACGCGGAGCCCGCGCTCGACTGGCTGGAGGGCCGGCAGCGCGAGGACGGCGGCTTCGGCTACGACGCCGCGAGCGCCCCCAACACCAACTCCACGGCCCTGGCCGTCCAGGCCCTGGCCGCCGGCGGCCGGGAGGAGGCGGCCAGGCGCGGCGCGACCTGGCTGCGTTCGGTGCAGGTCGGCTGCGCCGGCGCGGCGGCCGACCGGGGCGCCGTCGGCTACACGGAGCCCGTCGCCAACGGGCTGGCGCTGCGCGCCACGGCCCAGGCGATACCGGCGCTGGCCGGCCAGGCGCTCGGCGAGATCGACGGCGCCTCCTCCGCGCCCGACACCGAGCCCATCGACTGCACCCCGGACGACGGCTCCGCCGGCGCCACCACCGGCCAGCCGGGCGCGGGCGGCGCGGCCAACGGCGCCGACGCGGACGGCGCCGCGAACGGCGACACCAGCGACGGCGCCACGGCGAACGGCGCGGACGCCGGCGCCACCTCGGGCACGACGACCGACGGCGCCACCACGGACGGCGCCGCGACGGACGGCACGACCGACGGCGGCACCACCGACGGAACCACCGCCACCGGCGGCACCAGCGACGGCACCACGGGCGGCCCCACCACCACGGGCCCCACCACCTCCGGCGCCACCACCGGCACCACCACGAGCGGCACCGGCCCCGACGGGAACCTCGCGGACACCGGCTCGTCCTCCGCCCGCCCCCTGATGGCCGCCGCCGCGCTGTTCCTGCTCGCCGGCTGCGCCGCCTACCTGATCGCGCGCCGCCGCCGCCGCCGCGACACCTGAGCCGCCCGCGACAGCCGGGCCCGCACACCACCACCATCCGAGGAGCGACCACCCATGCCCACCACCCGAGCCAGACGTGTCCTCGCCGTCGCCGCCACCACCGGCCTCGCCGCGCTCGCCGCCATCCCGTCCGCCACGGCGGCCGCCGGCGCCCGGGCCGCGGCCGACCCGGTCACCGTCTCCGTCACCCTCACCGGGCCGGCCGGCGTCATCTTCGACGGCGAGGTGACCACCACCGGACACGTCGTCACCCCGCTCACCGGCGGGGCCCGGCTGTGCGACGGCACCAACCTCGGCGCCAACCCGGCCGCCGGCGCCACCCCGACGGCCGCCCTGGACGACGCCGCCGACGCGGGCGGCTTCGACTGGGACGGCGTCTGGTACGCCTCGTTCCAGGACTACCTGGTGACCTCCATCGACGGCTTCACGCAGGACGCCGACCACTTCTACGAGATCTCCGTCAACGGCGCCGCCACCCTGGTCGGCGGCTGCCAGCAGCTGCTCGACGAGGGTGACGAGGTCGCCTTCACCTGGACCGAGATCGGGTGATGACGGGCCCGGGGCCCGCCCCCGGTGCCGCCGGCCGAGCCCGGCGGCACCGGGGGAGTCGCGAGCGTGATACGCATGTCGGATGACCTCTGCTGACTCGCCCGACTCCCCCAACTCACCAGCGGACGCCGAGCGTTACGCCGCCGCCCTGACGGCGCTCGGCTTTCCCGTGCAGGCCGGCCTCGCCGCGCCCGTCGACCTGGCCCGCCTGCTGCTCGAGGCCGCCGAGGTGCGGGTCCGGAACGAGGAGACCGTCGACGGCCGGATCGCGCTGCCCCAACTCCCCGACCTCTCGGGCCCCGACGGCGGCCAGATCGTCCTGGAGCGGCTGATCATGTCCCACTACCGCGCCATCCGGCTCGCGCACGGCGTCACCCCGCTCGGCGCGGCCATGCGCGAGGCCATCGGCGAGGGCGGGGTGGGCGAGATCTGGCGCCTCGCCGCCGAGACCGCGCAGGCGCTCGAGTCCACCCTGGCCTTCCTGATCTCCGTCAGCGTCCCCGAGGCCGACACCCGGGCCGCGAGCGAGCAACTGCGGTTGGCCACGGACCGGTTGGCCGAGGCGGGGGAGACCGCCGCGCGCATCCGCGCCACCGCTCCGGAGCGGGACTGACGGGCGAGCCCCGCGAGGATCACCGGATCTCGGCGGCGGCGGTCGCCGTCCCGGCGGCCGGCTGCCGCCGCCCGCACGCCACCAGCACCAGCAGCACCCCGGCCACGTAGCACAGCAGCACCGGCCAGGGCAGTCGGCCCGACGGCGCGAAGCCCGCGACCGCGATCCTGGCCAGCGCGTAGCAGGACGCGCCGAGACCCGCGACCAGCACCACCCAGGGGCCCGACCGCCACTCGGCGCGCGCCGCCCTGGCGGGCGGCCTGGGCAGCGACCCCACCAGCATCACCAGCGGCACCAGCAGCACCCAGAGCAGCCCCACCCAGGCGAGGCGCAACAGCCACCAGTAGCCGGTGCCCGTCGGGACCTCCGGGAACAGGCCGAGCGGGTAGAGCACGGCCCCGGCCACCATCGCCGGCGCCATGTGCCACAGGTAGAGCCCCATCGCGGCCCGGTTGCCCGCCGCCACCCGCCGCCACCGGCGGGGCTCCCGCAGCCAGCGGTTGACCGGGCCCTCGGCCGTGACCAGCAGCCCGATGACCGTGACGGCGTGCGCGTACAACGCGACGGTCGGTGGCGAGGCGTTGGCGATCCGGGCCCCCGGCACCCCGATCAGGCTCACCGGGAACGGGCCGAGGGTGATCAGCAGGACCCAGGTCACCGTGCCCCCCACCGCCATCAGCCACGGCCGGGCGCCGCGGAGCGCCCCGTCGTGCCAGGCGAAGCCCAGCAGGTACATGCCGCCCCACACCAGCAGGTAGTTGAGCCACCCCACCAGCGGCAGCCGGGGGACGAGCACCAGCACGTTCACCACCGCCGCCAGCACGACGGTGGCCGTCACCAGCCACAGTCCGACGCGCCGGTACAACGCGTACAGCGAGGGCGTCAGGGCGAGCAGCGCCAGGTAGAGCGGCAGGAACCACAGGTGCAGGGCCGTCGCCCAGCCCAACTCCGCGAGCACCCCCGCGTCCACCCCGACCAGGAGGCACACGGCCACGGTGACGGTGCCCGTCGCCACGTAGACCGAGGTCGGGACCAGCAGCCCCCGGGCCCGCTCCGCCAGCCAGCCGCCCCACGCGTCCCGCCGCCGGTGCGCGGACCAGGAGACCGCGTTGGCGTAGCCGCCGGCCAGGAAGATCACCGGCATCACCTGGAAGACCAGCGTCAACCAGTGCGCCCAGTGCACCAGGGCGAGGGCGTCGACGCCGTGCAACCGGCCGCCCCGGTAACTGATGTCGGTGACCAGCCAGTGCCCCACGCAGACGAAGCAGACCGCCGTGAACCGCAGCAGATCCACATACCGGTTCCGCGGCTCCTGGGTGGTTTGCGTCATTCGAGAAGGATTACCAGCAAGCGACTCCCGTCCCAAGGCGCAACGGCGGGACGCGGCGTCCCCGAACGGCCCAACGACCGATGACTTCCGGCGGCCGGGGGAGTCGGCACCGTGGACAGCACCAGCACGCGACCCCCCGGAGGGCCACCATGTCCGACGCCGTCTTCAGGAACACCGAGGCGTTCAGCGGATTCTCCGTGGACGACATCGACCGGGCCAGGGAGTTCTACGGCGACACCCTCGGCCTCGACGTCTCCACGGAGAACGGCATGCTGTTCCTGCACATCGCGGGCGGCCGGGACATCCTGGTCTACCCCAAGCCCAACCACACCCCGGCCTCCTGCACCCTGCTCAACTTCCCGGTCGACGACGTCGAGGCCGCCGTCGACCGGCTCGCCGAGCGCGGGGTCACCTTCGAGCGGTACGAGGGAGCCGACGCCCGGGGCGTCCACCGCGGCCAGGGCGGTCCGCCCATCGCCTGGTTCCGCGACCCGGCCGGCAACTTCCTCTCCGTGCTCGAGCAGCCGTCGAGGCCCTAGCGCTCAGCCGGGCGCGTCGAGAAGTGGGATCAACTCCCGCTCCTCGTAGTCGAGATGGGCCTCCAGTTCGGCCGTGAGGCGGTCGACCTCGGCCAGCGCGTGCCCCGGCTCCGACTGCTCGGCCGTGACGAGCGTCCGCAACTCCTCGACCAGCGCCGCGATCCGCTCGTGCTCGCGGCGCAGCCTCGTCAGCGTCGGCGCCAGCTCCGGGTGGACCCGCTCGAAGTGCGGGAACAGGCCGCCATCCTCGATCGAGTGGTGGTGGCCGAGGCCCTGGCAGAACGTCAGGCAGTTCACCCGCAGTTGGGCGCCGAGCCCGACCCCGCCGCCGGACTCGGCCATCTCCTTTCGGATCAGGGCGAGTTCCCGGCGGAACGCGTCGTGCACGGCCCGCAGCCCCGCGCCGGGCGAGGCGGCGGTGGGCGTCGGGCGGCCCGCCGGCAGCAGCGCCACCACGGGGATCGTCCGGGTGGTCCTGTCCTGGTACGCGGCCCATCCCGGGTCGGCCTCCGCCGCGCGGGCGAAGAGGCGGTCGCGCTCCTCGCCCGCGAGCACGGTGGCCTCCGCCTCGTAGCTGAACACACCGTCCTCGACGGTGACCCGGGGGTGGGCCACCAGGTTGTGGTACCAGTCCGGGTGGCGTGGCGCGCCGGCGGCCGAGGCGATCACCAGGATCCGCCCGCCGTCGTCCGGCAGGTAGGCGACCGGCGTGGTGTGCCGGGCGCCCGACCGGGCCCCGGTGGTGGTCAGCAGGATCAGCCGGGCACCCTCGAAGGGGCCGGAGACGCGCCCCCCGTTGGCGCGGAACTCGTCGATGATCCGCTGGTTGAAGTCTGTGGGCATGCTCGCTCGGGTTCTCCGTGATTCCGTGAGGTGTGTGGTCGATGGGGATCGATGGGAGGGACGACGCGCGCGTGCGCGCGGTCCCGACACGACACTCCACGGAGAACGGCGGGCCCCTGGCCCGGTCGGCGATCACGCCATGACCGGGATCAACCTCACTCGCTCATGGCACGTGGCCGACCCGGTAGTCACGGAGGCACCCTAACCTCGGGCCGCCCGATCGGACAATCTCATTGCTGGTACCTCGGTGCCCGCAGCTCGATGGCCGGGCACCGGTCCATCACCATCCCCAGGCCGGCCGCCCGGACCCGCTCGTACGCCGCCTCGTCGACGACGCCCAGCTGGAACCAGACGGCTCCGGCGCCGATCCGCACCGCCTCGTCGGCCACCGGGCCGGCCAGCTCGCTGTTGACGAACACGTCCACCACGTCCACCGGGAACGGGATGTCGGAGAGCGTCGGGTACCCGCGCTCGCCGTGCACCGTCTCGGCCTTCGGGTGCACGGGCACGATCCGCTTCCCGAACCGCTGCAACACCTGGGCGACGCCGAACGCGGGGCGCCGCGCGTTGGTGGAGAGTCCCACGATCGCCCATGTGTCCCCGAGCCCGGTGAGAATCCGGTCCACCGTCGCCTCGTCGCCGTACATCCAGGCCTCCCTCGTCCGCGTCCACCCGGCCAACGCCATCCTCCCGCGGACCATTCCCACCCGCCGCATACGCTGGCCCGATGCGGGACGGGTATCTGACGGTGGCCGGCGAGGGCGAGCACGAGACCGAGGTGAACCGGTCGCGCTTCCGGTGCGCCCTGGCCCCGGTGGCCGACGAGGCGGCGGCGCAGGCGTTCGTCGCCCACGTCAGGCAGCGGCACCCGACCGCCAGCCACCACTGCTTCGCCTATGTCATCGGTGCCGACGCCGCCGTCCAGCGGAGCGGCGACGACGGCGAGCCGGGCGGCACCGCCGGGCTGCCGATGTTGCAGATGCTGCTGCGCCGCGAGGTGCGGTTCACCGCCGCCGTGGTCACCCGCTGGTTCGGCGGGGTCAAGCTGGGCGCGGGCGGCCTGATCCGCGCCTACGGCGGCGCGGTCGGCGCCGCCCTCGACGCGGTCGGTACCGTGCCGCGCCGCCGGCTGCGGCTGGCCGCCGTCACCGTGGGGCACGAGCGCGCGGGCCGCCTGGAGCACGAGCTGCGGGCCGCCGGCCACCCCGTGCGGGAGGTGCGGTACGGCGTCGAGGTGACCGTCGAGCTCGGCCTGCCGGAGGCCGACGTCGAGACCTTCCGCGCCTGGCTGGCGGGCGCCACCGCCGGCGCCGCGCGGCTCGACCTGGGCGGCGAGGTGTACGAGGCGGGCTGAGTCGGCGAGGAAGGCGCCTCGATTCCACACGGGCTTCACGGTGGCATCACGAATTCCACGCTCCCGTCGTGAGCTTCACATGACCCGCGCCGTGCGCCTCCCCTGCCTGACGCCCCGTCAGTAGCGTCTGGCCCGGTCCTCCGCGGTCCGCGGAGGGAGCGCTCGCACGACTCTGCATGGAGGTGCCATGAGACGCGCAAGGATCCTCGCCGCGACCGCCACCGCGGTGCTGCTGGCCGGCACGGCCACCGCGGCCGCCCAGGGCGGCGGCTCCACCCAGGGTGGTGACGTCAAGGAGGTGCCCGCGGTCGAGGGCGTGACGCCGTTGGCCGCGCACAACCAGTACACCGGCACCCCGACCAGCCTCGCCCCCGGCACCTCGGGGTCGGCCTGGGTGACCTGTCCTCCCGGCGAGGTGCCCACCGGCGGTGGAGCGGGCACCAGCGCCTTCGACATCTACCTGCTCGACACCCGCCCCTCGGGCAGCTCCTGGGTGGTCTTCGGCAAGAACACCGGCTCCACCACCCAGAACATCTCCGCGTACGTCATCTGCACGGTGCCCTGATCCCTCCGGGCTCGGCTGCCTGAACGGCCTGGCACGGCCGGCGCGGGACCGCGCCGGCCGTGTGCGCCCCGCCTCGCCGGCTCAGCCGCGGGGGTCCCTGGGCGGCTCGATGCCGAGCGCGGCGAGCCGTTCGGCGAACGGTACGACGTTCGCCGGCTCGTCGTCGCGCCGGCCGCGGGCGACCGGTCGGGGCGGGGTCGGCCGGGTGTCGGGGGCGAGCAGCGCGGCCAGCTCGGTGGCCGCCCGGTCGACGCGTTCGGCGAGGCCGGCCGCGTAGTCGTCGCCCTCCGCTCCCCAGTCCTGGGAGGCCGCGTAGACCCCGGTGGGGACCACGACGGCCCGCAGGTAGGCGAAGAGCGGACGCAGGGCGTGTTCGAGCACCAGCGAGTGACGCGGCGTCCCGCCCGTGGCGCCGAGCAGCACCGGCTTGCCCGCCAGCGACTCCGGCTCCAGGACGTCGAAGAAGGACTTGAACAGGCCGCTGAAGGAGGCGGAGAACACGGGCGTGACGACGATCAGCCCGTCCGCGTCGGTGACCGACTCGATCGCGGACGCCAGCCGCGGGCTGGGGAAGCCGCCGGTGAGGTGGTTGGCGATGTCCACGGCCAGTTCCCGCAGCTCGACGACGGTGACCTCCGCCCCCTCGGTCCTGGCGGCGGTGGCCGCCGCCAGGCGGTCGGCCAGCAGCCGGGTCGACGAGGGGACGCTCAGCCCCGACGCGACGACGGTGATCCTCATGCGGCGTCCGCCCCCTCGCGCCGCGCGGCGGCGGCCAGCACCCGCGACGCGTGGGTGGGCGCGTCCGGTACCTCGGCCGGCCGGCCCTTGGCGAACTCCTCGCGCAGCACCGGGACGACCTCCTCGCCGAGCATGTCGATCTGTTCCAGCACGGTCTTCAGCGGCAGCCCCGCGTGGTCGACCAGGAACAGCTGCCGCTGGTAGTCGCCGGCGTACTCGCGGAAGGTGAGGGTCTTCTCGATGACCTGCTCCGGCGTCCCGACGGTGAGTGGGGTCTGCGCGGTGAACTCCTCGAGCGATGGCCCGTGCCCGTACACCGGGGCGTTGTCGAAGTACGGGCGGAACTCCCTTACCGCGTCCCTTGAGTTATGGCGCATGAACACCTGGCCGCCGAGGCCGACGATGGCCTGCTCCGCGGTGCCGTGGCCGTAGGCCGCGTAGCGGGTGCGGTACAGCTCGACCATCCGCTGGGTGTGCTCCTTGGGCCAGAAGATGTGGTTGGCGAAGAAGCCGTCGCCGTAGAAGGCGGCCTGTTCGGCGATCTCGGGGCTGCGGATGGAGCCGTGCCAGACGAACGGCGGGGTGTCGTCCATCGGGCGCGGGGTGGAGGTGAAGCCCTGCAGCGGGGTGCGGAAGCGGCCCTCCCAGTCGACGACGTCCTCGCGCCACAGCTTGTGGAGGAGGGCGTAGTTCTCGATGGCGAGGTTGATGCCCTCGCGGATGTCCTGGCCGAACCAGGGGTAGACCGGGCCGGTGTTGCCGCGGCCCAGCATGAGGTCGACGCGCCCGTCGGCCAGGTGCTGGAGCATCGCGAAGTCCTCGGCGATCTTCACCGGGTCGTTGGTGGTGATCAGCGTCGTCGCGGTGGAGAGGATCAGCCGCTCGGTGCGGGCGGCGATCCAGCCCAGCATCGTCGTGGGGGAGGAGGGCACGAACGGCGGGTTGTGGTGCTCGCCGGTCGCGAAGACGTCCAGGCCCACCTCCTCGGCCCGCTGGGCCATGGCGACCATCGCCTTGATCCGCTCCCGCTCGGTGGGGGCGCGGCCCGTCGTGGGATCGGGCGTGACGTCGCCCACCGTGAAGATCCCGAACTGCGTCCCGGTCATCGACACCACTCTCCAGATGGTTGAACCTTGAATCACCCGCGACAACGGTCTGTGGCCTCCCACTATTCCCGGCCCGGCGCCCCCGCGCAGCGGGCAACCTTCGACCGCGCGGCGGCGACCAGCTGATGTCAGGTCCTCGCCAGAACGGATCCCCCCCACCATGAACCCCACCCCGCACCGCCGCCGACGCCGGGCGGCCGCCCTCACCACCCTCGCCCTCGCCGCCGGCGCCCTGCTGGCCACCGGCCCCACGGCCCGGGCCGCCGACGTCGGCCTCGCCGCCGACCTGGTGGTGGCCAAGGACGGCAGCGGCACTCACACCACCGTCCAGGCCGCCGTCAACGCCGTCCCCGCCGGCAACCCCAGCGCCGTCACCATCACCGTGCGCCCCGGCACCTACCGCGAGACCGTCCAGATCCCCAGCAACAAGCCGCACATCCGGCTGGTCGGCAGCGGCAGCTCGCCCTCCCAGGTGACCATCGTCTACAACAACTCGGCCGGCACCACTCGGCCCGACGGCAGCACCTACGGCACCAGCGGCAGCGCCACCTTCATGGCCGACGCCGACGACTTCCAGGCCCGCAACCTCACCTTCGCCAACGACTTCGACGAGGTCGCGCACGCCAACCAGTCGGGACACCAGGCCGTCGCGCTGCGCACCCGCGCCGACCGGATCCGCCTGGAGAACGTCGTCGTCAACGGCGACCAGGACACGCTGCTGCTCGACACCGCGGGCCGCGACACCCGTGGCCGCGTCTACATCACCGGATCCACCATCCGCGGCAACGTCGACTTCATCTTCGGCCGCGCCACCGCCGTCATCACCAACTCGACGATCGAGGTCACCCGCCGCCCCGACGGCAGCTCGGGCGGCTATGTGATGGCCCCCTCCACCGCCCCCCAGTTCAACGGCTTCCTCATCACCAACTCCACCATCACCGGCGGCGTCACCGACCGCACCTACCACCTCGGCCGCCCCTGGCACGCCGGCGGCGACGCCGCCCTCGACCCGCAGGGCATCGTCCGCAACACCCAGCTCAGCGCCGCGGTCCGCACCGCCCCGTGGACCGACATGAGCGGCTTCTCCTGGCGCGACGACCGCTTCGCGGAACACCGCAACACCGGGCCCGGATCCGGCCCCGCCAGCGCCGACCGACCGCAGCTGACGGACGCTCAGGCCACCGCCTACACCCCGGCGGTCTGGCTCGGCGACTGGACCCCGTAGCCGCCGCGTAACCCCCCGCCCCGGGCCCGCTGTCGGACCCCGGTGGCAGACTGACCCGGTGATCACCGGGCGGCGGGCCCGGGGCCGAGGCAGGGGAGCGAAGCGGATGGCGGGGACCGGGGGAGGGGCCGCGACGGGCCGGCGGGGGGCGCCGCGGTGAGGCTGCTGCACACCTCCGACTGGCACCTCGGCCGGAGCCTGCACCGGGCCGGCCTCGCCGACGCCCAGCGCGCCTTCATCGACCACCTGGTGGCGACCGTCCGCACCCGCCGGGTCGACGCCGTGCTGGTCGCCGGGGACGTCTACGACCGGGCCGTCCCCCCGCTCTCCGCCGTCCGGCTGTTCGACGACGCCCTGCACCGGCTCGCCGCCCTCGGCGTGCCGACCGTGATGATCTCCGGCAACCACGACTCGTCCCAGCGGCTCGGCGTGGCCGCCGGGCTGATCGGCCGCGCCGGCATCCACCTGCGCACCGACCCGGCCGGCTGCGGCACCCCGGTCCTCCTGGCCGACGAGCACGGCGACGTCGCCTGCTACGGCCTGCCCTACCTCGAACCGGCCCTGGTGCGCGAGGAGTTCGGCGCCCCCGCCGGCGGCCACGCCGCCGTGCTCGGCGCCGCCATGGACCGCGTCAGGGCCGACCTCGCCACCCGACCGCCCGGCACCAGGTCCGTCGTCCTCGCCCACGCCTTCGTCACCGGCGGCACCGGCTGCGACAGCGAGCGCGACATCAGCGTCGGCGGCACCGCCGCCGTGCCCGCCGCGCTCTTCTCCGGCGTCGACTACGTCGCCCTCGGCCACCTGCACGGCTGCCAGACCATCACCGACCGCCTGCGCTACTCGGGTTCGCCGCTGGCCTACTCGTTCTCCGAGGCACACCACCGCAAGTCCATGTGGCTGATCGACCTCGGCCCGCGCGGCGAGCTCGCCGCCGAGCGCGTCGACTGCCCCGTGCCGCGCCCGCTCGCCCGGCTCCGCGGCCGCCTCGAAGAACTGCTCGCCGACCCCGCCCTCGCCCCCCACGAGACCGCCTGGGTCGAGGCCACCCTCACCGACCCCGCACGCCCCGACGAACCCATGGCCCGCCTCGCCGAGCGCTTCCCGCACATCCTCAGCCTCGTCTTCGAACCCGAGCGCGAGCCCGGCGCGCCCGGCACCTCCTACGCCGGGCGGCTCCGCGGCCGCAGCGACCAGCAGATCGCCGAGGACTTCGTCACCCACGTCCGCGGCGGCGCCCCGCCCGACCCCCACGAGCGGGCCGCGCTCGCCGCCGCCCTCGAGGCCGCCAGGTCACGGGAGGGCTGACGATGCGCCTGCACCGCCTCACCCTCACCGCGTTCGGCCCCTTCGGCACCGCCCAGCACGTCGACTTCGACCGGCTCTCCGCCGCCGGACTCTTCCTCTTCCACGGCGCCACCGGCGCCGGCAAGAGCTCCATCCTGGACGCCGTGTGCTTCGCGCTGTACGGCTCCGTCCCCGGCGCCAGGCAGCAGGCCACGCTCGCGCTGCGCAGCGACCACGCCGCCCCGGGCACCGCCACCGAGGTGGTGCTCGACCTCACCGTCGGCGGCCGCCGCCTGGAGATCACCCGGGCCCCCGAGCAGGACCGCCCCAAGCGGCGCGGCACCGGCACCACCCGGGAGCGGGCCCGCGCCCTGCTCCGCGAGCACGACCCGGCGACCGGGGCGTGGCGCGCCCTCAGCCGCTCCCACCAGGAGATCGGCGAGGAGCTCGCCGGGCTGCTCGGCGGCATGAGCCGAGAGCAGTTCTGCCAGGTCGTGCTGCTGCCCCAGGGAGAGTTCGCCCGCTTCCTGCGCGCCGGCGCGGAGGAGCGGGCCAAGCTGCTCGGCCGCCTCTTCGGCACCCACAGGTTCGCCGCCGCCGAGGCCCATCTCGCCGAGCAGCGCACGGCCGCCGCCCAGCGCGTCCGGGCCGCGGACGAGCGGCTGCTCGCCCTCACCAACCGCGTCCTCCAGGCCGCCGGGCCCGACGCCGCCGAGCTCGGCCCCGCCCCCGACCCCCAGGACGCGCCGGTCGGCACCGACCCGGCCCAGCCGCTCCTCGGCTGGGCCGCCCAGGCCCGCTGCACGGCCAGGGAGCGGCACACGATCGCCGTCCTCGCGCTGGAGCACGCCGAGGCCGCCCACGTCGCGGCGGAGCGCCGGCACACCGAGACCGCCGAGCGCGCCCGCCTCCAGCGGGAGCACGCCCGGGCCCGGGAGCGCGCCGCCGCGCTGGCCGCGGGCGAGCCGGCGCACGCGGCCGACGTCGCCCGCCTCGACCGGGCCCAGGCCGCCGAGTCCGTCGCCCCCGCCCTCGGGCTGCGCGCGGCCGCCGACGCCGAGCACCGCGCCGCCACCCTGGCCGAGCGCGAGGCCAGGGCGGCGCTGCCGCCCGACCTCGCGGACTCCCCGGCCGCCGTGCTCGCCGACCGCGAGCGCGCCGCCCGGGAGGCGCTCGGGGCCCTGGCCGGCGCGCGCGCCGCCGAGGCCCGCGCCGGCGCGATCGACGCCGAGCTCGCCGCGCTGGCCGAGGAGGCCGCCGCGGACGAGGTGTCGCTGGCCGACGCCGAGCGCCGGCTCGCCCCCTGGCCGGCCGAGGCCGAGCGGCTCCGCCACGACCTGGAGCGGGTCCTGGGCGCCGCCGCCACCGCCGACGCCGTCGCCCAGCGGCTCACCCTGGCCCGCGACCGGCTCGCCGCCGCCCACCGCCGCGACCGGCTGTCCGCCGAGCTGACCGCCGCTGGCGAGGCGCTGCTGGCCGCCAGGGAGGCCGCCGCCGACGCCTACGCCCACTGGCTCGACCTCAAGGAGCGCCGGCTGGGCGACATCGCGGCCGAGCTCGCCGCCGCGCTGCACCCTGGCCGGCCCTGCCCCGTCTGCGGCGCCGAGGAGCACCCGGGCCCGGCGCGCCCCACCTCCGACCACGTCGACCGGGCCGCCGAGGAGGCCGCCCGCACCGCCCACCAGGCCGCCGAGCGGCACCGCGCCCGGGCGGAACAGCAGCTCGCCGCGCTTCGCGCGGACCACGCCGCCGCGACCGCCGAGGCCGGCGACGAGTCGGCCGAGGCACTGGCCGGCACCGTGCGGGCCCTGGAGGCCGAGCTCGCCGCCGCGCGCGCCGAAGCGTCCGGCGAGGCCGCCGCCCGGCAGGCCCTCGCCGCCGCCGAGGCCGCACACGCCCGCCTGCTCGACCAGCGCGGCGCGGCCGAGCGCCGCGGCGCCGCCCGCGCCTCACGACAGGCGGCGCTCACGGCCGAGCTCACCACCCTGCGCGCCGAGGTCGACCGGGCCAGGGCCGACGCCCCCACCGTCGCGGACCGGGCCGCCGCCCTCACCCGCCGGGCCGAGGCGCTCGCCGCCGCGGCCGCCGCGGCCCGCGCCGCACAGGAGACCGCCGACCGCCGCAAACAGGCCGACGGCCGCCTCGCCGACGCCGCCTACCGGGCCGGCTTCGACAGCCCGCGCGCCGCGGCCGAGGCCGCCCTGCCGGAGGGCGAGCGCGCCGGGCTGCGCCGCCGCGTCGACGCCTGGCGGGCCGAGCGCGCCGCCGTCGCCGCGGCGCTCGCCGACCCGGCGGCCACCGCCGCCGCGGCCGAGCCGCCGGCCGACCCCGAGGCCACCCGGGCCGCCCTGACCGCCGCCGCCGGCCGGCTGCGCGCCGCCGCCACCGCCGAGTCCGTGGCCCGCGCCCGCCGCGCCGAGCTCGACGCCCTGTCCGCCACCGCCGCGGCCGACGCCACCGAGCTCGCCCCGCTGCGCCTCGCCTCCCGCCGCATCACCAGGCTCGCCGGCCTGGCCGCCGGAACCTCGCCGGAGAACGAGTACCGGATGCGTCTCGAGACCTACGTGCTCGCCGCCCGCCTGGAACAGGTCGCGGCCGTCGCCAGCACCCGACTCCACCGCATGTCCGCCGGCCGGTACACCCTGGTCCACACCGACGCCAGGGCCGCCCACCGCGCCCGCTCCGGCCTCGGCCTGCTCGTCATGGACGCCTGGACGGGGCGCACCCGGGACACCGCCACCCTCTCCGGGGGCGAGTCCTTCTTCGTCTCCCTCGCCCTCGCGCTCGGCCTCGCCGACGTCGTCGCCGAGGAGGCCGGCGGCCCCCGGCTCGACACCCTCTTCGTCGACGAGGGCTTCGGCAGCCTCGACGAGCAGTCGCTCGACGAGGTGCTCGACGTGCTCGACGGGCTGCGCGAGCACGACCGCAGCGTCGCCATCGTCAGCCACGTCCCCGACCTGCGCGCCCGCATCCCCGCCCAACTGGAGGTCGTCAAGACCCGCCACGGCTCCACCGTCCGCCACCACACCGGCTGAAGCCCCGGAAAAACCACCTGACACCCACCGGCTCCACCCGGCAGTCTCCATCCGCCGTTGAGCCGGTGCCGGGCGTGGACGGCCGTGCCCGGCACCGGATCGTGGGTCAGAGTGCGGCCAGCTCCGCCTCCAGGTCGTCGAGTCCGAGTGAGCCCTGGGACAGCGCCGCCATATGCCACTTCTTGGCGTCGAAGGCCGCGCCCCGTGCCGCGCGGGCCGCCTCCCGGCCCCGCAGCCAGGCCCGTTCGCCCAGCTTGTAGCCGATCGCCTGGCCCGGCATGCCCAGGTAGCGCACCAGCTCGCTCTCCACGAACTCCGCCGGCCGTCCGTTGTGCCGCCGCATGAACTCGAGGCCCAGTTCGGGCGTCCACCGCTCGCCGGGGTGGAACGGCGAGTCCGCCGGGATCTCCAGCTCCAGGTGCATGCCGATGTCGATGATCACCCGCACCGCGCGCATCATCTGGCAGTCCAGGTAGCCGAGACGGCGCTCAGCGTTGTGCAGGAAGCCCAGCTCGTCCATGAGCCGCTCCGCGTACAGCGCCCACCCCTCCGCGTTGGCGCTGACCATGCCGACCGTCGTCTGGTACCGGGAGAGGTCGTCCGCCACGTGCGCCCACTGCGCCAACTGCAGGTGGTGGCCCGGTACTCCCTCGTGGTACCAGGTCGACACCAGGTCGTAGACCGGGAAGCGGGTCTCGCCCAGCGTGGGCAGCCAGGTGCGCCCGGGCCGGGTGAAGTCCAGCGACGGCGACGTGTAGTAGGGGGCGGCGGCGCTGCCGGCGGGAGCGATCATCGACTCCACCCGCTTGACCCGCTCCGCCAGTTCGAAGTGGGTGCCGTCCAGCGCCTCGATCGCCTCGTCCATCAGCCGCTGCAGCCAGACCCGCACCTCCTCGACGCCCTCGACGGCCTCGCCGGCGGTGTCGAGGTGGCGCAGCGCCTCCCACGGAGTGGCCCCCGGCAGGATCTTCTCCGCCTCGGCCCGCATCTCCGCGTGCAGCCGGTGGAACTCCGACCAGCCGTAGGCGTACGCCTCGTCCAGGTCGAGGTCGGTGCCGTTCCAGTAGCGCACCCACCGGGCGTACCGCTCGCGGCCCACGATCTCCGGCGCGCCCTCGACCGCAGGCGCGTACACGTCGCGCAGCCAGTCCCGCAGCCGCGCCACGGCTTCGGTCGCCTCCTCGGCCGCCGCGTCGAGCTCGGCACGCAACTTCTCCGGCCCCTTGGCGACGAAGCCGGCGAACCAACTCCCGTCGTCCGCGCCCCCGATCCACTCGCCCAGCTGCCCGATCACCGTGGAAACCTGCCGCGGACCGGCCGGCAGCCGGCGCTCCAGGCCCGCGGCCAGCGACTGCCGGTAGCTCTCCGCCGCGTCCGGCAGCGCCCGCAGCCGCCTGGCCACCGTCGCCCAGTCATCGTCCGACTCGGTGGGCATCAGGTTGAAGACGTCCCGCGTCTCGTGGATCGGCGAGAAGAGGTTGCTCACCGCGCGGAGCGACTCGCCGGCCTCGTGCACCGCGAGTTCGGCGGTCAGCCGCTCGCGCAACAGCCGCGCGCAGCGCCGCTCGCCGGCGGACTCGGCGCCGGGCAGCGACTCGGCGACGGCGAGCCGCTCCAGCGTCGTGCGTGCCAGCTCGGCGCGGGCCTCCTGGCCGGCGGGGGAGTAGTCGGGCAGGCGGTCCGCGCTCTCGGGGACTCCGAGGAAGGTGCCGGTGATCGGGTCGAGTTCGACGAGCGCGTCCACATAACGGTCGGCGAGCTGACGGGGGAGCGAGGTGCTGGTGTCACTGGTGTCAACGGACATGCGCCCATCCTGGTACGACGGGGCCGGGTTCGTCATCAGCATTCGGCCCCGACATTCCTGACAGGCCGGGCGGCTCGGGCCGTCCGCGACTCAGCCGTGGGCGCGCGCCGGGAGCACGGTCGCCGTGGGCCGGGCCGCCAGCCTGGCGGAGAGCACCACGGCGCCCTCCTCGGGGTGCCGCTCCACGGAGAGGCCGACGGCGCGCATCACCGCGAGCATCCCCGCGTCGGACGGCGAGGCCACCGTGTAGACGGCCTCACGCTGTTCCCGTGCGGCCATCTCCACCAGCGCCCGCAGGAGCGCGGAACCCACCCCCCGCCGCTGCCAGGCGTCCTCCACCAGCAACGCCACCTCGGCCTCCGTGCCGTCCCACAGCAGGTGCCCGAGGCCCACGAGGCGCCCGGAGACCGTCCTGGCGGCCAACGCGCGGCCGTGCCGCGGGTCGAGCAGGTGCGGCAGGTAGCCGTCCGCCTCGTCCGCCGGGCCGTGGTAGCGGCGGGCGAGCGTGTCGGGCGAGCAGCGCCGGTGCAGGGCGAGCGCCGCGTCGAGGTCGTCGGGGCCCGCCGCGCGCAGCAGGATCAGCTCGCTCATCGGACGCGCCGACCCCCCGTCGCACGTCGCCCCACCGTCCGGCACGTGCCGGCGGCCGTCGGTCCACCGGCGATCTGGGCCGTCCCCCCGCGGTCTCTGGCGCGGAACGCGGATCGAGCCGCTCGGTACATCGGAGTCTGCCATGCAAGCACTGTCGTCCTCGGTTATTGCGTGATCACGAACGCCCTGTGACCGGACGGTAAAGGAGGCTTCCGGCGGAAATGTTCCCTTCGCTTCCGCCACGTTGGTCCACCCCCGCACCACGCCGGCCGATCCGCCCGGGCCGCGGCCGCGCCGACCGGCGCGGCCCGCCCGGGCCGTCCCTGGGCACCGTACTCCCGTGACTGGTCAACGCCCCTGTCGAGACACGAAATTGAGCCTCTTCCGACAGAAAACGCGAGGCTCGGCGCGGGTGTTCCCGAGGCGGCCGGCGGAGTCGGCTGGACAGTACGCGTCCGCTCGGGTGGGATGGGAGGGTGGCTGAGCACCTCATGACGGACGACACCGCCCTCCGCGACTTCGAGGCGCACCGGAGTCTGCTGTTCGGGGTGGCCTACCGGATGCTGGGCCGGGTCAGCGACGCCGAGGACGCCGTGCAGGAGGCGTGGCTGCGCTGGTCGGCGGCCGACCGGTCCGCCGTCGAGGAGCCACGCGGCTACCTGGTGCGGATCGTGAGCCGGCTGGCGGTCGACCGGCTGCGCCAGCTCGCCGCCCGCCGCGAGTCCTACGTCGGCCCCTGGCTGCCCGAGCCGCTGCCCGCCGACCGGGCCGTCGCCGAGCTCACCGCCGCCCCGGACGGCGCCGAGCGGGCCGTGCTCGCCGACACCGTCTCCTACGCGGTGCTCGTCGTCCTGGAATCGCTCTCCCCGCTGGAGCGCGCGGTGTTCGTGCTGCGGGAGGCGTTCGCCCTGCCCTTCGCCGAGATCGCCGCCGCGCTTGGTCGCACCGAGTCGGCCGTCCGCCAACTCGCCGGCCGCGCCCGCCGCCACGTCGCCGAGCGCCGCCCCAGGTACCCGGTGGACGCGGGGGAGCGGCGCGACCTCACCGAGCGGTTCCTGGCGGCCGCGCTGGAGGGCGACCTCGAAGGGCTGGTCTCGGTCCTCGCCCCCGACGTGACGCTGACCGGCGACAGCGGCGGGATCGGCAAGGGCCCGCTCCGGGTCATCGAGGGAACGGACAAGGTGGGCCGCTTCCTGGTCGGCATCGGCGGCCGCGCACCCGCGCAACCCGGCTTCCTTGTCGCCGAGTTCAACGGCGTGCCGGGACTCCTCGTCACCAGCGCCGGCCGCCCGTTCAGCGTCATCCTGCTGGAGGCGAGCGGCGGCACGCTGCGCCGGATCTACCTGATCAGCAACCCGGAGAAGCTGGGCCATCTGTCGGCTGCCTGACGCGCGCGACAGCGACAGCACGCCTAGCGGCCGCCGGCGACCCGCAGCACGGCGCCCGTGGTGTAGGAGGCCTCGGGCGAGAGCAGCCAGGCCACGGCGGCGGCGATCTCCTCGGGGCGCCCCACCCGGCCCAGCGGGGTGGCCCGCCCGATCCGCTCCCCGCGCCCGGGGTCGCCCATCGCCGCGTGCATCCCGGTGTCGACCGCCCCGGGCTGCACCGAGTTCACCCGCACCCCCTCGGGTCCGAGTTCCTTGGCGAGGCCGAGCGTCACGGTGTCGACGGCCGCCTTGGACGCCGCGTAGTGGACGTACTCGCCCGGGCCGCCCAGCGTGGCCGCGCCCGACGAGACGTTCACGATCGCCCCGCCGCGCCCGCCGTGCCGCGTGGACATCTCCCTGGCCGCGCGCCTGGCGCACAGCAGGGTCCCCAGCACGTTGACGTCGAGCACCCGGCGCATCACCTCGGTCGCGGTCTCCGTGAAGGCGCCGAGCGGCCCGGTGACGGCCGCGTTGTTCACCAGCCCGGTCACCGGCCCGAGGTCGCCGACCGCGGCGTCGAAGAGGGCGTCCACCTCGGCCTCGACGCTCACGTCCGCCCGCACCGCGACCGCCCGCCGCCCGGCCGCCCGCACGCGCGCCACGACCTCGCCGGCCGCTGCCTCGTCCCTGGCGAACCCGATGGCCACGTCGTGCCCGTCCGCCGCCAGCCGCGCCGCCACCGCGGCGCCGATGCCCCGACTGCCCCCGGTCACCACCGTCACCGGCCGCCGCGTCCCGTGTCCCGCCATGCTCACGGCTCCCTCCTCCACTCGGATGAACGATCATATATGCGAGCGGGCGCGAGACGGGCGCGAGGTGCGCCTCCTATTGGTCTTGACCAAGCCCCGGCGGCGACCTAGGGTCTATATACGCAACAACCTTTCATAATCACCGTATCCATCGTCACCGGACCGCCGGCGCGCGGCCGTTCGGGGTCGGAAGCGCCCGTGGAGGCCAGGGTGGGGAGCACGCAGCTCGACCAGCAGACGTCGGAGCCCAAGTACTGGCACCTCAAGACCGTCCTCACCGAGGCGCTCGACACCGAGTTCTCCGTCGGCCAGGCCCTGCCCAACGAGCGGGAGCTCGCGGCCCGCTTCGGCGTCGCCCGCGCCACCCTCCGGCAGGCCCTCGACCAGCTGGAGCTCGAGGGCCGCCTCCAGCGCCGCCGCGGCGTCGGCACCACCGTCGCGCCGCCCCGCGTCGGCGTCGACGTCAGCCCCCGCCGCCACACCTGGCCGGGCGCCCCCGGAGACGCCTGGGTCACCACCGACTGCGCCGCCGCGCCGCCGCCCACCGCCGTGGCCCGGATGCTCGACGTCCACCCCGACGAGCCGGTCGAGGTCGTGCACCGCGTGCTGGCCACCCACGGCCAGGCCGTCGCCACCGAGCAGCTCTACGTGCCGGCCGGCGTCCTCACCGACTCGGGCCCGCTCCCGGAGGCGGCCGGGGGCGTGGCACGCGGCCGGCGGATGCTCGCCTGGCTCCAGGAGCTGCGGCCCGACAGCCAGGACCGCGCCGTCGAGCTCGGCTCGGCCGGCGCCCCCGAGGCGCGCCGCCTCGACCAGCTGCCCGGCGCCCCCGTCCTCATCGTCACCACCCGTTACACCGCCGCCGGGCGGACGGTCGCCGCCGCCGTCGCGACCTACCGGGCCGACACCTGCCGGCTCACCTTCGGCACCCAGGGCACCGTCTCGCTCAGCGGGAGCTGACCTCCTTGACCCGGTCGGCCGTCAGCCGTAGTGCGCTGGTGGTCGGCACCTGTGGGTGCGTAGGCCGTCGCGTGCCAGCGTCCGTCGCAGTGGCTCCACCAGGCCGTCGAGGCTAACGGCACCGTCTCGCTCAGCGGGAGCTGACCTCCTCCACGGCGAACAGCTCCTCCTCCACCCGGTCGAGCGCCAGCCGCAACGCCCCGGTGGCGACCGCGGCACCCCCCAGCGCGGAGGCCACCACCCGTGGCGTCCGCAGGCAGTAGCGCGCCAGCTCCCGCCGCAGCGGCTCCACCACGCCGTCCAGGCCCGCCGCCCAACCGCCGATGACCACCAGCTCGGGGTCGAGCGCCAGCACCAACGCGGTCACGTCGTGCACCAGCCGCTCCACGAAGCGCTCCACCGCCCGGGTGGCGCCCGCGTCCCCCTCGGCGGCGCGCGCGAACACGGCCGCCACCGCCTGCTCGTCCAGCGGGTCGAGCGGCTCGCCCGAGGTGGAGAGCAGCCGCTCGGGCTCCACCTGGCGCCCCAGCAGATGCAGCGCGCCGATCTCCCCGGCCGCCCCGCCGTGCCCCCGGTGCAGCCGCCCCCCGATCAACGAGCCGGCCCCGGGGCTCAACCCCGCCAGCACCATCACCACGTCGTCCGCGCCCACCGCCGCGCCCGACCAGCGCTCCGCGAGCACCGCCGCGTTGGCGTCGTTCTCCACCAGCACCTGACAGCCGAACTCGGCGCGCAGCAGCTCGCCGAGCCGCAGCCCGGTCCATCCCGGCAGTGCCGTGCACAACCGCACCGTGCCCTCGGCGCCCACGATCCCCGGGCTGCCCACCCCGACCGCCCGCAGCATGCCGGGCTCCACCGCGTGCTCCCGCAGCAGCCCGCCGGCCACCTCCAGCGCCCCGGCCAGCCGCTCCTCGGCCGTGGCCCGCACCGACACCTCGCGCGCCAGCGAGCCGAGCCGCCGCCCCGTCAGGTCCGCCAGCACCGCGGACAGCCGGCGTGGCCCCACCTCGACGCCCAGCACCACGCCCGACTCGCCGCGGAACCTGAACCGCCGCGCCGGTCGCCCGAGCCGGCGCGCGCCGCCCGGCTCGGCCGCGTCCGTCTCCGCGACCAGTCCGGCCCGCGCCAGCCCGTCGAGCACCCCCTCGACCGTGGGCCGGGAGAGCCCCGTCACCCGGGCCAGGTCGGTCAACGAGCAGGACGGCTCGGCGTCCCGCAGCGCCCTGAGCACCACGGCCGAGTTGATCCGACGCAACAGGGAGGGATCCCCACCCAGCAGACCGGCCACACCGCCTCCGACCTCGTCAGCACCAGCAACCCCCGGCACCAACCTACGCCGTCGGCGGCGCCGCCACCGACCGCGCCGCTACAGGATGGCGCCCGGCCGGTAGCCGGCCGCCTCCGGATAGCGCTTGACGACCTCCTCGACCCGCGCCACCACGCCGGCCACCTGTCCCGCGGCCGCGCCGGTGAACGACAGCCGGTCCGCCATCAGCGCGTCGAGCCCGGCCCGGTCGAGCGGGATCCGCTCGTCGGCCGCCAGCCGGTCGAGCAGTTCGTTGCGCTCCGCGCCCTCCCGCAGCGCGAGCGCCGAGGCCACCGCGTGCTCCTTGATGACCTCGTGCGCCGTCTCCCGGCCCACCCCGGCCCGCACGGCCGCCATCAGCACCTTGGTGGTGGCCAGGAACGGCAGGTAGCGGTCGAGCTCCCGCGCCACCACGGGGCGGAAGGCGCCGAACTCGTCGAGCACGGTCAGGAAGGTCTCCACCAGGCCGTCGAACGCGAAGAACGCGTCGGGCAGCGCCACCCGGCGCACCACGGAGCACGAGACGTCACCCTCGTTCCACTGGTCGCCGGCCAGCTCCCCCGTCATCGACGCGTAGCCCCGCAGGAGGACCGCGAGCCCGTTGACCCGCTCACAGGACCTGGTGTTCATCTTGTGCGGCATCGCGGACGAGCCGACCTGGCCCGGCTGGAAGCCCTCGGTCACCAGCTCCTGCCCCGCCATCAGCCGGATCGTCTTGGCCAGCGAGGACGGCGCCGCCGCCAGCTGCGCCAGGGCCGTGGTCACCTCGTAGTCGAGCGACCGCGGGTACACCTGCCCGACCGAGGTGAGGACCTGCCCGAAGCCCAGGTGCCCCGCGACCCGGCCCTCCAGCTCGGCCAGCTTCCGCTCGTCCCCGCCCAGCAGGTCGAGCATGTCCTGCGAGGTGCCCACCGGGCCCTTGACGCCGCGCAGCGGATACCGGGCCAGGAGCTCCTCCAGCCGGCCGAACGCCACCAGCAGCTCGTCGGCCGCCGTGGCGAAACGCTTCCCCAACGTGGTGGCCTGCGCCGGCACGTTGTGCGAGCGGCCGGCCATCACCAGCTCCGCGTGCTCGCCCGCCAGCCGGCCCAGCCGCGCCAGCAGCGCCACCGTCCGGTCCCGCGCCAGTTCGAGCGAGAGCCGGATCTGCAGCTGCTCGACGTTCTCGGTCAGGTCCCGGGACGTCATGCCCTTGTGCACCTGCTCGTGCCCGGCGAGCGCGTTGAACTCCTCGATCCGCGCCTTCACGTCGTGCCGGGTGACCCGCTCGCGCGCCGCGATCGAGGCGAGGTCCACGGTCTCGACCACCCGCTCGTAGTCGGCGACCGCTCCGGGCGCCACCGGCACCCCCAGCTCGTCGAGGGCCCGCAGCACCGCCAGCCACAGCCGGCGCTCCAACACCACCTTGTACTCGGGGGACCAGAGGGCGGCCAGATCGACGGAGGCGTAGCGGGCGGCGAGAACGTTCGGAATGCGCGGCTTGTCAGTCACGCCACCGGATTCTACGGCCCGCTCGCCGGCTCGGTCGGCTGGTCCTCCCAGGTCAGCGGCAGCAGGTCGGGGCGCTTGGGCGCCCGGCCGTCCCCCGAGGAGCGGCCCGTCAACCGGCGCCCGATCCACGGCAGCAGGTGCTCCCGCGCGAACCTGAGGTCCGCGCCCCGCCGCGCCGCCCAGCGGGCCGGCGACGACACGGGCAGCGGCTCGTCCCAGTCGAAGGTCGGCGGGTGGCCCAGGCCCTGCCAGACCGCCTCGGCCACCCGCCGATGCCCCTCGGGCGTCAGGTGCAGCCGGTCGTCCGCCCACATCCGCGGATCGCCGATCGCCCGCGACTCGAACAGGTCGATCACCAGGGCGCCGTGCCGCTCCGCCAACTCGTCGACGAACGAGAACAGCCGCTCCATCCTCGGCCGGTACCGCTCCAGCACCGGACCACGGCGGCCCGGCGTGCGCATCAGCACCAGCCGCCCGCACGAGGGCGCGAGCGCCGCGACCGACCGCTCCAGGGCGTCGCACACCGCGTCCAGGTCGCAACGCGGCCGCAGCACGTCGTTCAACCCGCCGACCAGCGTGACCAGATCGGCGCCCATCGCCGCGGCGACCGGCACCTGGTCAGCCGCGATCTGGTCGATGAGCTTGCCGCGCACCGCGAGGTTCGCGTACCTGAACCCGGCCCGCCGCTCGGCGAGACGGCGGGCCAGCAGATCGGCCCAGCCCCGGTAGGTGCCGTCCGGGAGGGCGTCCGACATGCCCTCGGTGAACGAGTCGCCGAGGGCCACATAGCTACGGTATTCAGCGCTGTCCATGACCGCACCATGGTAGGACCCCGAGGGCCGGCGACGCGGAACGACGGGGCGTCGCCGGCCCTCGGCGGGAACGGGGGGCGCTCAGTGCACGGGGGCCACCGGCGCCTGTTCCCCGGCGGCGTCGCCCTCCTCCGCCGCCAACCGCTCGTTGCCGCTGGCGGTCTTGAGCGGCTTCTCCTTGATGAAGAGGACCACCAGGAAGGCCAGCGCGGCGAACGGGGTGGCGATCAGGAAGAGTTCGGCGGTCGCCACGCCGTAGGCGTCCTGCACGATCTCCCGGATCGGCTCCGGCAGCAGCGACACGTCGGGCACCGAGTGGGCGCCGCCGGACGCGGCCTCGTCACCCGCGGCGGGCAGCTGGCTGGCCATCTCGTCCGCGACCCGGTTGGCGAGCACCGCGCCCAGCACGCTGGTGCCGATGGTGCCGCCCATGCTGCGGAAGAAGGACAGCACGGAGGTGGCGGCGCCCAGCTCGCGCGCCGGCACGTCGTTCTGCGCGGCCAGCACCAGGTTCTGCATCAGCATGCCGACGCCGATGCCCAGCAGGGCCATGTAGACGCTGAGCAGGCCGAAGTTGGTGTCCCGGTCGATGGTGGCGAGCAGTGCGAGGCCGACCGTCATCACCACGCCGCCGATGACCAGGTGGATCTTCCACACGCCGGTGCGGGTGATGATCTGCCCGGCGACGGTCGACGACACCAGCAGTCCCATGATCATCGGCAGGCCCATCAGGCCCGCGACCGTGGGGGAGTTGCCCAGCGAGATCTGGAAGTACTGGGAGAGGAAGACGGTGCCGCCGAACATCGCGACACCCACCAGCAGGCTGGCGACGGTGGTCAGGGTGACCGTCCGGTTGCGGAAGATGTCCAGCGGGATGATCGGCTCGGGCACCCGGGCCTCGACCCAGACGGCGGCGGCCAGCAGCAGGACGCCGCCGATGGTGAAGGCGGCCGTCTGCCAGGACATCCAGTCGAACTCGTTGCCGGCCAGGGTGATCCAGATCAGCAGCGAGCAGACGCCGGAGACGATCAGGAAGGCGCCCAGGTAGTCGATCTTGATCTCGCGGCGGGTGGTCGGGATCGACAGGGTGCGCTGCAGCGTGACGATCGCGGCCAGCGCGAACGGCACCCCGATGAAGAAGCACCAGCGCCAGCCCAGCCAGGAGGTGTCCACCAGCACGCCGCCCACCAGCGGCCCGGCGACCGTGCCCACGGCGAAGACGGCGCCGAAGATGCCCGCGTACTTGCCCAGCTGGCGCGGCGGGATGATGGCCGCCATCACCACCTGGACGAGCGCGGTGAGACCACCGGCGCCGATGCCCTGGACGACCCGGCTGAAGATCAGCAGCCCGACGCCCTGCGAGAAGCCGGCCAGCAGCGAACCGACGACGAACATGGCGAGCGACAGCTGGAGCAGCAGCTTCTTGTTGTAGAGGTCGGAGAGCTTGCCCCACAGCGGGACGGTGGCGGTCATCGCCAGCAGCTCGGAGGTGACGACCCAGGTGTAGGAGGACTGGCTGGCGCCCAGGTCGGCGACGATCCGGGGCAGCGCGTTGGCCACCACCGTGCCGGCCAGGATGGCCACGAACATACCGGCCATCAGGCCGGTCATCGCCTGCAGGATCTGCCGGCTCGTCATGGCGGCCGGACTGTGTTCCGGCGCCTCGGTTGGACTCACGGTTGTTCCTTCTCGGTGACTCGGTGAAAGGGATCCGGCGGGGACCCACGCGCGCGACGCGCCACGCGCGGGTCGGCCGTCAGTGGTCGGCCGGCCGGGCGCCGGTCGTCGGCGGTGACGCCGGCAGCCCGGCGGCAAGCTGTGCGAAGGCGCTGTGGAAGATCGGCAGGAACGCCTCGCTGGAGGCGGCGCTCCAGTGTTCGATGGCGACCCGGACCGCGGTGCCGGCCGTGGCCGCCACCAGACGTGGGTAGAGGCCGACGGAGTCACCCGCCGGCTCGCCGAGCCGCTGGGCGACGGCCTCCGCGAGGCCGCGCTCGTCCGCCATGTGCGCGCCCAGGCTGCGCACCAGCAGGTGCGGCGCCTGTTGGAGGACCTCGGCGCGCAGGCGCCACAGCTCGTGCCGGTCCTCGACGTCCGCCAGTTCGGCTGCCAGGGCGTCGCGCACGGCCTCGAGCGGGGACAGCCGCGCCGGCGCGGCGACCACCGCGCTCCTGACCCGGCGCCCGGCGTCGCTGTCGATCATCACGAAGGCGTCGTCGCGGTGTTCGAAGTAGTTGAAGAAGGTGCGCGGTGAGACGCCGACCTCGGCGCTGATCGCCTCCACGGTCACGTTCTCCGCCCCCCGCGCCGCCGCGAGCCGCACCGCGGCCTCGGCCAGCGCCGCCCTGGTGGCGCGCTTCTTCCGCTCGCGCAGCCCCAGGGCCCCCGTTCTCTCACCCACGTATTGCAGGGTATGAAAAAATGCAGAACATGCAAAATTAATTTTCAGTGGGTGCCGGGACGGCGGAAGACGGCCGTCACATGACCGCCGGCACCCCTCACTCCTCCGGGTGTTTCTCCCCGCCAACGTCGTCCTAGAGGCTGACAGCTGGCCCGGTGGCCCCCTCCCGGTGTGGAAACGTGTGCCCCCGCCGCAGGGCGACCGCACCACACCGCACCGAGCCGACCGCGCCCCACCGCGTGTCGGGAGGACGAGGGAGAGACATGTACGAATGGCTGCGCGACACCATGGTGGGCAGACTCCAACTCCCCGCCGCCGGTGTGCGTCCCGAGGCCACCCCCGAGGAGGCCGGGCTCGACTCGCTCGCCGTCACCGAACTGGTGTTGATCGCCAGGCAGGAACTCGGCCTCGAGCTCGACGAGGACGAGCTCTACGGGCTGCGGACCGTGGCGGAGGTCGCCGAGTTCCTGCGCCGCCGGACCGAGCCAGTAGCGCCGTGACCGCCGGCCGGCCCGCCACCGTGCTCAGCGGCCTCGGCTCCTGGCTGCCCCCCACCGTGGTCGCCAACGACACCGTGGCCGCCAGGCTCGGCGTCAGCGAGGAGTGGATCCTCCAGCGCACGGGGGTGCGGACCAGGCGCCGCGTCGAGCCGGGCACCGCCACCGTCGAGATGGCCGTCGAGGCCGGCGCCCGCGCCCTGAAGTCCGACGGCGAGGGCCAGGTCGACGCCGTCCTGCTCGCCACCGGCACCCCCGACCGCATCTGCCCGTCGAGCGCCCCCACCGTCGCCGCCCGGCTCGGCCTGTGCGGCGTCGCGGCACTCGACGTGTCCGCCGCCTGCTCCGGCTTCCTCTACGGCCTCGCCGTCGCCGACGGCCTCCTCGCCGCCCGGACCTTCCACCGGATCCTGCTCGTCGGCGCCGACACCATGTCCTCCGTCCTCGACCCCGAGGACCGCACCACCGCCGCCATCTTCGGCGACGCGGCCGGCGCCGTCGTGCTGCGCGCCGGGGACCCCGCGGAGCCGGGCGCCCTCGGCCCCTTCGTCCTCGGCAGCGACGGCGACCACGGTGACTTCATCCACATCACCGGCGGCGGTTCCCTCGACCGGCGCGGCCCCGTCGCGCTCACCATGGACGGCAGGTCCGTCTTCCGGCACGCCCTCCACCGGATGGGCGGCGCCGTCGCCACCGCGGCCGAGCGGGCCGGCTGGTCGCTGCACGAGGTCGACCGGTTCGCCGTCCACCAGGCCAACGCCCGCATCTCCCGGGCCCTCGCCGCCGACCTCGGCGTCGACCCCGCCCGCTGGGTCAGCAACATCGAGCACGCGGGCAACACCACCGCCGCCTCCGTCCCCCTCCTCCTGGACCACGCCAACCGGGACGGCGACCTGCGCCCGGGACACCGCGTCGTCCTGGCCGCGTTCGGCGCCGGGCTCACCTGGGGCGGCACCAGCGTCACCTGGCCCACGCTCGCCGCCGGGGACTGACGGCCGGGCCGCGCCACCGCCCAGCCCACCCCACGCAAGGAGCCCCACCCATGCCGACCACACCCCACCCGGCCGACACCGCCCGGCCGGCGTTCCCCGCCCTCGACCGCCACCTGCGCCGGATGGCGCACGACGGCAGCGGCCACTTCCTGCTCAGCGGCCTCGTCCTGGAGCTGGCCGGCCCCCCGCCCACCATCGACGAGCTGCGCGCCCACGTCCGTGAACGGCTGCCGCTGCTGCCCACCCCCTCCGACGCGCCCGTCGAACGCCACGTGCGGGAACTCCGCGTCACCCCGGGCCCGCACGCGGCGGCCGCCGCCCACGACGAACTGGTCAACCGGCCGCTGGCCTGCCCGGAGGAGCCCTGGGACGTCTGGCTCGTCCACGGCTTCGGCACCGACCGCCACCTGCTGTGCTACCGCGCCCACCACGCCCTGCACGACGGCCTCACGGTGGCCAGGATCAGCCGCCTGCTCTTCGGCACCGCCCCGGCCACGCCCGCCGCTCCCCGGCCGCCGGCCCCCCGACCACCGTTCGGAGCCCGCGTCGCCGGCCTCACCCGCGTCACCCGCGACGCCGCCCAACTGCTGCGCCCCGCCCCGCGCCGCCCCCTGCTCGACCTGCCGCGCAAGAACGAACGCCTCCTCGCCAGCACCACCGTCCCCGTCGGCCGGCTCCGCTCCGCCGCCGGCCGCCTGGGCTGCTCCGTCCTCGACGTCCACCTCGCCGCCCTCTCCCGCGCCGCCGAACGCTTCGACCCCACCGGCTGGACCGGCGAGGGCCGGCGCGCCCGCGGCTTCGGCCTGCCCGTCGCCCTCGGTCAGGACACCGGCCGGCCCTACGTCGGCAACCGCTTCACCATCGCCCTGGTCCCGGTGCCCTGGCGGGAGCCCGACCTGGCCCGCCGCGCCCAGCTGATCGCGCGTCACACCGCCCGCCTCAAGCCCAGATCCACCCGGTGGGCCCACGAGGTCACCCTCGGCCGGCTCGGACCGCGCGGCGTCAGCGCCCTCTCGGACCGGGTCTTCGCCCGCGCCGGCCTCCAGACCACGGTGGTCACGGCCGCCGCCGACCTGGGGTACGAGGGCCGCGAGCCGCTGCGCGTCACCCCCATCAGCTGCCTGCCGGCCCACCTGCCCTGCCTGCCCGCCCTCGTCGTCTGGCGCTCCCAGGCGACCTGCGCCTTCACGGCTGACGCCGCCTTCCCCGAGGCCCGTGAGCTCGCGGAACACTGGCGGGCCGCGCTGGACGAGCTCGCCCCCGTCCCCGCCCAGCGGGACCAGGACCGGTGAGCCAGCCGCCATGCCCGTCTACCGCGCCACCCGAGCCCTGATGCGGCTGGCCGCCGCCACCGCCTGCCCCACCACCGTCGAGGGCCTCGAACACCTGCCGCGCACCGGCCCCGTGCTGCTGGCCGGCAACCACCTCGCCGCCTGCGACACCTTCTTCCTGATGGCCGCCGTCCCCCGACGCCTGGTCTTCTTCGGCAAACGCGAGTACTTCACGGCACCCGGGCCGCGCGGTCGCGCCCTCGCCGCCTACTGCGGCGGCCTCGGCTTCCAGCCCGTCGACCGCCGCGGCGGCCCGGCCGCCGCCCGCCGGTTCGTCGCCACCGGCGCCACCCTGCTCGCCGCCGGAGCCGCCCTGGCCATCTACCCCGAGGGCACCAGGTCCCCCGACGGCCGGCTGCACCGCGGCCGGCCCGGCACCGCCGGCATCGCCCTCACCACCGGCGCCCCACTGGTGCCGTTCGGGATCGCCGGCACCGACCTCGTCCAGCCGATCGGCACCACGTTGCTCCGGCCGCACCGGGTCAGGATCCGCTTCGGCCGGCCCCTCGACTACTCGGCCCTGCGAGACCGCCCGCCCCGCCTCGACGGCGCCCCCGCCACCGCGACCCTGCGCGAACTCACCACCCAGTTGATGCACCGGATCGCCGAACTGTCCGAGCAGCCCTACGTCGACGCCCCCGCCGCCCCGCCGCTCCCGGTGCCCCGCTGACCGGACCTCAACCCGACACGGCCACCGGCGCGTCGCCGAACGGCGCGCCGGCCCAGGACACCGCCCGCCACCCCCGCCCGGGCTCGCCCTCCAGTGCCACCACGCCGCCGTTGGGCACCTCGTGCGCCAGCACGAACTCGACCGACACGTTCACCGCCCGCACCGCCGTCCACACCCGGATCGCCGAGCCGTGGCCGACCACCGCCACCGCCGACCCCGCCGCTGCCGCCTCGGCCACCACCGCGTCGAGCCGGCCCAGGGCCTCGGCGCCGCTCTCCCCGCCCGGCATCCGCACCTCGGTCCGCCCCCGCGCCCAGTCACAGGCCACCCGCCGGTAGGTGCCGACCGCCGCCGCGTCCCCCCGGCCCTCCAACTCCCCGGCCGCAAGCTCGCGGAGGCCGTCCCTGAGCCGCGGTCGGAGCCTCCTGGCGGTCGCCAGCGGTTCCGCCGTCGCCACCGCACGCGCAAGTGTGGACGCGAAGAGCGCGTCGATCCGCTCGCCGGCGAGCAGTTCGGGCAGTGCCGCCGCCTGCCGCCGCCCCTCGGCCGTCAACTCCTCGCCGGGCGCCGCCGTGTCCAGCAGCCCGGCGAGGTTGGCGGGCGTCTGCCCGTGCCGGATCCACAGCAACCGCATGGGACCGGCCGCTCACTCGTGCGGGTGGGTGGCCGGAACCGGGCTGTTCACCCAGTGGCTGGCGAATCTCGCCTCGATCTCGTCCATGGAGGCGGTGAACTCCGCCAACAGGTCGGCGCAGCACTCAGAGACCCCGTAGAACACCTCGGCGCCCTGTTCGTCGATCCGGTAGAGCATCTCCATCATCACGCCCCCATCAACGACGGCGCGGAGGGCCGGAAGTGCGCCGACGGGGTGAGCTAACGTTTCAATCGGCGCCGGCTCACCCGGGCGGCGTGCCACGCCCCGCCGGGTCCTCGCCCAGCGCCAGCTTGCGGAGCTCGGGGCCGTACTCCGGATGGGCGAGCGCCGCGGCGAACTGGGCGCGCAGATAGCCGAGCGCGTTGCCCGTGTCCCACCAGGTCCCGTCCACCACCTGTCCGAACACCGGGTGCTCGCCCGCGTGCCGGTGGATCGCGTCGGACAGCGCGATCTCGCCGTCCGGCCGCGTCCGGTGCCGGCCCGTCATCCGCTCCAGCTCCGCGACGATCCCCGGGGTGACGACATAGCCGCCGATCGCCGCGTACGCCGACGGGGCGTCCTGCGGCTTGGGCTTCTCCACCAGGCCGTCGATCCTGATCAGCCCGCCGCCCAGCTCCTCGCGCACGATGGGCACGCCATAGCGGTGCGACTCCTCCGGCTCCATCGGCATCAGGCTCAGGACGGGCGCGCGGGTGCGCTCGTAGGCGTCGAGGAGCTGCTGGGCGCGCGGCACCTCGGAGGTGAAGACGTCGTCCGGCCACAGCACCATGAAGGGCTCGTTCCCCACCACCCGCGCCGCGTTCAGCACCGGGGTGCCGTTGCCGTAGGGGCCGTCCTGGTAGAGGTAGGTGATCCGCGCCATACCGGTGACCTCGAGCAGCGCGTCGGCCAACGCGGCCTTGCCGTCGGCGCGCAGCCGCAGGTCGAGGTCCTCGTCCGGGGCGAAGTGCTGCTGCACCAGCGTCTTGCGCGTGGAGACGACGATGGTGACGTCGTCGATCCCGGAGGCGACCAGCTCCTCGATGGTGTGCTGCAGCACGGGCTTGTCGAGGATCGGCAGCATCTCCTTGGGCAGTGCCTTGGTCAGCGGCAGCAACCGAGTGCCGAGCCCCGCCACCGGGATGACGGCCTTTCGGATCATGAGTGATGACTTCCTTCCGGAACGGGGTGCGGGTGCTGACGGTACGAGGTCGGCCCCGGTTCTCCAAGCGGCGACGGCCGATGGCGTGAAAGCGCCCCCGCCTTCCGGAAGCGGGCCGCCGCCAGGCGCGCGGCGGCGGCCCACCGGATCAGGCCGTGTGCAGACGGAGCCCGTACGCCCCGAGGATCTCGTTGACCGGCTGGTACCAGGTCTCGCCGCCGGTCGAGCAGTTGCCGTAGCCGCCGGAGGTCACACCCTGGGCCTGGTCACCGCTGATGTACGAGCCGCCGGAGTCGCCCGGTTCCGCGCAGACGCTCGTCCTCGTCAGCCCGTACACGACCTCGCCCGACGAGTAGTTGACGGTCTCGTTCTTGCCGCGGAGCGTGCCGCAGTGCCAGCCCGTGGTCGACCCGGAGCGGCAGATCGAGGCGCCGATCGGCGCCTCGTTGGAGCCGCGCACCAGGGCGTCCGACACCGTGCCCCAGCCCAGCACCACCGGCACCGTCCACCAGCCGTTCCCCACGCTGACCCAGGCGTAGTCGTTGCCGGGCCAGGAGGAGCCCTGGATGTAGCCGATCAGCGAGCCGTCCCAGCCGTAGACCGCCTGGCCGGGGCGGCCGCAGTGCCCGGCGGTGACGAAGCCGCCCTGCACCGAGAAACCGATGGAACAGCGGACGTTGCCCGTGTAGAACGGGTCGCCGCCGACCGTGCCGGCCGCGAACGGCACGGGCGCCTCGCCCGGGGCCTCCTCGACCGTCACCGCGCCCTGCCGGCGGGCGTCGGCGAGGAACGCGGCGACCTCGGCGTCCTCCTCCTCGCCCGCGACGACGCTCACCACCACCGTGTTGGCCCGCGGGTCCACCCGCCAGCCGCTCACGCCCGCGGGCGCCCCCGACCGCTCCGCGAGCGCGTCGACGGACTCCAACGCGCGGGTGAGGTCCCGCTCGCTGTGCCGCACGAGCTCGGCCCGCGCCCCGGTCGCCCGCACCGCGTCGGCCCGGTCCTCGTCCGCGACGGCGACGACCAGCTCACCGGCCTCGGCGTCGTACCAGGCCCCGGCGAACGCCGCGCCGGCGGCCCGCTCGGCGTCCTCCTGGATCTCGATCGCGACGGCCTCGTCGCGCAGCCGCTCCCGCGCCTGTGCCTCGGTCAGGCCGAAGTCCCGGCGCATCGCCTCCACGATCGCCTCGCTCGCGCCCTCCTCCGCCGTGGCCCGGTCGGCGGCGGCCGCGCCGGTGCCGCTCAGGGCGCCGATCAGCAGTAACGCGGACAGCCCGAGTCGCAGTCCTGACGTGCGTCTCATGTGGGGGTTCTCCTTGGTGTCGTTCGACGGGGAACAGGGAGAATGAGAGCGCTCTCATCGAAACTCGCGGACCAGACTAGACCCAGTGGGTTGTCATGACTAGACCAATGGCTAGCCCTTGACGCAGACCACCTGCTTGAGCTGGGCCACCACCTCGACCAGATCCCGCTGCCGCTCGATGACCTGCTCGATCGGCTTGTAGGCGGCCGGGATCTCGTCCACCACCCCGCTGTCCTTGCGGCACTCCACGCCGCCCGTCTGCTCGACGAGGTCGCGCGCCGTGAACCGCCGCCTGGCCGCCGCCCGACTCATCCGCCGGCCCGCGCCGTGCGAGGCGGACTGGAAGGACGCGGTGTTGCCCAGGCCCCGGACGATGTACGAGCCGGTGCCCATCGAGCCGGGGATGATCCCCAGCTCCCCGGCGCCGGCCCGGATGGCACCCTTGCGGGTGACGAGCAGGTCGACGCCCTCGTACCGCTCCTCGGCCACGTAGTTGTGGTGACACGAGACGACCTCGTCGAAGCGCGGCTTCGCCTTCCGGAACTCCTTCCGCACCACGTCCTGGAGCAGCGCCATCATCAACGCCCTGTTGTGCGCCGCGTACTCCTGCGCCCAGAACAGGTCGTGCCGGTAGGCCGCCATCTGCGGCGTGCCCGCGATGAAGACCGCCAGGTCCCGGTCGACCAGGCCCTGGTTGTGCGGCAGCCGCTGCGCCTCCCCGATGTGGAACTCGGCGAGCTCCTTGCCGATGTTCCGCGAACCGGAGTGCAGCATCAGCCAGACGGCGCCCTCGGTGTCCAGGCAGACCTCGATGAAGTGGTTACCGCCGCCCAGCGTGCCGAGCTGCTTCCCGGCGCGCTCCCGGCGGAAGGCGACGGCCTCCGCGACGCGCCCGAACCGGGACCAGAGGTCGTCCAGGCCGGCCGTGCCGATCCCGTGCAGCCGGCCGGGGGACACCGCCTCGTCGTGCATGGCGCGCCCGACCGGGATCGTCTCCTCGATCCGCGACCGCAGCCGCGACAGGTCGCCCGGCAGGTCGTTCGCGGTGAGCGAGGTGCGCACCGCCGACATCCCGCAGCCGATGTCCACCCCCACCGCCGCCGGGCACACCGCGCCGCGCATGGCGATGACCGAGCCGACGGTGGCGCCCTTCCCGTAGTGCACGTCGGGCATCACGGCCAGCCCGTGGATCCACGGCAGCGTGGCGACGTTCTGCAACTGCCGCATGGCGACGTCCTCGACGCCGGCCGGATCCGCCCACATGCGGATCGGCACCTTCGCGCCCGGCAGCTCCGTGAATCCCATGGCCATTTCTCCCCCGTGTCGGTGACTCTCCGTCACCTATTGTGGGTCACGGGGTGGGGGCGGGGGCAATGGGTTTTCTCAGAGGTAGACGCGGAAGACCGCGGTGTCGGCGTAGGTGTGGAGGCCGTCGAGCAGCAGGTCGACGTACTCGGTCCCCGGGGGTATCGCGAAGCCGAGCTCGCCGGTCGCCGTCTCGCCGGGGGACACGTTCAGCTCCAGTGGGGGCATGAGCTCCCCGAAGCTGTCGATGATGTCGTCGGCCTCCGCCCCGCTGTCCGTGGTTCCCCGCAGCCTGAGGTCGAGGTCGAGGGGGGCCTGGCCGGTGTTCTCCACGGTGACCGTCACCTGCACGGTCTCGTCGTTCTCGCCGATGCCGGCGGCGTACTCGCTGGGCGTGTAGGGCGCGAAGTTCCCCACCGAGACGTTCATGCCGTTGTCGAAGTGCGCGACCTGCCCGGCGCGGAAGTCGTACTCCGCCCTGTCGGTGCTCGTCGTCCGGTCCTCGCCGCTCGACAGTTCGATCGCCTCGGGGTCGAGGGCTTCCGTCTCCGTCTCCGACACCTCCAGGGAGGCGCCGGAGGGGTCGTCGCCGGCGTCCGAGCCCCCGTTCGCGAGGATCCCCACCACGCCGCCCACCGCCAGGACGCCGACGAGCGCGGCGGCCAGCAGGCCGCCCCGGCGGCGGCCGGGCGGGGTCGGTGCCATCGGCGTGGTCGGGCCGAAGCCGCCGACCGGCGGGGTCGGCGCCGCCGGGTACGCGGCGGCGGTCGGCGCGGCGTATGGCGCGGGTGGCTGGGCCAGCGGAGCGGCGAACGCCGGCGCGGCGGGCGCGCGCGCCGGTTCCTCCGAGTCGAGCAGGCCCACCGCCTGCCGGCCGAGGCCGGCGAGCAGCCCGGCCGGCAGCCACGGGTCCCGGGTCTGGTCGTCCCACCGCACGGTCTCGTCCGTGGCCGCGATGATCTGTTCCACCGTGGGCCGGTCGGTCGGCAGTGGCGCCAGGCAGCCGGTGACCAGTTCCCGCAGCCCGTCGCCCACCCCGGAGAGGTCCTTCTCGTCCTGCAGGATGCGGAGCATCAGCACGTGCACGGCGCTCTCGGGGCCGCCGAACGGCGACCGCCCGGTCGCCGCGAAGGCCAGCACCGAGCCGAGGCAGAACACGTCGGAGGCCGGCGTCAGGCGGTCGCCCCGGCACTGCTCGGGCGACATGAAGCCGGGGGAGCCCACCACGGCGCCGGTCCTGGTGAGCGCCGACGAGGTGACCTCGGCGGCGCGCGCGATGCCGAAGTCGATGACGCGCGGGCCGTCGATGGTGATCAGCACGTTGGACGGCTTGACGTCCCGGTGGATCAACCCCGCCGCGTGGATGTCGCGCAGGGCCCGGGCGAGGCCGTTGGCCAGGGCGAGGACGGAACGTTCCGGCAGCGGTCCGTGCTGCCCGCCCCTGACCACCTCGGTCAGCGAGGGCCCGGCCACGTAGCCGGTGGCCACCCACGGGGTGTCCGCCGCCATGTCGGCGTCCAGCACCGGGGCCGTCCACTGCCCGCCGATGCGCCGCGCGGCCTCCACCTCGTTCCTGAACCGCTCCCTGAACTGCGGCTCGTGCGCCAGCTCCGGCAGCACCAGCTTGATGGCGACGGTCCGCCCCCGGCTCGACCGGGCGAGGTAGACCTTGCCCATGCCCCCGGCGCCCAACCTGCCGACCAGTCGGTACTCCCCGATGACCTGTGGATCCGTCGGGCCGAGTGGCTGCATGGCCGGTTCCCCCCTGTGCGTGGCGCGATGCCGCTGCGAACTGGGCGTCAGCCTAGAGCGGCCGCCGACGCGCGGGGCGGCCCGGTGAGCCAGGACAGGCAAGTGTTACAGGTCTGTTGAGCGTTCACGGCCAACGGTCCTCGCCGCCCTCGGAGCGCGCCGCGCGACGGAGGTGCTCGGCGAGCTCCACGGTGGCGGGCGACGGTGCCCCTGGCTTGGCGCCCCAGGCCAGCAGCAGGCTGCGGCGGGCCCAGGGGTCCCGCAGGTCGCACACGTCGAGCGGATGGCCGGAGTCGATGGCGCGGCGCGGCACGACGGCGAGCCCCACCCCGGCCGCCACGAGGGCGACGAGGACGCTGAGGTTGGCCACGCTGGTGCGGTAGCGCACCGCCGGGGCGTGGGGGCCGACGCTCGTCTCGATCCAGCGGCGCAGCGCCGAGTCCTCGTGCAGTCCGACGAGTGGGTGCTCGGCGACCTCGCTGTAGGCCAACGCGGTCCGCCCGGCCAGCACTCCGCCGGCCTGGCCGATCACCACGAGGGAGTCGTCGCCGAGCGACTCCACGCGCAGGCCGCTGTCGCCGGCCTCGTTGTCGATGACGACCCCCAGGTCCGCCTCGCCGTCCGCGAGCATCCGCACGGTTCGCGGGGTGCGGCTCTCGGAGACCGTGACGTCGACGTCCGGGTGCGCGCGGAGGAAGGAGACCAGGGCGTGGGGGAGGAGCCGGTGCGTCGCGGAGCCGCCGGCCAGCAGGGTCAGCGAGGTCGTCCGGGCGGTGGTGTAGCTGGCGACGGCGCCCTCGAGCCTGGCGGTCCGCGTCAGGACGTCGCGGGCGTGGCGGGCGAGGGCCATGCCCGCCGGGGTGGGCCGCACGCCACGCCGGCCGCGGACCAGCAGCGTGACGCCGGCCTGCTGCTCCAGCGAACGCACCCGGGCGCTGGCCGACGGCAGGCTCAGGTGCCTGCGGCGGGCGCCGGCCGTGATCGAGCCCTCGGCCACGATGTCCACGAAGAGCCGGAGGTCGTCCAGGTCGTAGCGCATGGCCTCAGCCTAAGGCTGTGCCTGAGGCAGGCTTCGTCGATAACGCATTGTGCTCCCCTCGGGCGGCGGGCGATGCTCGGTCGGTGTCCGACCTGCTGATCGTCCTGTTGGCCGGCGTCGTCGCCGGGGCGCTGAACTCCGTGGGCGGCGGGGGCACGTTCGTCGCGCTGCCCGCGCTGGTCGCGGTCGGACTCACCCCGGTGACGGCCAACGCCGCGTCGACCATCGCCCTGGTGCCGGGCGCGGTGGCCAGCGTCTGGGTCTACCGGCGCCAGCTGGCCCCGGTGGGGGAGACCTCGACGGCGGCGCTGACGACGACCAGCGTGGTCGGGGGCGGCCTCGGCGCCGGCCTGCTGCTGGCGCTGCCCGCGGACTCGTTCGCCGCGGCGGTGCCCTGGCTGCTCGCCTTCGCCACCCTCCTGCTGGCCTTCGGCCGCCGGCTCTCCCGGGCGCTCACCACCGCCCTCGGGCGCTCCGCGGCCCTGGGCCCGAGGGCCGTCCTGGTCGGCCAGTTCCTGCTGGCCGTCTACGGCGGATACTTCGGCGGAGCCGTAGGCATCATGATGCTCGCCCTGTGGAGCGTCGGCCTGGGGCTCGATCCGGCCGTCAGCAACCCGATGCGGGTCGCCCAGGTGGGGACGGTCTACCTCACCGCGACGGTGCTCTTCCTCGTGGCCTCCGACGCCCTGCGCACCCCGGGGCTGCTGGGCGCCATGCTGGCCGGCGCGGTGGCCGGCGGCTTCGGCGGCGCCCATGTCGCGCGCCGCCTTCCCGCCGGCCCGCTGCGCGGCGTCATCCTCGGCACCGCCGTGGCCATGACGGTCCTCTACTTCCTGCGGGGCTGACGCGCCGCTGTGCGCGAGAGGGCTTGACGACCTCTCCGACCGTTCCTAATTTGTCAGCGCGTTTGACAAAAGCTCGAACCACGGAGCGCACCACCTCACCTGTTCACGGGAGAGCATGTGATGACAGCTCGGTTCCGCCATGCCCACACCCGCCCCCGGCGCCGCCCCGCGCTGGCCGTCCTCACGATCCTCGCCACGCTCATCGGCGCCCTCCTCGGAGCCGGCGCCGCCACGGCACATCCAGGACACGGCGCCGAGTCGTTCAGCGCCCTGGTGTTCAGCAAGACCTCCGGCTTCCGACACGACTCCATCGAGGCCGGTATCGCGGCCATCGAGGAACTCGGCGCCGAGAACGGCTTCGAGGTCACCGCCACCGAGGACGCCTCCGTCTTCAACGACCAGGACCTCGCCCAGTACGAGGTCGTCGTCTGGCTGTCCACCACCGGCGACGTCCTCGACGCCGACCAGCAGGCCGCGTTCGAGCGCTACATCCGCGCCGGCGGCGGCTACGCCGGCGTCCACGCCGCCTCCGACACCGAGTACGACTGGGCCTGGTACGGCGGCCTGGTCGGCGCCTACTTCGCCAACCACCCCGCCCAACAGGACGCCACCGTCAAGGTCGAGGACCCCGCGCACCCGTCCACCGCCGAACTGCCGGTCCGCTGGGACCGCTACGACGAGTGGTACAACTACCGGGCCAACCCACGCGGCGACGTGCACGTCCTCGCCTCCCTCGACGAGACCACCTACACCGGTGGCTCGATGGGGGCGGAGCACCCGATCTCCTGGTGCCAGAACTACGACGGCGGCCGCGCCTGGTACACCGGCATGGGCCACACCACGGACTCCTACTCCGACCCCCGCTTCCTGACCCACCTGCTCGGCGGCATCCGCTCCGCCGCCGGCGTGGTGGCCGCCGACTGCACGGCGTCGCTGACCGGGAGCTTCGAGAAGGTGACCCTGGACGACAACACCAGCAACCCGATGGAACTGGCCGTCGCCGACGACGGCCGGGTCCTCTACATCGACCGCAACGGCGCCGTCCGCGTGGTGCGCGCCGACGGGACCGTCGTCACCGCCGCCACCCTCCCGGTCTACACCGGCCAGGAGTTCGGCCTGCTGGGTCTCGCCCTCGACCCCGGGTTCGCGCGGAACGGCTGGATCTACCTCTACTACTCGCCCGCCGGCGACGATCCCGTCGACCGCGTCTCCCGCTTCACCGTGAGGCGCGACGACACCCTGGACCTCGCGAGCGAGAAGGTGCTGCTCGAGGTCGACGTCCAGCGTGAGCAGTGCTGCCACGCCGGCGGCGCGCTCGAGTTCGACGGCCACGGCAACCTCTACATCGCGACCGGCGACAACACCAACCCGTTCGCCTCGGACGGCTACGCCCCGCTCGACGAGCGGGCGGGCCGCGCCGCCTGGGACGCCCAGGCCACCTCGGCCAACAGCGCCGTGCTGAACGGCAAGGTGCTGCGCATCACCCCGCGCCCGAACGGCGGTTACACGATCCCGAGGGGCAACCTCTTCAGGCCGGGCACGCGGGACACCCGCCCCGAGATCTACGCCATGGGCTTCCGCAACCCCTTCCGCATCGGCGTGGACCCCACCACGGACCACCTCTTCGTCGCCGACTACGGGCCCGACGCCGGCAGCGCCAACCCGGACCGGGGGCCCGACGGCCGGGTCGAGTGGAACATCGTCGACCGCCCCGGGTTCTACGGCTGGCCCTACTGCGTCGGCGACAACACCCCCTACGTCGACTACGACTTCGCCACCGGCACCTCGGGCGAGGCGTTCGACTGCGCCGCGCCCGTCAACGACTCGCCGAACAACACCGGACGCGCCCGGCTGCCCGCCGCCGTCCCGGCCGAGCTGTGGATGGGCGCGTCCAGCACCGGCGTTCCCGAGATCGGCTCCAGCGGCGCCCCCATGACGAGCGGCGCCTACCGCTACGACCCCGACCTGGACTCCGAGCGCGCCTGGCCGGCCTACTACGACGGCAAGGTCGTCTTCGCGGACTGGAACGACGGCCGGCTCTTCTCCGTCCAGCCCGACGAGGACCGCACCGGCGTCGCCGACGTCTCACGCATGCTCGGCGGCATGTCGTTCACCCGCCCGCACGCCATGCAGTTCGGCCCCGACGGCGCGCTCTACCTCATCGAGTGGGGGAGCGGATTCGGCGGCAACAACACCGACTCCGGCGTCTACCGGATCGACTACGTGCAGGGCAACCGCGCGCCCCTCGCCCGCTTCGACGCCAGCCGCACCTCGGGGCCGCTGCCGCTGGAGGTCACCTTCGACGCCACGGAGTCCCACGACCCCGACGGTCAACCGGTCACCCTCGCCTGGGACTTCGACGGCGACGGCACCCAGGACAGCACCGCCACGACGCCCACCCACACCTACACCGAGCCCGGCCGGTACACCGCCCGACTGACCGTCACCGACCCCGACGGGCGCAGCTCCGTGTCCAACCTCGACATCACGGCCGGCAACTCCGCCCCCGTCATCGAGATCACCGCCCCGCCCGACGGCGGCTTCTTCGAGTTCGGCGACACCATCCGCTACCAGGTCACCGGCGGCGACCCCGAGGACGGCGAGCTCGACTGCGAGCAGGTCGTCGTCCAACCGGCCCTCGGGCACGACGAACACTCCCACGGCTACGAGCAGTACCGTGGCTGCGCCGGCACCTTCCCGCTCCCCGGCGACGAGGGCCACACCGGCGCGAACATCTTCGGCACCGTGACGGTCACCTACACCGACCAGGGCGCCGGCGAGGCGCCGCCGCTGACCACCCAGGAGGTCCTCGTCCTCCAGCCCAAGCACCGCGAGGCCGAGCACTTCGACGCGACGGGCCGCCTCGAGTCGGCCCCCGGCGGCGGCGTCCCGGGGGTCCAGCCGGAGACCACCGGCGACTCCGCCGGCGGTGGCCGGAACATCGGGCACATGGAGGACGGCGACTGGTGGGCCTGGGACCGCACCAACCTCACCGGCATCGAGGAGATCGGCCTGCGCGCCGCCTCCCCGGAGGCCGGCGCCACCGTCGAGGTCCGCACCGGCGACCCCGACACCGGCCCGACCGTGGCGACCATCCAGGTCCCGCCCACCGGTGACTGGCAGGTCTACCAGGACGTGACGGCCACGATCGACCCCGCCGCCGAACCGGTCGGCGGACCGCTCTACTTCGTCAAGACCACCGGCCAACTCAACGTCAACTGGGTCGAGTTCATCGGCCCCGGCATCAGCGAGAGCTGACCCGACGGCGAACCGGGCTGGAACGCCCCGGGCACTCCGGGGCGTTCCGGCGGTTCAGCGTCGGTCGCGCTGCGCCTCCGCGATCCGCCGGACGACGTCCCCGCCGCGCGGCCGGCGCCCACCGCGCTCGGCCAGGCTCGGGAACTGGCCGGCCAGCGCGCACAGCAGCCGCAGCCGCAGCGGCGCCACGTTGACCTCGCCGCGGTCCGCCTCGACCGCCCCGACGACGGCCGCCGCCACCTGCTCCGGCGTGACCGTCGGCACGCTCACCGGCGTCGGTTCGCCGGCCGCCGCGAACATCCCCGCGTCCCGCACATAGCCCGGCTGCACGAGCGAGACGCCCACCCCCGAGCCCCGCAGGTCGAGACGCAGACCGTGCGCGAAGCCCCGCAGACCGAACTTGGACGCCGTGTACATCGAGGAGAGCGGCGTCGCCGCCTTACCCGACATCGAACCGACGAACACCAGATGGCCACGCCCCGCCGCCACCATGCGCGGCGCCAGCAGCCTGGCCAGCATCACGGGCGCGCGCAGGTTCACGTCCAGCGCCCGGTCGATCTGCTCGGGCGTGTACTCCAGCAGGTCCCCGGTGCCCGGCAGCGCCGCGTTCGCCACCAGCACGTCCACGTCCCCGCACTCCCGCGCCAGCCGCCGCACCTGCTCGGGATCGGCCAGGTCAGCGGCCACGACCCGGGCGCCGAGCTCGGCGGCCAACGGCTCCAGCGCGTCCGCCCGGCGGCCCGAGACCACCACCGCGGCCCCCTCGGCCGCGAGCCGGCGCGCCAACGCGCCGCCGATCCCGCCCGCCGCGCCGGTCACCAACACGGTCGCTCCAGTGATACGCATCACGGTGCCTCCCACCGGGCGACGATAGCGAGCGCCCACCCGTGCCGACAGAGCGTGTTTCGCGCCACCGAGGCCGAGTTCCGACACCCTCGTCTACCATCCGACCGTGCCTCTCATCCGCCTGGTGCGCCGGTCGCCGCTGCCGGCCGCCGAGGCGTGGCGGCGACTCACCAACTGGCCACGCCACGGCACCCACGCCCCGCTGACCCGCGTCACCGTCACCCCGCCGGGACCGACCGGGACCGGCACCCTGGTCGTGGCGCGCACCGGCGTCGGCCGGCTCGCCTTCGACGACCCGATGGAGGTCACCGCCTGGCAGCCCCCGACCGCCGCCGGGCGGGGCTTCTGCCGCCTCGACAAACGTGGCGCGTTCGTGCTCGGTTGGGCCGAGATCGAGGTCCACGCCGAGGACGGCGGATCCCACGTGGGCTGGCGCGAGGACGTGCGCGTCAACCGGCTGCCCCGCGCGCTCGACGCGCCCACCGGCTGGGCCGGCCGTCTCCTCTTCGCGCACCTCCTGGACGCCCTCCTCCGGCACCCGGTCCCGCCCCGTCCACCGAGGAGGACCCCGACATGACCGCCGTCGTCACCGGGCTCTGGTACTACCCCGTCAAGGGCTGCGCCGGGACACCGGTCACCGAGGCGCCCCTCACCCCCGCCGGCCTGCGCCACGACCGCAGCTTCGTGGTCGTCGACGGCGACGGCGTGACCCGCACCCAGCGCCGGCATCCGCGCCTGGCCGCCGTCCGCCCCGAGATCACCCCGGACGGCGACCGCCTCACGCTCCGTGCGCCGGGACACGAACCGGTGAGCGTCGCCGTCACCACCGACGGCCCGACGGGCCCGGTCGACCTGTTCGGCACCGCCTTCCGCGGCGTCGACCAGGGGGAGACGGCCGCCGACTGGCTCTGCGAGGTGCTCGGCGCGCACAGCCGGCTGGCCCGCCTCCCGCCCGACCACCACCGGGTGACCGACGGCCTGACGCCGGGCACCTCCGGCTACGCCGACAGCTGCCCGATCCACCTGCTCTCCGCCGCCACCCTCGACCTGCTGGACCGGCGGCTGGCCGACCGGGGCGAACCGCCGCTGCCCGTCGACCGCTTCCGACCGAACATCGTCGTCGACGGCTGGCCCGAACCGCACACCGAGGACCGCGTCCGCCACCTCACCGTCGGCGAGACCGAACTCGGCTACGCCAAGCTCGCCATCCGGTGCGCCGTGACCATGGTCGACCAGGAGACCGGCAGGCGGGCGGGCCCGGAGCCACTGCGCACGCTCGCCGGTTACCGCCGCGCGGCGGAGGGCGGTGTGGCCTTCGGCGCCAAGTTCGCCGTGCTGCGCGCCGGTCGGGTCCGGCTCGGCGACGCCGTCACCGCCGGCACCCGGCACGAGCGAGCCGCGCCGTAGCCTTCGTCGACGAGTCGACAGGGGGTACGCCTTCTCCGCCGAGTGGGCGCCGGGCGGCCGGGAGCCCTCCTGCTGCTCTACACCGACGGCGTCACCGAGGCCAGGGACGGGCACGGCACGTGCTACGACCCGTCGACCAGCCTGCGCGACCGCGTCTTCGACGACCCCGACGCACTCGTGGACGCCGTCATCGACGACGTCCTGGCCCACACCGGAGGCAACCTGCACGACGACACCGCCGTCCTGGCCGTCCACCACCCGACGGACGCCCCGGCGGCGGGTCACCTGCCAGGACCGGGGGAGCCGGCGGGGTAGCGGCGGCGTGGGCTCACCCGGCGGACGGACGGGGCCCGTCGCCGGTGCCGGCGACGGGCCCCGTCGGGCTCGGGCGGTCGCTACAGCGACCGGATGCGGATGTCGCGGAAGGAGATCACGTCCGAGGTGCCGTGGGTCTGCAACCCGATGTACCCCGTGTCGTGCTGCCGCCCGTCGGTGCCCGGGTCGTCGGCGCGCGGCGGGGAGAACAGCTGCCCCGGCGCGTTCTCGAACTCGTTGATCAGCAGCCCGTTGCGGTAGATCCAGTAGTGCTGGTCGATCACCCGGATCTCGTAGTCGTTCCAGACCCCGCCGGGCACCGTCATGGCCTCGCCCCGGTTGACCACGTCGAAGCCGTAGACGGAGCCGGTCTTGTACTGGTCGCCGTAGCGGCCGTCGTAGATCTGCACCTCGTGGCCGTACTTGATGGCGACCCACTCGGGGCGGGACTCCTCGGGGTGGTTGTGCACCCGGGGGAAGCGGACGAAGACCCCGCTGTTCGCGGAGGCGTCGCCGGGGGCGTCGTCGCGGAACTTGAGCCGCAGCGAGAAGTCGCCGTACTGCGCCTCGGGGAACCACAGCATGCCCATCCCGGGGACGGTGGTGCTGCTGGTGACGGAGCCGTCGTCGTTGAGCTCGAAGGCCCCGCCGCCGACGTGCGCCCAGCGGTCCAGGGACTGCTCGGTGCCCGTGAGGATCCGCTCGTAGCCGTCCCGGTTGCCGGGCTCGCCGACGTCCGAGCGTTCGGCGGCCTCCCGGATCCGGGTCTGGCCGTCCTCGTCGATCATCCCGGCGATGTAGAGCCGGTCGGTCACGGTGCGGACGTGGGTGAGGAAGGAGCCCTTGGAGGACCAGCCGCGTTCGTCCTCGATGACCTCGTTGATGGTGCAGCCGTCGGGGGCGGTGCGGTTGGGGACGCCCGTCTCCTCGTCGCCGACCATCACCAGCGGCCGGTCGTCGGACTCGGGGCAGTCCGCCGGGGGTTCGCCGGGCTCCTCGGGGTCGTCCGGGGGGACGACGGAGAAGGCGACGGACTCCGTGGCCGACGAGTTGCCGGCGTTGTCGGTGGCCCGGTAGCCCACCGTGTGGTCGCCCACGCTGTGCACCATGACGGGCGCGGTGTACGGCGTGAAGGCGCCGCCGTTGAGGGAGTACTCGATGCCGGCCACGCCTGAGGCGTCGTCCGTCGCGGTGAGGGAGACCGTGGCCATGGTGACGTAGTCGCCGTCGGCGTTCCGCTCGCCGTCGACGGTGGCCGTCACCTCGGGCGGGGTGGTGTCCTCGCCCGACGGCTCGACGACCCGGACGGTCACCGTCTGATCGGCCGAGACGTTGCCCGCCTTGTCCGTCGCCCGGTAGGTCACGGTGTGCTCGCCGACCGTGTTGAGCACGATCGGCGCCTCGTACGGGGTGAAGTCCTCGCCGTCGACGGCGTAGTCGATCCGGTCGACGCCTGAGCCGCCGTCCGTGGCGGCGAGGGTGACGGTGGCGCTGCCGACGTAGTCGCCGTCGGCGTTCCGCTCGCCGTCGACGTCGGCCGTGGCCTCCGGCGGGGTGGTGTCCTCGCCGCTGCCGCCCTCGGTGACGACGAGTTCGCCCTGCATCTGGCCGTGGCCCGGGATGGCGCAGAAGAAGCGGTAGGTGCCGGGGGAGAGGTTGACCGTGACCTCGTACCGGCCGCCGTTGGCGTCGTTGGGGTTGGCCATGATGTTCACGGCGACGTCGTTGTTGTACTCCGGGTTGGAGGTGTCGAACGTCAGCGTGTGCGGCATGCCGGTGGTGTTGCCGGTGGCCGCGCTGTTCTCGAAGACGAGCGTCGCCTCACCGGCGACCGCCGTGGTGGGCGCGGACAGGTAGCGGGTGATGTCGTTGTCCGCGGTCCAGGTGAGCACCTGCTGGGCGGCCGGGTCCCGGCCGTCGGCCGGCCGTTGGTCGGCCCGGGCGCCGGGGAGCGTGCCCAGGGCGAGCGCCGCCAGGCACAGGGCCAGCAGCACCGCCAGCCGGCGGCGTGCGGTGGCCGCCCGTGCGGCGGCGACGGCGCGTGTACTGCCGTGTGTCATTGCTCGTTCCTCCCTTCTGTCTCGGAGGGCGGGTCAGGATCGGTTGTCCAGCAGGTCGTCGGGCAGCGGGGTGGGCGGTCCGCCGGTGTAGGTGACGCGCCACAGCGCCGAGGCGGAGTCGGCGTTGAAGAAGCCGCGACCGTAGTCCAGGACGTACAGCGAGCCGTCGGGGGCGAACTTCCAGTCCATCAGGTTGCGGATGCCGCCCTGGCCGACCGGGATGATCCGGTCCAGGCTCTCGGCGTGCACCGGGATGCCGCCGCCGGCCACGTTGCCCGGGTCGGTCACCACGGCGTGCCGTGGCTGGTCGCCGTCGTAGAAGTCGCCGACGAACCACTTGCCGTCCCAGTACGCGGGCCAGGCGACGTCGCTCTCCCGCTCCTCGTCGTAGCGGTAGACCGGGCCGTTCATCGTGGCCTGGCCGCCGCCGGTGAGCCAGGGCAGCAGGAACCGCTGGTCCTGGGCGCGGTAGGTGGGGACGCCGTTCGCGTCGCGCGGGTAGTCGGGGGCGCCGCCCTGCGGCGAGTACCAGATGTTGTTGGGGGTGACCGGCGGGAGCTCCACCAGGCCGTCGTTGTGCGGGGAGTCGTTCCTCGGGTTGTCGCAGTCGTACCAGCCGAGTGGCTGGGTGGGGTCGGGCAGGTTCCGGTCCCGGTAGGGCTGGTTGTTGCCCATGCAGTACGGCCAACCCCGGTTGCTGGCCCGGGTGATGACGGCGAACGTGTCGTACTTGGCCGGTCCCCAGGTGGTGCTGGGGTTGGCGGCGTCGGGCCCGACCCAGCCGGCGTACAGCCAGTCGGTCTCCGGGTCGATGGCGATGCGGGCCGGGTTGCGCACGCCCATCACGTAGATCTCCGGCCGGGTCAGGCCGCCGCCCTCCTCCTCGCCGGTGAAGAGGTTGCCCTCGGGGATGGTGTACGTGCCGTCGTCCTCGGGGTGGATCCGCAGGATCTTGCCGTTGAGGTTGTTGGTGTTGCCGGCGGTGCGCCTGGCGTCGGCGAAGGACAGGCCCTGGAAGGTGGGCTGCGGGTTGTTCCCGGAGTAACCGTCGCTGAACCCGGAGGAGTTGTTGTCGCCGGTGGCGATGTAGAGGTTGCCGTCCGAGTCGAAGTCCATGCCGCCGCCGGCGTGGCAGCAGCTGTGGATCTGCACCGGCCAGGACAGCAGCGTCCGTTCCGAGGCCAGGTCGATGGTGCCGGACTCGGGGTCGAAGGTGAAGCGGGAGACGCGGCGCTCGGCCACGCGTGCCTCGCGGTCGATCTCCGAGTGCGGCGTCCAGTGCAGGTAGATCCAGTTGTTGTCGAGGAAGTCGGGGTCGAGCGCGATGCCGAGCAGCCCCTCCTCGTTCTTCACCAACTCCTCGCCGCCGCCCTTGTTGCCGAAGACCTCCAGCGTGGCGGCGAGGGACACGTCCTCGGTGTCCGGGTCGTAGACGTGGACGGTGCCCGGGCCGAGGCCGATGTTCGGGTCGTTCCAGTCGGTGACCACCGGGGCGTTCGACCAGCGTCCGCCGCGGCCGATGTAGAAGACGCGGCCGTCGTCGGCGATGTCCAGGCCGTGTGGCTCGCCGATCTGGTCCAGGGCCTCCGGCTGGTTGGGCGCGGTGATCCGCTCCGCCTGGTAGTTGTCGTCGATGGTGGCCTGGCAGTCGGCGCGGGTCAGCCGGCTGGCCCACAGCAGCGCGCCACGCAGGTGCTTGCGGAAGTTCTCCTCGACGAAGCTCCGTTCGGTGCCGCCCATGCCGGTGTAGAACGAGCGGCCGCCGTCGAAGTCGCGGCACCAGGAGATGGGGTGGTCCCAGCCCTCGGCCCCGCTGCCCGGCGTGTAGCTGCGCTCCCTGACCCGGGCCACGGTGTGCACCTCGCCGCTCGGGTTCTCCGTCCAGTTGAACCAGACGTCGCGGCGGGCCCACTCCAGCGGCAGGCCCCGGGTCGCCGGGTTGACCCGGTCGCCGGCCTCCACGACGGCGGTCTGCGCCTGTTGCGGGCTGCCCGGGTCGGGGCGGGTGCCGATCAGGTCGGTGAACCAGGTCGAGTCCGGCTGGGCGCGGGCCGCGTCGTGCAGCCCGACGAAGCCGCCGCCCATGCGCACGTAGTTCTGCAGGGCGGACTCCTGCCGGTCGGTCAGCACGGTGCTGCCCGGGGACAGGAAGACGATGGCGTTGTACTCGGTCAGCCCGGCCGGGTCGAAGACCGCCGGGTCCGTGGTGGTCTCGACCTCGAAGTGCTCCTGGCTCGGCCCCTGGACGCTGAGCGCCTCGACGGCCTCGACGCCGGCCCGGGACCGTTCGGGCGGGGCGTCGGCGCCGTGGAAGACCAGCACCCGGGCTTCGGGACCGCCCGGCATCGGGTCGGTGGTGGACAGGCCGTCGGCCGAGCCGGCGGCGGCCGGTGCTCCGCCGAGCAGCGCGGTGGTCATGGTGACGGCCAGTGCTAACAGCAGTGGTGTGCGGCTCATGGCGTGTCAGGTCCCTCTCGGGCGACAGCAGAGACGCCGTAGGAAGCTAGACGGTTTTTGCCGAACCGCCAATGGTTAGGGACCAGTTCGCACAAACTTTGTCCTGGGAGTGGCCAAACTCTTGTCATGCACATACGATCACGTGTCGGTCACAGTCGTTCATCGATGAGCGAGGAAGGCACCGCATGCGGCGACCAGCGTTTTCCCGGCGATCCTTCACCCGAGGCGCGGCCGCGGCCTCGCTGGCCCCGGCCGGCCTCGCGGCGCTCGGCACGGCCCAGGCGCAGGCCCTGCCCGCGGCGCGCACGGCCCAGGTCCGACGGTTCACGATGTACGCCGAGGAGCTCCCCGACGGGCGGCTCGGCTACGGCCTGGAGCCCGGCGAGGCGCGGGTTCCCGGACCGCTGCTGGAGATGTACGAGGGCGACACCCTGCAGATCGACCTCGTGAACACCCTCGACGTGCCGGTCAGCCTGCACGTCCACGGCGTGGACTACGCCAACGACAGCGACGGCACGCCGCTCACCGGCAGCACCGTGCCACCCGGCGAGAGCCGCCTCTACACCTGGAACTCCCACGCCCCCGGGGTCCGCTCCGACGGCACCGTGATCCCCGGCAGCGCCGGCTACTGGCACTACCACGATCACGTCGTCGGCACCCCGCACGGCACCGTCGGGCTGCAGAAGGGGCTCTACGGCCCGCTGGTCGTCAGGCGCCAGGGCGACATCCTGCCGGACAGGCAGTTCACCATCGTCTTCAACGACATGACGATCAACAACCTCCGGCCGCACGCGGGGCCGAACTTCCGCGCGACGATCGGCGAGCGCTGCGAGATCATCATGATCACGCACGGCGAGTTCTACCACACGTTCCACATGCACGGGCACCGGTGGGCCGACAACCGCACCGGGCTGCTGGTCGACCAGAACGACCCGAGCCGGATCATCGACACCAAGATCACCGGACCCGCCGAGTCCTTCGGCTTCCAGGTGATCGCCGGCGAACACGTGGGCCCGGGCCACTGGATGTACCACTGCCACGTGCAGAGCCACTCCGACATGGGCATGGCCGGCATCTTCACCGTCACCAGCCGCGACGGCAGCTACCCCGGCGACCCGCCGTCCCTCCACCGCTGACCGCCCCCGCGGCCGCGTGACGCGACTGCGGAGTTGACCACAGTCGGCACCTGGGCGCCGGAGAAGTTGCGCGATCATTCAAACTCGCTGCCGCAAGATGCTTGTTTCGATCATCTTCGCGGACGCATGATGCCCGGACTGCTCGGCGAACGTCCGGAGGGTCGACGTGGATCTCCAACTGCTCGTCTCCGGCCTGGGCGGCCTCGCCGCCATCCGCGGCCGGTCCGGGACCACCAGCGCGGTGTGGCTCGGCTCGCTTCCGCCGCGGCTGGTCGGGAGCCTGTTCCCGTGACCGCCCACCAGGACCGCCCCGAGCACCCGGGCGGTGTGCTCGTGGTCGCCGACGACCTGACCGGTGCCAACGCCACCGCCGCCGGCTTCGCCCGGGCCGGGCTGCGCGCCGTCACGGCGGGCGCGACCTGGCGCACCGACGTGCTCACCGACTTCGCCGCCCGCTTCGACGCCGTCGTGGTGAGCACCGACTGCCGCCACCTGCCGCCCGCCGAGGCGGCCGAACGGGTCACCGCCGCCATCCACGCCGGCTGGCCCGCCGCCCTGGTCTGCAACCGCATCGACTCCACCCTCCGCGGCAACATCGGCGCCACCACCGCCGCCGCGCTGCGCGCCGTCACGGAACGCGCCGGCCGCCGCGCCGTCGCGCTGTGCGCCCCGGCCCACCCCGGGGCCGGCCGGCACACCGTCCAGGGCCGTCAACTCCTCGACGGCGTCCGCCTGGAGGAGACCGAGCTCGCGCGCGACCCCCGCTCGCCGCTGCCCACCTCGGACATCGCCGAGCTGCTCGCCGCCCAGGCCGGCCGGCTGCGCAGCCTCCCGCTCCCGCTCTCCACGGTCACCGGCGACCCGGACCAACTGACCGCCACGCTCGACCGGCTGCTGGCCGCCGGCGCCGACGTGATCGTCGCCGACGCCCTCACCACCGGCCACCTGGAGCGCGTCGCCACCGCGGCCGCGGCGGCCGGCGGCGACCGGATCACCTGGGTCGGCGTCGACCCGGGACCCGGCTCGCTCGCCCTGGCCAGGGCCCTCGGCCTCACCACCAGGGCCGCCGGCGCCCCCGTCCTCGCCGTCTCCGGCTCCACCACCCGGCTCACCCGCGCCCAACTCGCCCGGCTGCGCGCCGAACACCCCGTCGACGTCGTCCGCCCGGTGCCCGCCGGCGCCGGCGCCGTCCCCGACGTGCCCGCCACGGCCGCCGCCCTGGAACGGGCCATCGCCGCCGCGGGACCCGAGCGGATCGTGCTGTTCGCGACCGTGCTCGACGACACCGACATCGTCGACGCCACGCCCGCCGACGCCGCCCGGCTGCCCACCGCCCTCGCCGCCGTCGTCCGCCGCGCCCTCGAACGGCGCCCCGTGGACGGCCTGTTCGCCACCGGCGGCGACGTCTCGGCCGCCCTGCTCGCCGAACTCGGCGCCGTCGGCCTCGACGTCGAGGAGGAACTGGTGCCGCTCGCCGTCGCCGGCACCTTCGTCGGCGGCCCGTGGAACGGGCTGCCGGTCGTCACCAAGGGCGGACTCGTCGGGGACGCGGGCACCACCGCGGCCTGCGTCGCCCACCTCCGCAGGATGGCCACGGCCGCCCGCCGCCAGGTACGCGCCGCGCCCCCCGGACCGCCCCCCGCCGCCCGGCGCCCGTCCACCACCGAGCCAAGGAGCACCGCATGACCAGCCCCGTCCTCGCCCTCACCCTCGGCGACCCCGCCGGCATCGGCCCCGAGATCACCGCCAGGACCCTCGCCGACGCCGCCGGCCAGGACGGCCACCACGGCATCGCCGTCGGCGACACCGAGGCGCTGCGCCGGGGCGCCCGCGCCGCCGGCCTCGACGTCGAGGTGCGGGAGGTCACCGACTTCGCCACCCCACCCGCCGGTCCTGGCGTGATCGACGTCCTCGACACCGGCGTCCTCGGCCGGTCGCTCCCCGACTGGGGCACCGTCGACGCCCGCGCCGGCCGGGCCGCCGTCGCCGCCATCGAGACCGCCACCCGCGCCGCCCTGGACGGCGCCGTCGACGGCGTCGTCACCGCCCCCATCAACAAGGAGGCCATCTGGCAGGCCGGCTCCACCCACCTCGGGCACACCGAGATGCTCGGCGAACTCACCGGCGTCACCCGCCAGGACACCATGTTCGTCGTCCGCAACACCGCCGTTCCCGGACACCACCTGCGAATCTTCTTCACCACCCGGCACGTCGCGCTGCGCGAAGCCCTCGACCAGCTCACCCGCGAACGCGTGGGCCGCTCCATCCGGGAGGCCGAGACCGCGCTCCGCGTCTTCGGCACCCCACGACCACGACTCGCCGTCGCCGCCGTCAACCCACACGGCGGGGAGAACGGCGCCTTCGGGGACGAGGAGATCGTCCACATCGGCCCCGCCTGCGAGGCGGCCCGCGCCGACGGACTCGACGTCACCGGCCCGGTGCCCGCCGACTCCGTCTTCCACCAGGGCCTCACCGGGCGCTTCGACGGCGTGCTCTCGCACTTCCACGACCAGGGCCACATCCCCGCCAAGACCTACGACTTCGCCGGCACCATCTCCGTCACCGTCGGCCTGCCGATCCTGCGGACCTCCGTCGACCACGGCACCGCCTTCGACATCGCCGGCACCGGGCAGGCGGACCACGGCACAATGCTCTCGGCCTACCAGGCGGCCGTGGACTACAGCCCCTCGGTGCCGCTGATCCGCGAGACCTACGGCCAGGGGCGCTGAGGCGCGCCCCAGCGCCCCAGCACACGGAGGACCGGTGACCCGACCGACCACCCGACGCGGCACCCGCCAACGGCACGAGGCGCTGCTCGCCCTGTTGCGCGACGGCACCACCCAGGTGGAGGAACTCGCCGCCGCCCTCTCCGTGTCACCCTCCACCGTCCGCCGCGACCTGGGCCGGCTCACCGCGGACCACAGGGTGGCCAGGACCTACGGCGGCGCCGTCGTCCCCGAGGCGTTCCACGAACGCCCGGTCGCCGAGAGCGCGTTGCTCAACCGCCAGGCCAAGGCGGCCATCGCCGCGGCCGCCGCCTCGCTCGTCCCGGCCGCCGGCGCCGTGTTCGTCGACGCCGGCACCACCTGCGCCGCCCTCGCCCGCACGCTGGCCGCCGAGCACGGCGGCCGGCTCGCGGTCACCCGCGGCCTGGAGACGGCCAACGCCCTGGTGGAGGCCCCCGGTTGGGAGGTGGTCATCCTCGGCGGCCGCATCCTGCCGCTCAGCCACGGCCTGGTCGGACCACTCGTCGACCTGGCCCTGGAACGGCTCTCGTTCGAGATCGCCTTCCTCGGCGCCGACGCCGTCGACCCCGCCCGCGGCGTGGGCGAACCCACCCTGGAGGAGACCGCGGTCAAGGAACGCGTCGCCGCCCGGGCCCGGCGCGTCGTCGTCCTGGCCGACGCCAGCAAGCTCGCCGTCGGCGACGCCCCCGCCTGGGCCCGACTCCCCGCCGGCTGGACCCTGGTGACCGACGCCGCCGCCCCCGACGACCTCCGGGCCCGCTGCGCGGCGGCCGGCGTCACACTCCGCGTCGCGGGGTGACCGGGCCTACCGCCCGGCCGCCGACACCGTTACGGTGGCGAACGTGCGTTGATCCCAGGGCGGCGGCACCACGCCCGCCGCGGACGGAGCGATCCCCTCACGTCGGCACGACGTCGAGGGCGATCCGCTGTGCCCATCCGTCGTCCCGACCCGGGAGATCACCGCATGACCGCACAACACCCGTCGGCCTACCGGCCGTTCGTCGCCCACGCCGCCGCCGACCCGGACGTCGTCGGGCTCGTCCTCAAGGGCTCGCACGCGCACGACGGCATGGCGACCGACCGTTCCGACCACGACCTCTACGTCGTCCTCGCCGACGACGCGACCACGGAGCTGACGGCGCTCGACGGGCACCGGTCCGCCGAACTCGACCTCGTCGTCGTGTCGTTGACCGAGTTCCGGCGCCGCGGCGGCTGGGAACGCTACGCCCTCGCCCGGGCCCGCGTCGTGCTCGACCGGCTCGACGGCGAGATCGCCCGGATCGTCGCGGCCAAGGGCCGGCTCGACGCCGACGAGGCGTTCGACGCGGCCGCCGGCAGCCTGGACGCCTACGCCAACTCCCTCTACCGCTCGGTCAAGAACGCCCGGGACGGCCGCCCGCTCGCCGGCCAGCTCGACGCCGCCGACAGCATGGGCTTCCTGCTGGAGACGCTGTTCGCCCTCGACCGCCGCCCGCGCCCCTACAACAAGTACCTGGAGTGGGAGCTGGAGCGGTACCCGCTGCCGGGATGGCACACCGAGGCCCTCCTCGCGACGATCGGACGGATCGCCGCCACCGGCGACGTCGACCGGCAGCGACGCCTCTTCACCCGGGTCGAGACCGTGGCCCGCGAGGCGGGCCACGGCCCGACCCTGGACGCCTGGGGCGACGACCTGCGGCTGATGCGCCCCGCCGCGGACGACGCCCCCCGCTACGCTCCACCGATGACCGACCGACCGACGAACGACGCCTCGATCCGCCAGTGGAACACCGTCCCCCGCGAGGCGATGGAGGCGATGGAACCCGACGGCGACTTCGCCAAGCGCCACCTCATCAACCCGGTGCTGCTCAGGATGCTCGGAGACGTACGCGGTCGGCGCGTGCTGGACGCCGGATGCGGGCACGGCTACCTCAGCCGCATGCTGGCCGACCGCCACGCCCGCGTCGTCGGCGTCGAGCCCACCGACGCCATGTTCGGCTACGCCGTGGAGAAGGAACGCGCCCTCCGGCAGGGCGTCGAGTACGTCCAGGCCGACCTCGGCCGGCTGCCGGACCTGGGCGACCCGTTCGACGCCGTGGTCTGCAGCATGGTGCTGCAGGCCGTCCCCGACTGGAAACCGGCGATGCGCGCCTGCGTGCGCGCCCTGCGGCCCGGCGGGTTGTTCGTCTTCTCCGTCAACCACCCGGCCTTCGAGCAGCTCCTGTCCACCTGGCGCGCACACGGCGCCCACCGCACCGACCGCTACCTGGAGGAGTACGAGATCCCCCTGACCTACGCCACCGACTTCCACCGCCCGATCTCGGCCTACCTCAACGAGCTCGCGGACCTCGGCTGCCGGCTCCGCGAACTCGCCGAGCCGGGGCTCGACCCCGCCGTCGCAGGCGAGGCACGGGCCACCACGCCCGGCATCGAGAGCTACGTCCACCTCCCCAACTTCATGGTCGTCGCGGCCGAGCGGCTCTGAACCCGGCGGGTGTGCCTCAGGCCAGCTCCACGGCGTCCAACTCGGCGTAGCGCTCGCCCTTGCCCAGGCGGATCGTGTTCCAGCCCTCCCGCAGCTCGACGGGGACGGCCACCTGTCGCCAGGCGTCCCACCCCGTGTGGGGGTAGCGGACCTCGCCCGCCGCCGTTCCGTTGACCGTCAGGCGGTGCGAGGCGGCGGCCGGGGACCCGTCCTCGGCGAGCGAGCCGTTGCCGAAGCGGACGGTCAGGGTGTGGGGCCCGGCGGTCGGGGTGAAGACCGAGAACTCCACATGGCTGTCTGGGTGGTCGATGTACCCGACCGCCCGGCCGCCCGAGGCGCCCGCCGCGTCCCGCACCACCGCGTCGTGCACCAGGGCGTGTTCCGCCTGGTACAGCACCTTGCTGCCGTCGACGACGGGGTAGCCGTTCGCCCAGCCGAGGTCGGCGACGTACAGCGCGCGGTGGGAGCGGTCGGCGTCCCAGCCGTGGAAGACGATCCGGTCCCGCCCGTCGGGCCCGGTGACCACGTCCTGGCCGCCGGGGCCGCGCACCGCGCCGGAGAAGGAGTCGGTCGTCAGCAGCGGGGCCGCCGCCTTGGTGTAGGGCCCGGTCAGGCTGTCGGCGACGGCGTAGCTCGTCTTGTAGCGGTCGTCGCCGTAGAAGTCCGCCGAGTAGAACAGCACGTAGTGGCCGCCGCGCCGGACGAGCGTCGGCGCCTCGATCACGTTGCCCTCCCAGGCCCGGTCCTGGCGGATGAGCGGCACGGGGTCCCCGGTGGTGCGGGTGCCGTCCCAGCTCAGCGGCTGCAGGTACAGCCAGGTGTCCTGCCCGCAGCAGTTGCCGTCGTTCTTCCAGAGCAGGTAGCGCCGGCCGTCCTCGGTGTACGAGGCGGGGTCGATGGCGCCGCCCTGGGCCGCCGGGCAGACCAACGGGGCGTCGCCGACGGGCCGGAACGGGCCGTCCGGCGTGTCGGACAGCGCGACGCCGACGCACTGTCTGTCGCTCGCCCGGTCGCGGGCGACATAGTGCATCGTGAACCCGTCGCCGTTGTCGAACACCTCCGGCGCCCAGACCAGCGAGCGCTCAGGCCTGGCCCAACCGCCCACGGCGGGCAGCGCGTCGGCGGCGGCGACGGACCAGTGCTCCAGGTCCGTCGAGGTGGCGTGCCGGATGTTCCGGCCGTCGCCGTTGGTGGCGTAGGCGTGGTAGACGCCGTCGACGAGCACGACGTCGGGGTCGGGGAAGTCCTGGTCGAGCACGGGATCGGTGCCGCGCGCCGCGGCGGGGGACGCGGACAGGGACAGCAGGACGGCGGCGAGGGCCGCCGCGGCCGCGGCCAGGCGGCCGGGGCGGCGGGCACGGAGAACGGGCATGGCGCTCCTCATCTCGATCGACGCGGCGGCGGTGCGGGGGACCACGAGGGCCGCGCCCCGGTCACCTCGTGTACACCTCGGCCCGGTCCACGCTCACGAACGCGGCCCCGGACTGGGCGTTGTGCTCGCCGGTGACGCGGACGCGCAGCGTGTGGCGGCCGTACGGGAGCCGGGGGGAGAGGTACTGGAGGGTCTCGCCGACCCGGATCGCCCCGTGGAAGTCGACGCGCTGTTCGGGGCCGCCGTCGATGCTGAGGGCGGCGATGCCGTTGCCGGTGTCGCGGACGGACAGCAGGGCGATCCTGGTCCCCGTGAAGGTGAAGGTGGCGGTGTTGCCGGCCCGGTCGCTCCAGTGGTCGTCGCCCCAGAAGCACTGCGCGGCGCAGCCGGTGCCCGAGTTCCAGCTGCCGGTGTACGTCACGGTGCCCTCACCGCTGGCGCGGCCGTCGTCGTTGATCCAGTAGGTGCCGGCGCCCGGGTCGCCGGAGGGCAGGTCCTGCGTCGCGCCCAGCGCGAGCGGCCGGCCGAGGTTCGGGCTGCCGTCGGCGTTCCACGTGATCCGCTGGGCCCGGGTGGTGCGGTCGGTGTAGGTGAAGGTGGTGGTCGTCTTGGCGTGGTAGACGATCCAGTCCTCGGTGCCGTCGGGGGAGCGGAAGAACGAGTGGTGGCCGGGACCGAAGACCCCGCGGTCGTCGGCGCGGGAGAACACGGGACCGTCGTGCTGGGTCCAGTCTCCGGGCCGCAGGGGGTCGGCGCCGTCGGGCAGCGACATCATCCAGATCTGGTAGTCGGGCTTGCCGGTGTCGCAGGTGGAGTACGTCATCCAGGTGCGGCCGTTGCGGTTGAGGAACTCGGGTCCCTCGCGGACCTCGGGGCAGCCGCCGTCGGCGTCCAGGGCGACGGCATCGCCCGAGACGGTGTAGGGGTTCGACATCGGCGCGATGTTGAGCCCGTTGTGCTGGTACTGGTTGATGCCGGCGTAGGCGAGGTAGAGGCGTCCGTCGTGCTCGAACACGCTGGGGTCGATGGCGTAGTCGTCGGCGTGGTTGGGCGGGGCGAGCCGGGCCCTGAAGCGGTACGGGCCGGTCGGGTCCGCGCCCTCCGACTCCAGGACGTACAGCCGGTGGTGCTCGTCGACGCCGTCGTCGGCGGTGTAGTAGAGGTACCAGCGGTCCCCGAAGCGGTGGAACTCCGGCGCCCAGATGTTCCGGTTGCGCGACGGGTCGGTGTCGGTCCAGACGGTCACCGGCTCGGCGGTGAGCAGCGAGCCGAGCGAGGGGGAGCGCCACATCCGGATGCTGTTCCCCTGCGTGGTCGTCAGGTAGTAGTTCCCCCGCCAGTGCGTCAGATACGGGTCGGGGCCGGGGTTGAGCGGGTTGCGGAAGGTGGTGTCCGAGGGGGCGGACGCCGCGCTCGCCGTGGTCTGCGGCGGAGCGGTGACGAAGCCGAACAGGAGGGCCAGGAGGGCGGCGAAGAGTGCCGCGCGGCCGGCCTTGCGGGGTCCAACGCGCACGGGGCGGCTCCTTTTACATCGATGTAAGTTCCCGCGAGGAAGGTAGGAAAGGGGCGCGGGGGTGTCAACGGTTCCGGGCCCCGCCGGCGCGGCCCGCGCGATCGGTCCTGCGCCGCAGCCCGTCGCAACCGCGATCTGGTCGGCGCCTCGGCCGGGCCTCCGCGAGCCGGGGGAGCGGCCCGGCTCCACCCGTGGTGGCCGCGACCCGGGTGACCGCGACTCCGGTGCCGATGGCCGCCGCGGGGCCGTTCTCCGGCTCGACGCGTTCGCTGTCGCGACGATTCGCGGGAGGGGGCGACGCGCGGCTCGGGCGGGCCGCGACCCGGGTGGCCGCCACCCTCACGCGGCATCACGAATGAACAGATTCGAACGCGACCTCTTGACTTCGTCCGAGGCCGGTGTAACTTCGGCGCAGCCCACCGTATTTAACGATAAACCAGAGGGGGCGACATGAGGCACGAGTGGCCGGCCGCGACCTCGTCGTGCGCGTTCGCCCAGCTCAGGCCGGGGCCATGCGGCGGTGGGGCCGCCTGGCCCGAAACTCGCGCCCGCGTCGTCGGCCGCGCCGTGCGGTGGCCCGCGCGGCGGGTCGGGAACCACCCGCACCGGGCCGCCGACGCCCTGCGGCACCGACCGCCGGGGCGGCGCCCGGAGTTCCGGCTCCGGGTCGGCGTCGAACCCGACGCCCCCGGGGTTCCGTGGCACCTGCAACCCCGCCGCGGCCGGGATCACAGGCGCCTCGGGCGCGCTCCGGTGGCCGCCGGCTTAGGGCCTGTCTTTTGGATCTTCGTGGATCAGCGAGCGGCGGATGGCGCCCGGCTGGCAAGGCGCCGGATCGCAGCTCGTACTTGGCCGTACTCGTGCGATTCGGCAACGCAGCCAGGCGGGATGCCTGGGGGCACCTCCCAGCCGCCAGGCTGGGGGCGCGTCGCGAGCCCGCGAAGATCCGGAAGACAGGCCCTAACCGCCTGACCCCCTCCGTCCAGCACGTCCCAACCGGCCGTCGTCGCCGGGCCGCACGCCCCACGTCGACCGGTCGTCCCCTCGTACCCGCGATCCCAGAACACCTCCCCGACCGAAGGAGTGGTCCCAGTGTCGAGACACTCGAAGTACCTCGCCGCCGCGCTCGCCGTGGCCACCGCATGGGCCGTGTCCGGCTGCGGCGGCGGCAGCGGCGGCTCGGACGGCGGGGTCACGCTGTCCCTGCTCTCCTGGAACGGCGAGGAGACCATGACGCCGGTCCTGGAGGCGTTCGAGGCGGCCCACCCGGACATCGACGTCGAGGCCTCCTACTCGCCCCCGGTCGCGGAGTACATCCAGTCCCTGCAGACCCGCGTGCTGTCCGGCACCGCCCCGGACGTCTTCCTGATCGCCGCCGAGAACAAGACCAACCTCATCGAGGGCGGGCACGTGCTGGACCTGGCGGGTGAGGACTTCCTGGCCAACGTGCCGGAGTTCAACCAGCAGACCTACGGGGCCGACGGCGCGGTCTACGGGCTCTCCCTCTCCTCCTGGGGCGGGGGCATCCTCTACAACGAGGACCTGCTCGGCCAGGTCGGCGCCGACGCGCCGCCGGAGACCTGGGAGGAGTTCCTCGACCTGTGCGCCGAACTCCGGGACGCCGGCATCACGCCGTACCTGGAGGCCGTGGACGGGATGCCCACCGTGCTCGCGGCCTTCCTCGGCGCCTACGACGCGTCCATCGGCCACACCATGGACGACGAGATCTTCGATGGCACCTCGACCTTCGAGGAGCACTGGACGCCGCTGCTGGAGCAGTACTACCGGCTCTACGACGAGGGCCTGGTGACCAGGGACACCGTCGGCCTGACCGGCGACCAGGTGGAGTCCGAGTTCGCCAACGGCCGGGTGGCGATGATGATCGCCGGACCGTGGAACGTGCCCGGGCTGCGGGAGTCCGCGCCGGACCTGAACTTCCGGATGGCGCCGATCCCCGGCGTGGCGGGCGGCGAGCCCCGGCTACGCGATCAACCCGGACTCGGAGCACATCGAGGCGGCCCGGACGTTCCTGTCCTACCTCGCGTCCCCCGAGGGCATCGAGGTCCTGCAGGAGGCCGAGGGCTCCATCACGGTCACCAGCGACTTCGAACCGCCGCTGGACGAGGCGCTCGACCCGATCGTCGAGGACGTCCGGGCCGGAAACCTGTACCTGCCGCAGATCGCCTGGCAGCGCGCCGAGGACGTGCTGAACGTGGAGGCGGTCGCGCAGATCCAGCGCATGGTCCAGGGCGAGATCTCGCCGCGCGAGGTGGCCCGGGCGCTGGACCAGAAGCTGGCGTCGTCATGACCCTCGCCACCGCCGGTGCCTCCGCCGCCCCGCCACGGCCCGGCGTCGACGCCCGGGCCGGGTCCGCCCGCCGCCGCCGGACCGGCCCGTCCGGCGGCTGGCGGGAGGCCGCCGCGCACCAGCTGTTCCTGGTCCCGGTCGCCGCGGTCTTCATCGTCCTGTTCGTCATCCCGCTCGGGCAGACCTTCTACTGGAGCCTGACCGACTTCACCGGCTACTCCGACGACGTCACGTTCGTCGGCCTGGAGAACTACCGGACCATCCTCTCCGACGCGTCGATGACCGCGGGGCTCTCGTTCACCCTGCTGTTCGCCGTGGGCACCACGCTGCTGACCACCGTGATCGCCATCCCGCTCGCGGTGGCCCTGAACCAGCGCCTGATCGGACGGAACTTCGCCCGCTCGCTGTTCTTCTTCCCGGCGATCCCGAGCATGGCGGTGCTGGGCCTGGTGTGGGGGTACATCCTCTCCCCGCTCGGCTCCGGCGTGCTCAACTCCGTACTGGATGCCACGCTCGGCGTCGGCCCCGTGCCCTGGCTCTCGGACGCCACGCTGGCCAAGCTCTCGGTGGTCCTGGTGGGCGTCTGGGGCGGCGCGGGCTGGCACGCGGTGCTCTACCTGGCCTACCTGCAGACCATCCCGGCCGAGTACTACGAGGTCGCCACCATCGACGGCGCCGGGGCCCGGCAGCGGTTCTTCCACATCACCCTGCCGCTGCTGATGCCCGCGATGGTGATCAGCCAGTTCCTGCTGATGACCGGCGGACTGAAGGTGTTCGACCTGCCCTACACGCTGACCAACGGCGGGCCGGGCTTCGCGACGCAGACCATCACCCAGTCGATCATCGTCAGCGGCGTCGGCCAGGGCCGGTACGGCGTCGCCTCGGCGCTGGCCGTGCTCTTCACGCTCGCCGTCGCGGCGCTGTCCTTCAGCCAACTGCTCATCTCCCGGCGGATCGAGAGGAGAGTGCTGTGACGCGCCGCCGCCCGCTGCTCAGCGTCGTCGTGATCGGGCTGGCCTGCCTGGTCGGGATGCCGCTCTACTACATCGTCGTCAACACCTTCAAGACGCAGGACGAGATGGTGAGCTCACCGCTCGCCCCACCGACCTCGCTCTACCTGGACAACTACCTGGAGGTGTTCGACCAGATACCGCTGGCGCAGAGCTTCGGCAACACGCTCTACATCACCGCCGGCGCCATCGCGGTCCAACTGTTCGTCGGCGTCACCGCGGCCTACGGAATGATCATGCGCGCCACGCTCTTCAACCGGATCTTCGGCGTCCTCCTGCTGCTGGCGTTCGTGGTGCCGGGCCAGGCCACGTTGATCCCGCTGTACCGGACGCTCGTGGACGCCGAGCTCGTGGACACCTTCAACGGGCTCATCATCATGTACGCCGGCGGCTCGATCTTCTGCTTCTTCCTGATCCAGGGCTACATCCGCACGCTGCCGTTCGAGATCGTCGAGGCCGCCAGGATCGACGGCGCCGGCGTCTTCCAGATCTTCTGGCGAATCGTGCTGCCCCTGATCAGACCGATCCTGATCACCGTCGGCATCTTCCAGACGATGTGGGTGTGGAACGACTTCATCCTGCCGAACGTGTTCCTGTCCTCGCCCGAGAAACGCACCATCGTGCTGGAGGTCTACAGCGCCGTCGGCGAGTTCTCCACCGACTGGCCCGCGTTCATGACGCTCTCCGTGGTCGCGCTCGTCCCGATGGTGGTCTTCTTCGTGGTCTCCCAACGCCACATCATCAGCGGGCTGCTCGCCGGGGGAGTCAAGGGATGAGCCACCCCACCGCCGGCACCCCGCTCTACACCGACCCGGTGCACCACGCGCCCACCGACCCGACGCTGATCGAGGCGCCCGACGGATCGTGGCGGATGTTCTACACCCAGCGCCGGGCCGGCGACGAGGGGCCCGGGGTCCGCTGGGTGCACGGCACCGACATCGGCGTGGCCGGATCCACCGACGGCGGCCGCACCTGGGACTACCTCGGCGTGGTCGACGGGCTCGACCCGAATCCGGGCCGCAACACGCTCTGGGCGCCGGAGATCGTCCACGCCGAGGGCCGCTACCACATGTTCCTCACCTACATCCGGGGCGTGCCGGACAGCTGGGCGGGCCACCCCCGGGCCATCCGCCACCTGGTCTCCGACGACCTCGTCTCCTGGCAGGACCTCGGCGCGGTGCCCCTCTCGTCCGACCGCGTCATCGACGCCTGCGTCCACCCGCTGCCGGCCGGCGGCTACCGGATGTGGTTCAAGGACGAGGCGCACGACTCGGCCACCTGGGCGGCCGACTCACCCGACCTGACGGCCTGGGGCGCCGCCCACCCCGTCATCGAGGCGCCGCCGCACGAGGGGCCGAACGTCTTCGAACTCGGCGGCCGGTACTGGATGGTCACCGACGAGTGGCGCGGCCTGGGAGTGCACCGTTCGACCGACCTGTCCGGCTGGGAACGCCAGGGCCTGATCCTCGACACCCCGGGCCGGCACCCGCTCGACGCCGGCCACGGCCACCACGCCGACGTGGTCGTCGGGTACGACGCGGACGGCGAGGAGGTCGGCTGGATCTTCTACTTCACCCACCGCCGGGAGCCCGCGGAACGCCGCACCGACGTGCAGGTCGCGACCCTGCGGGTGGTCGGCGACCGCCTGCGCTGCGACCGGGGAGAACCCACCCACCTCGACCTGCGTCGAGCCCGTCGCGGCTGAACGCCCCGGGCGCGCCACCGCCGTCCGCGGTGGCGCGCCCGGCGGCCGGCGGCGTCGGGTCAGCCGCACTCCGGGCAGCCGGGGGTGCGGCCACCGGCCGCCATGGGGCGGGCGGTGGGGGAGTCGGGGGTGGAGACCATCCGCAGCCGACCGCAGCCGCAGCGGAACCACATGACGGTGCCCTCGCTCGTGGCGTGGCGGGAGAGCTCGACGGGGGCGGTGGACACCTGGGGATTCGGGATCGTCGTGGTCATACCGGCAGTGTGCCGCCGCTCGACCTTGTAGGTCCATTTCACATTTCTCGGGTGTTGTGTGCAGAATCATTGCATGATTGATCTGCGCCGGCTCCAGGTGCTCCGCGCGGTGCACCAGCACGGCACGGTGACCGCCGCGGCCACCGCGCTGCATCTGACCCCGTCCGCCGTCTCCCACCAACTCCGCGAGCTCGCGAAGGAGTTGAGGGTCAAGCTGGTCGAGCCGCAGGGGCGCCGTATCCGGCTGACCGGCGCCGCCCACCTGGTCATCAGGCACGGCGAGGAGCTCCTCGCCCGCTGGGAGGAGGCCGAGTCCGCCCTGGAGGCATACCGGGCGGGGGAGGCCGGCCTGCTGCGGATCTGCGGCTACGCCAGCGCCGTCACCGGGCTGATCGCCCCCGCGACCGCCCTGCTCCGCAAGCGCCACCCCGACCTCACCGTGGTGGTCACCGAGTGCGAGACCGCCGCCGGCTTCGACCTGCTGCTGTCCACCGACGCCGACATCGCCGTGCTGGCCCCCTCGGAGGACTTCCCCAACCCCAGCGACTCGCGCTTCGACCAGGAGCCGCTGCTCGACGAACCGCTCGACCTGATCGTGCCGGCCGGCCACCCCCTGGCGGCGCGCGCCGAGGTGTCGCTGACCGAGACCGCCCGCGAGGACTGGGTGCTGCCGCTGCCCGGCAGCTGTGACCACTACCAGCGGGTCCTGGTGTTCTGCGCCGTCGCCGGCTTCACGCCCGCGGTCGCCCACTGGGCCAAGGAGTGGGCGGCCGTCTCGGCCATGGTCGGCCACGGCCTCGGGATCTCCCTCTACCCGAGGCTCACCGAGATCCCGCCCAGCCACCGCACGGTCCGGGTCCCGCTCACCGCCGAACTACGTGTCTCCCGCCGGGTCCTCAGCTGCGTCCGGCAGGGCGGCCGCGCCCACCCCCTCGTCCGACACGGTCTCGACGCGCTCGACGAGGTGATCGCCGCGCATCCGGCGCTCGCCAGGGGAGCGACCGCCGGCGGCACCTGACGGCTCGGGCGGGTCACCCGGGGTCGAACAGGTGGCGGTTGGCCAGGCTCCAGGCGACCCGGCGCGCCAGGTCGTCGAGATGACCGTCGGCCACCCAGCGCGCCTGAGGCTGGCAGCCGCGCTCCGCCAGCCCCCGGACCTGCGCGATTCCGGACCGCTGCACGTCGATGACCGCGTCGACCAGGCCGGCGGTGGAGGTCAGCCCGTACGCGGCGGCGAACACCTCGACGCGGTGGCGTCGGTCGGGCGGCTCCGGGTAGCGCAGCCACCGCAGGCACTCGGCGTCGTCCCGGAACGGCGCCACGTACCGCCAGACGACGTTCCACGGGCCGAAGTCGCCGTGACAGACCACCTCGTCGTCGCCCAGCCCTCCGGCCCCGACTCGCCGTCCAGATAGGCGAGGACCTCGCGTCCCTCCTCGTCGATCCCCAACACCCGCGGGGAGTAGGGGAAGCCGACCTCCTCCAGGTGCCGCAGCAGCGCGTGCACGGCCGGGGTCCACGGGTGCACGGGCCGCCGGACGGTGTCGCCGAGGCGCACCACCCTGCGGTGGGGCGTGTCCTGTAACACCACTTCGTCGACCATGCGCGGAGTATCCCGCGCCCGGCCGGGACCACCCCAGTGGATTTCCCGGCCGCCGGCCGCCCGGGACCGCTCAGGCCGCCGGGGAGCCGACGAGCAGGTCGCCCGGGATGTCCGCCTTCTCCGGGGCGTAGTAGTCCTTGATGCCCTCCACCCAGGTGGCCACCGGGATGTGGTCGGTCTCCGTGGGGCCGAACGCGTCGAACAGCGCGTCGATGTTGGGGCGATCGAAGCCGATGGCGAGCATCAACGCCACGAACCGGGGCCGCGCCACGAGGCCGTCACCGGCCGGGGAGCCGAGCGCCGCCAGGGCGTCGGCGAACGCGGCGATCGTGGCGTCGAAACGCTCGGGCGACAGCACACAGCGGACGTACTCGTCATAGCTGATCCGGCCGTCGCCGTCCGCGTCCAACTCGGCCGCCAGCGTCTCCCAGTACCGCCGGAACGCGACCCGCATGGCCGTCTTCGCCGACTCGTCCGACCCGGACGCCGCCTCGACGACGCGGCTCGACATGAGGTCGAAGTCCTCAGCCTCCAGCCGCCCGTTGCCATTGGCGTCGAAGAGCGAGAAGACGAGCCTGACGCGGTTGATCGCCTCGGTACGCATGGTGCGTCCACCTTTCTTCCGGCCGTTGCACTCCTGAGGGAACAACGCCGAGAGGGCGCGATGGGGGACGAGCGGCCCGGCGTCGGACTCACTATCCGGCCCCCGTCACCGCGCCGGCCGGGAGATGACGGCGCTTCACCTGAAAGCGTGAAACGACCCCGTCCCAGGTTTCCCACGTCCGGCGGCTACCCCGCGAGACTCTCCGGCAGCCTTGCGGGCGGCGGCCGCCCTCGTGCGCGGCCGAGGGCCGGAACGGTGCTCTCGTCTCGGGCCCCGTCGCGTCGGAGGCGTGGCCGGCAGCGCCGCGGCCCGCTGCGAACCGTTACATCACAAGCCGAGTCCACAGTTGGCTGAGCTGTCAGCTCATCTCCTGCGGCCCGGCCGGGCTGGCACGTGACGCACGCGGTGTGGGTACGCATGAAGGGGACATCGAGGGGGAACCAGATGCCCGAGCCGCGTCCAGGCGTGGGTGAGCTCCGTGCCGCCCTGCTCGCCGTGAAGGAGTCCGCTGCGGCTGAGTACGCCGTGGATCTGATGCGTGACATCAACCTCCTCCCGGAGCAACTGCGGGAGCTGGACCAGCTGATCGACCACTGGTCCACCATCGTGCGGCTGCTGCCCGAGGACGCCCCGCCGCTCGTCCACGCGGAGACCGCCTTGGGAATGCTGCTCGCCGCTCGTGCCACGGCCGACGCCAGCGCCCGGCCGGACGACCGTGCCGAGGCGCTGCGGCGCCTGCGCCGGACGGACCGCCACGGCGAAGTCGGCGGCGAACTCGCCGTCGCGGCGCGGATGGCCCTGCTCCGGCTGCTGGTGCCGGGCCGAGTGCTGAACGAACGGGCCGGTTCCTCCGACGCCGTCCTCCGGGAGGCGTTCACCTTCGGCAGGAGTGGGCCTTACGGGCCCCGTGCTCCGGCGCCCGAACTGGTCGAGGCATGCGGGATCCTCGACCGGCTCTCCGCCGCTCGGCTTCCGTTCGACATCCGCCAGCGCCTCGACCGCACCCGACATCGCCTGGAGTTGGTCAGGCGAGTGTTCTCCTCGTCGACGACCCTGGAGGACTGGCGGCTTCTGATTCCGCTCCTGCCGGAGCACGTTCTGCGGGCCGGCCGCGGCTTCTGGGAGCCACCGGAGGCAGTGGCGGAGCACGGGCATGACAAAAAGACGCGCGCGGCCGGTCCGCCGCACGTCACCGCGGGCGACGCGGCGTGGGACTCCTCGGCGGCGCTCGACGACATCATGCTGGACCAGGCGAAGCGGGGCGACCTCGAGCACCTGGAAGGGATCGCCGCCCGGATGCGCCAGGCACTCCACACACTGCCCGAGGACGACCCCGCCGCGTGGTGGGCACGACTGGATCTCGCCCACGCGCTGTCGCACGCCGGAAGCCTGTCGGGCGTCCTCCAGGACGACGAGGCGGCCGACGAACTGCGGCGAACGGTCGAGGTCGCCCTCAACAGCCAACCCCGCGGTTTGCTGCCCGACCGCTCCCGCACGCAGGTCCAACTGGCCATCTCCCGAGCCCTCCAGGAGACCGGACGCACCGAACGCGGCCGCGACGGCTCGGCGTTGCCAGGACTGATTGACGAACTGACGCGGCTGCACGAGGCGGTGCCGGCGAACGACGTCCAGCGCCATCACGTCTCGCTCGCCCTGGGAAACGCCCTCATTCGGCACGGATACCTGACCGGCGACCTGGACGAGCGCCGCGCGGGCAGCCGCTACCTGCGGGAGGCGGTCGAGGTCGACTGGCCCCTGCCCGGCCCGTACCTCCCCCTGCTGCGGTCCTTCGTGCTCTCGCTGCTGACGCAGGTCGATCCCGACGCCGACGCACGCCTCATCGAGGAAGCCGTCGCCGCGACTCACGGCGTCCTGGCCGGTCGGAAGGTGCACCCCGACAGGGAGTTCACCGTGCGCCACCAGCTGGGGCAGGCGCTGCTCGCCGCGGCCCAGCGGGGCAATGACCCGCGACGGCTGGAGCAGGGCATCGCGGAACTGGCCATGGCACGCGAGCTGGCCGCCGCAGCCCCCGTCTCCGAACGCCTCTCCGAAGCACTCTCGTTGCTGGCCCAGGCATACGCCGCGCGCTCCTCGCTCCCCCGAACCAACGGCGTGGATACCGAACGCGCCGGCGCCGACCGGGAGGCGGCGCTGACGACGGGGCGGGCGGCGCTGGTCGAGCTGGCCGCGGACGTGCTGCGCCAACTCGGCTCAGAACACGGCCTGGAGACGGCCCGCCGGGGCGCCGACCTGGCACTGTGGATGGCGCACTTCGCCGCAGCCCATCGTCGCGGGCGGGAGTTCCACGAGGCGCTGGAACTCGGCCGGGCGATGGTGCTGCGCGCGGCGGCGGTCTCCCAGGACATGCCGCGGCTACTGGCAGACCGTGGGCACCCCGAGCTGGCCGAGGAGTGGCGGCGCGCCGAGCAGCGCGGCGGAACGCGGCCGAGGCCCGCCGTCGAGCTGCTCAGGCCAGGGGCCGCGTCCGGTCCATCGATCCCCAGCACGCTGCGCCGCCGGGCACTCACCGCACTCGGGGCGCGAACCCGCGGTGGCGACCAGGAGCTGATCGTCTCGCCCGGGTTGGGGCAGCTGAAGGAGGTGATCGCCGCCGCCGGCGTCGACGCCCTGGTGTACCTGGTGCCGGGGCGCGAGCGAAGCCCCGGCTACGCGCTTCTCGTCAGGCCCACTGGCCGGCCGACCCAGGTCCATACTCTGTCCCGCCTCAGCCTGACCGACCCCGCGCTGCGGCGCTACCTCGACGCTGCCGCCGCACGCTCCCGGCCGGCCGGTCCCGAAGAGCGGTACGCCGCCGAAGCAAGGTGGCGGCGGGCGTTGGAAGAGCTGTGCGACTGGGCGTGGCAGGCGGCCATCGAGCCGGTCCTCGCCTCCCTGGAGCCCCTCGGCCGGCCGCCTCGCGTCGTCCTGGTGCCCTGCGACCGGCTCGGCGTGGTCCCCTGGCACGCGGCACGTCGGCGGAACGAGCACACCGGCAGCGTCCGCTACGCCTGCCAGGACGCCGTGTTCAGCTACGCGCCCTCCGCCCTGGAGCTGATGCGGGCGGCGAGCAGAAGACGGCTGCCGCTGGCCGAGCGGCAGGTGCTGCTCGCCGACCCGGAACAGACGCTCCTGTGGTCCTCTATCGAGGTGGAGGCACTGCGCGCGGCCTACTACCCCAACGCCCTACTACACGGCGGACTCCTCGATACCGAACCCGACGCGCCCGGGACCCCCGACGACCTGCTCGCCGTCCTTCCGGGCGGTCGCGACTCTCCGGCCTCCCTGGTCCACCTCTCCTGCCACGCCCTTGCCGGCCGCAGCCCGACCCGCTCCGCCTTGCGGCTGGACGGCGGCGAACTGACAGTGGCGCGCCTGCTGGACTTCCCGCCTGGGGAGACGGTGCGCACAGCCGGCCCACTGGTCGTGCTCGGCGCCTGTGAGACGGACCTCAGCAGCCGGGACCACGACGAGGCACTGACCCTGGCCACGGCCCTGGTCGCCCGGGGGGCTGCCGATGTCGTCGGCTCCCGCTGGGCCATCCTGGACAGTGCCACCGCGGTGCTGATGGCCGTTTTCCATCACCACCTCACCGCCGACGGCCTGGCCCCAGCCGACGCACTGCGCGCCGCCCAGCTCTGGATGCTCGACCCCGACCGCCAACCGCCGTCCACCCTCACCGACCCCGACCTCCGTCGTGAGGCCACCCGGCCCGACCTCCACCACCCGCACTTCTGGGCCGCGTTCACCCACCAGGGCAACCCGACAGCGACCCGCGCGTGATGCGATCGGATGAGACGACAGCGGGCGTTGAGAGCCTGGGGCGTCGTGAAAGCGTGACCTCCTGACCCGAGATCGCCACGTACACCGTGCGGGCCGGGTCGGTACCCCTCGCGGACGCGGGGAGCAGCTGATCGCCACCGCTCAGCCTGCCATCTGCAACGCCCACACTCGGGCCCACGTCAACCTGGTGCGCTGCGCCTGGGCGGGCAGCCAGCGCTACGGCGACGACCCGGCCTGCTGGGACCTCGCCGACCAGTACATGTTCGGCCCGGACCTGCTCGTCGCCCCGGTGACCGTGGCTGGCGCCGAGTCGCGCGAGGTCCACCTGCCGCCGGGGGCCACCTGGACCGATCTGCGTACGGGGACCAGGCACCGGGGCGGCCGGCGCGTTGTCGTGCCCGTCCCACTGGAGGCCATCCCGGTCTTCGCCCGTGACGACGCCCTGGCCGATCTCGTGGGCCGCGTCTGATCGCGCGGGTGCGGCGGGGCATGTCGGGCTGCCGCCGCGACGTGCCCCGCGCAGCGGTCAGCGCGTCACTCGTCGTTGAAGGCGATGGCGGCGGCGGGACAGACGGCGACCGCGTCGCGGACGGCCGCGTGCCGGGCCTCGGCGGGTTCGGCGTCGAGGAGGACGAGATGCCGTCCTCGTCGCGCTGGTCGAAGACCTCAGGTGCGGCGAGTACGCAACTCCCGGCGCCGCAGCACTTGTCCTCGTCCACGGTGACCTTCATGTTCGCTCCCTTCCTGGTGGTCGGAGACGACCTGGACTTTTCAGGTGGCCAGCGGCTTACCGAGGCGCTGGTGGATGCCGAATCCGAAGGCCTGGTGGCGGCCGGCGTCGCGGCGCATGTCGAGCCGGTCGGGGTCGGGGAAGCAACCCGCCTCCCAGTTCGCGGGGTTGCTCGGGAGGATGATGCCCTTCTCTGGGGGGATGGTCCGGCCGCCGAGCGCGATGTCCGCGAGGGCGATGCGGGGGGGGTGCCGAGATGGATGGTGGTCAGGTACCGCAGCAGTTCCTCGGCAGCGCTCGCCAGGATGTTCGGGTCGTCGGTGTCGCGGACGACGGCCAGTTGGTCGGGGCGTCCGAGCAGGACGACGGTGCCGAGTGCGAACATGTCGGCGGAGGTCTCGTGGCCGGCGCCGAGCAGCAGCAGGCCCATCGAGGCGGCCTGCGGGAGGCGCCGCGTCATCGACCTCCGCACAACACCCGCCTGGCGAGCAGCGCTCACCACACCGCCTACTGCCGGCTTGGATCGACCCGACGCGGGCGTCGGACGACCCTCCTCGGCAGGTCCTGCCATCCGGCCCAGGTCCCAGCGGCCGCCTTTCTGTTCGGCGGCCTGTTCGGGAATCCAGGTGCGGGGAGGTGGGGAGGTTCGGCCGGGGGAGCCGGAGGTCTTCTCCAACCATGCGCTCTCGGCCTGTAAAACGAACGGCGCTGTCCCGTATCCGGTGGAGGAGAGAGGCAGAGAAACCGTGGCCATCGTGTTCGCGCATCTCCTGTCTCGTGAAGCCCCAGGAATCGAGCAACTGTATGTGCGTCTGCACACTGAGGTCTGGGGCCGGGAATTCGGCCTGCGCGGCGAGCGGCATTCGCCGCGGCGAGTGGCGAGGCGTCTTGCGGTGTGCGCGAGGCGGCCGGGTTGGTCCGCGGTCGTCGGTTACGAGGGCAGTGTCCCGGTGGGCTATTGCCATGGTTACACCCTGGAGGCCGCCACCTCGTGGTGGTCGGACCTGTCCACCCCGTCGCTGGGGCCGGCGGAGGCCCAGGACGGCTGCCGCACCGCCGTGCTTGAGGAGATCGTGGTGCGTCGGCCATGGCGGAGGCGGGGGGTCGGCCGGTGCATGCACGACGCGTGGCTGTCACGGCGGGCGGAGACCAGGGTGACGCTCCAGGTGAAACCGGATGCCGGGGCCGGATCAGTGCAGGCGCTCTACCACGAATGGGGCTACCGTGACGTGGGGAGACGCGTCCCGGTGCCCGGGTCCGGCGCGCCTGAACTGGTCGTCATGCTCCGTTCCCGGATCACCCCGTTGGACAGCTGAGCGGCTTCGCTCACCCGGCGCGCACCAGCCCTGATGAACGCCCCGTGCGCCGTGAGGGAGGAAGTTCGCACGCCTCCGTCGCCCTCAGGTGAGCGCCCGGCTCGCGGGACGGCTCCCTGCGCGGCGGTTTCGCGCCGCTGGGGACGCCTGCGCGGCCTCACCTGCACGCCCGGCGCCGGTTTGCACTGCTGAGCGCTCATCCGATCGGGGGCTTTTCTGATCTCGGCCTGTGCCTCACGCGCTTTTGGGGGTGTCCTGACAGGAAGCACGTGTCGTCGCTTCCGCGAAGTCGGAAACCGACATGGGCCCATCCCGTTCCCGCGAGAAGTCCACGAGAGGAGGACACCGTGATCAAGAGGCTGATGAGCAAGGTGCACGCGCCGCGGCTGCACGGGGCCTACCCCTTCTACTGGTGACGAGCCGACAGAAGGGGGCGAGCGAGAGAACGCGCCGCGGTGATGGCGCGCCATGACGCTCGGCTGTGAGTGGTGTGGGCGGGACCGAGGGTTCCGCCCACACGTTTCGTCGAACCTGCCCGCGATCGCGGACTCCAGCGAACGAGATACGGAGCGTGTTGTGCACACTACTTCCAAGCCGCCGGCGCTCGACGGGTTCACGGCCTCGGCATACCGGCGGGACCGTCTCGCCTTCGCCCTCCGCGCGGCCCAAGAGTGCGGTGACGTCTGGCGTATGCGGCGGAACGTCTATGTCGCGCTGACGGCCGAGCCGTGCCTGGCCGTGCTGCGGCGGACCAACCAGGAGTACGGCACCCCGCCGGGCACCTTCCCGCCGACCAGGCGGCCCGACGGCTCCGTTCCAGGCGAGCAGGAGTTCACACACGGCCACGCTGCCCGCATGCGGGGACTGCGACCACGGGCCGTCGCCGCTCGGCTGGGGTTGATCGCGCCCGGCATCACGGAGTTCGCCGCCGGCCTGCCCCCTGGCCAGGACATCGACATCCTGCCCCGCGCCCACCGGATGTTGTTCCGGATCGGCGGTCGCTACCTGTTCGAGGAGGACGCGGACAGCCTTCTCGCCGCCGGCGGTGGACTCCCGGCAGCTCGCGAGGCCATCACGCGCGGCCTGCCATGGCCGCGCTGGATGCCGACGCCGGCCCGACGCGCCCTGACCGGACACCGGACACGCTTCAGCCATCAGCTTCAACAGGTGATCGACCGCCGGCGCGCCGAGAACCGTCTCGGAGAAGATGTGTTGGGGCAGATGCTCAAGCCCTCATCGCAGTACGGCCTCCTCCCGGACACCGCCATCCATGACAGCCTGACCGGGCTGATTATCGCCGGTAGCGAGGTCCCTACCCGTGCGGTCGGCTGGCTCATGCTGGCCCTGGCCCGCCATCCCGACCTGGCCGAACGAATCGCCACCGAGGCAGCGGCCCTGCCCGACGACCCTCATCATCCGGTCAACGGCCGATTCCTGGCTGAACTCCCCTTCACCGAGGCGTTCGTCCGCGAGGTACTCCGCCTTCACCCGCCCAACTGGCTCCAGGCGCGCATCGCGAGGCGCCGCACCGAACTCGCCGGCTACCCCATCGCCCCGGGAACCATGGTCCTGGTCTGCTCCTACACCGTCCACCTCGACCCCCGTGAACACGAGAACCCGGATACCTTCAGCCCTGACAGGTGGCTCGACTACGGGCAGGCATCGGCCGAGTCCCGAGTCTTCCTGCCCTTCGGAACGGGGCCGCGCGCGTGCGAAGGGGCGGCACTCGCCATGGCGGAGCTGACGCTCCTCGCGGCGGAGACGGCACGACGCTGGCACCTGTACGAACCCGAGGGGCTCATGCCGAGCCACGGAATCGACACCGACGGCGGGCTGACTCCAACCGGCCTACGCCTTCGGGTGACACCACGCACCAGATGACCACCGCGACCACTCCTGGCACAACACCACGTCAGCGGCGCCGCACGAAGGATGTCCACCATGTACACCACGACGGACTATGACTGGGACGACGCGTACCGCACGGGAGAGTACGAGCAACGCTGGGACTTCGGCACCTGCTCCCCCGACCTGGTCGGGCTGCTCGCCGCACTCGGACCGGGCCATGGACGCGCGGCACTCGACCTCGGTTGCGGCAGCGGCTGGGACGCCCTGGCACTCGCGCGAGCCGGGTATGACACAACGGGCGTCGACATCAGCCCCGAAGCGATCGCCATCGCGTCGGAACGAGCCGCCAAGCGAGGCAGCACGGCCCGCTTCCTCGTCGCTGACGTACGGCAACCCGACACACTCACCGCCCGGTTCGACCTGCTGACCGATCGAGGATGCTTCCACCACCTCGGCTCTGAAGACCGCGACCGCTATGCGGCGCAGACCGCGCGACTGCTGCGCGCCGGAGGGTTGCTGTTCATCCGGGGAGCCGCCGTCGCGGCACGCGCATGCAAGCCGGTGTCCGAAGAGGCGCTTCACCAGCACTTCCATGCCGACTTCGAGATCGGTCCGGTCCAATGCTTCACCCTCGACGCCCACGACTCGACACCCCACTCCCACGCCTGCGCGCTCACGCGTAAGCCCTGAGCCTGACCGCGTCGGTGGGCCGGTTGAGGCTTCCCAGCCGCCCCACCAGCCTGCGTCAAGAGGAAGGCCCGGCGCGAGAAGGCCGCGCCCGGCAGGGCAACCATCGCGGCAGGCATGAGCGCGGCGCGGACGAGGTGGATCCGTCCGCGGATGGTAGAAGGGACCGCCACTCAGGCCGCGGTGGTCGATGTCGCTGATCGGCGACAGCACCACCGTCGTCCAGGAGGCGATCGTGTCGATTCCTCGGCGCTTCGGCGGGCGGCCACCCGAGCGAAAGGCGGCGGGCCGCTGAAACGATCAAGGATCCGTTGAGAGTTGCGGCAAAACGTTCCCGCCCCGGTGGGAATCGACATACGCGGCTACCGGGAAACAGGCGGTGTTGTCCGCATGCTTGGCAAGCCCGAGCAGGAACCGCATTCGTCCGTCAGGAGCGCAGCCGCATGACCGACCCCACGAAGAGGACCGACATCAAGGCAGTTCTTCGGGCCAAGGCACTGGAAGGAAACGCGTTCTCGACCTGGCGCTTCCTGACGCTGAATTTCGTGGACACCACGTTCAAGGAAGACCCGACGGTCGCCGACGTCGAGGTCGACCTGACGTTCACCCCGGGCACCCCGGTGTCGGTCAAGGGGTACGACCTGCCCAAGCTGTCCAAAGAGCTGGGGCTGAGCACCACGACGAAGAAGGACTCCTACGACCTGGTCGTGGTGGGCGGCGGCCCTGCCGGCCTCTCCGCGGCACTGAACTCGGGGACCCTGTTCGGCTGGAGCACACTCGTCGTCGAGGACCGGGCCCCCGGCGGAACGGCCAGCACCGCGATCAACAAGATCGAGAACTACCTGGGGTTCCCCGACGGAATCGACTCGGACGCGCTGTGTTTCAGGTGGTACCAGCAGGTCGGGCACAAGCCGTCGCAGTTCGAGTATCTCTCCTACTACAAGGCCACGGCGCTGACGGCGGCAAGCCAGTCCGACGTGGAGAAGACGAAGGACTCGCACCTCATCCCGAAGTACAGGATCAAGGTCGAGCGGCCGAATGGTGAGAAGGACGACAGCCCGCTCGAGATCGTCGCGGGGATGGTGCTGATCGCCACCGGCGTCTCGGCGAACAAGCTTGACGTCGACGGCCTGGACGCCTACTTGACGAAGGGCGCCTACCTCACGGCGCTGCCGTCCGACGCCAGGACGGTGAAGAAGGACGATTCCGTCGTCATCGTCGGCGGCGGCGACACCGCCGCGGTGGCCGCCCTGATGTTCGCCAAGGAGGGTGCGAAGGTCACCATGGTCATCCGGGGGAAGTTCGATCACTACCAGGACATGGTCAACGCTCATGTGGATCAGATCAAGGAGCAGAAGGCCATCACCGTGATGCCCGAGGAGGAGGTCCACTACTTCGAAGCAACCAGCAACGAGCTGACCAAGGTGTTTCACGGAAGAGCCCGCACAGCGAAGAATCCCAAGCGCCCGGGCAAGGAGGAATGTACGGCCCTCCCCGTGAAGGCCCTGTACGTCCTGATCGGCGGTAAGGCCAACACGGAATGGCTGAAGGACAACAAGGACCTGAAGCTTCTCGAGAAGAAAGTCACGGGTCGGCCGAACCAGATTCTCGGTACGGTGCTCACCGGGCCGGCCTCCGGCAGCGCCTGGCCCGGCCCCGACGACAGCAAGTGGACGAGCACCGGGAGCATCACCGCGACGAGCCTCGTCGCGGTCTTCGCCGCGGGCGACACCCGCGACGGGACGGTACGGCGCATCTCGGAGGCCGTGGGAGAGGGCGGCGCCACCACGATCGACATGAACGGATACGTGAAGACCAACCACGACACGATCATCAGGCAGGGCAAGACCCTTGAACTCTTCTACGCCACCGGCGACTCGGAGTAGTCTCGCGGCCGCTGTGATTCCACGGCACGGCTGTCCCCGCCTTCACGCCGCCTCGGTCCGCCACTGGCGGACCGCCTTCCGCTGACGGGGTCGGGCACCCTGTCCGGTGCGACGGCAGGACCGATTCGGCGTTGCTGTCGGGAAACCGTACGACCGGGGCGTGTGCCAGAGCCCCTGCCACCCATGGCTGTTGGGTGGAGACACGCCTGGCTGACTGGAGGAGTCGACGGGGCGTCGGCTTCCCGGACGGTGGGGGCGCGCTGCCAGGATCATGCCCGCGCCGGTGCCCGGATGCCGGCGAGCCCCAGGACCTCGGCGGCGCGGATGCCGACCGTTGGCAAAACCTCCCGTCGCCCCATGGCCGCTTACACGGCGGGCGAAGGTTCCGAGACGAGCCAGGGGCCGCGGCATCCGAGTTGCGTTGAGCAAGTTCAGGTGGTCCCGTAGAAAAATGGCGTCCGTTTTGCGGAACGCTCACGACCGTGGGAAGGGAGCCCTGCTATGAACTCGCCCAGTGGATACAGCCCATTCAAGGTGTCAATCGACATGACGGCGACTCCCCCTGTAATCACGCCCTCGGGAAAGACGTTTGTGAGACCGAGCTTCACTGAGGCGGGAAATTTCTTCAGTTACAAGCAGCTCATGGACTGGGTCAGGGAGAAATACAAAAAAGAACCCGCGCGTGTTTCGTTCGGCGACGGGACGGATGTACCTCGGTGGGAAGAAGATGCGCAGAGAATCCTTCGCGAGGGTGGCTACTCCTCGGCGGTGATGATCATCGAAGCTGTAAGATCGGAGAGCCTCCACGCCCCCGACCCGAAGAGCGTCATATTGAAGACGTTCGAGTACCAGAACCATTCTGAAGAGGAGATGAAAGCGAAGCCCAAGGTGACGATGAAATTTGTGGATAGCTTGACCACGGCAAGTTCAGACAAATGGTCGTGGGGAGTCAAGCTCGGCACAAAATATGAGATCAAACAGACCGGGCTGGGGCCGACCGCTGAGATGACCCTCGGCCATGAATGGGGCACCAGCGAAAGCAGCGCAGCATCAAGCGACTATGTCGTTGAAGACACGGTCGACCTTGCGGTCCCCAAAGGGGAGACGCGTTTCGCGAAGCTCTATGCCGCGCAGAGGAGGGTCACTTTTTCGATAGTGTACAAGATTGAAATGAAGGGCTATGCGGTCGCCTGGCTCCATGAGGAAAACGACCTGGGGACGCCACAAGTCATCTCCCTCAGCGACGCCGCGACCGGTGCCGGCGTGAAGAGGAATCCCATAGAATACAAGGAGAACGTTGCGCTCGGTATCATCGGTGACTCCAAACTGGTGGCCGAAAAGCCGAAGCAGTAGTAGTCAGTCCTCTGGATCGTCGAGGATAAGGGATTGGCGACATCCGCTTGAATCGCTGAACGAGACCGTCATCTCCTTCTCTGCCCCATCCAGAGTAATTTTGACATTCCCGTCGTCATCTGAACTGACGTAGCATGAGAAGTTCGTCTTTGACGTCACCCATACCTGGTTGTTGGTTGCGACCACGAACTTCAACCACCAGTAGTCGAAAGGACTGCCGAACCCTGTCTCGTACGTGAACTGCATGGCCGTCCCCTCGGTACTCTGTCCCGATTTGACCGAAGTCCAGCTCTTGTGCTCTTCTCTCTGGGGGTCGTTTCCGCGACGGTGACGCAAGTACACCGAGGCCAGGTCTTCCCCCCACTTGTTCACGATCCATGCCTTCCCGGTGTGGGGACCAGCCATGAAGAAAGTCCTCTCTGGTGCGAAAAACTTACCTCGTACGGCGACCGAGGCTGCTGTCTCTCAGCCTGACCGACTTGAGTCGAAGCCGCAGGCGGGGACCGGCCAGTCGGGTGATATGAGCCGGCTGTTAGAAGATTCTGTCGTCCCCCTGAGTGAAGACATAGTTCTCCGGCGTCATTCCGACCCACCTGCCATTTTCGAAGTCGAGAATGGCATGAGGATTGCAATTAATCGCTGCGAGTCCCTTGAAGTGTTTGCTGCCCGTCTTGGCGAACTGTCCCGTATCTTTCACGGACACGTCGCCCGGCTTCTGTGCTTCGGCGCTGAACTTCAGCTCCAAGATCTTGTTGTCGCTTCTGCCGACAAGGAGCACCGTCCACCAAGTCTCGGTGCCCAGTTTCACGTGTTCCGCCGAGGCGCCCGGCTCGAAACCGGCAGGGAAATCCCATTCGGATAGTTTCCCCTTCCGTACCAGACTGTACCCTTCATTCCCGTTGAGGCGAATCCAGCTGTATCCTTGATCGGTGAAGAAGATGTATTCGCGATTCGCCACATGGCCGTGTAGTGTAATGGCAGAAGTGATTTTCTTGACATCGTCGAGGCCGGGAAACACGTCTCTTGCCTGCCCCTCGGTGAGGGTCTGGACTACATATCTGGAGAATTGCGTCTCGGCTTCCAGGTGAACTTCGCGGTAGGCGCTTCCCGAATACAGGTAGAAGAAATTGATTTTGTCACCTGTCGCGGCAGCGTCGGGCAGACTTCCACTTGCTTCCTGGGGGAACTTCAGGGAATTGATCATCGCGATCTTCTTCTCCGGGTGTTCCCACGAGATCGTCACCGTTGTTTTGTCGGGGCCGATGGGTGGCCACTCACGAAACCCCGCAGCAACGTCAGGCTTCTCGGTATGCCCGTATTCGGCTCGGCACACAATATTGTTGTACACGATCCATGACTCGTCCATCCCGGTTTCGATCTCCACACTGCGATGGTCCTTGGTCATGACCATGAGCCGCATGGGCCTAGTGCCTACGGCATCCGCGACTCCGCTGGGATTGAGCCTGTTGATGAGACCCAGCTTCCCGTCTGAGTGAACAAGCTCGGTCTGCTGAAAGTCGATCTTGATGCTCTGCTCCCACACCCATTCATAGACCTTCTTCGCCGCCTCCTCGATATGTCCGCCGCTGGTGACCAAGCCACCCCACAGCACTTGCGTTGCGAGGCCGACGATCCTGAGAAGGCCCCCCGCAGTAGCCGCTCCCTGAACGGCGTCGTACCCTCGAATGCCCTTCACCGTCGCGTTCAGCGCGCTCAAGCCAGATCTCACTTCGCTGACGCCGACGGCGATCATCGCGACATCAAAAACGATGTCTGCTGCCTGCCAAGCAGGGGAAAGGTACGGAAGGATCCTGATTTCCTGGTCCCGGGATTTAGCCGGGATAGAAAATCCAGACATGTTTGTCCCTGATTCATTATGTACGTAGATGTGCGTATCCCAGCCAAGCGCAGGCGTTCCAGTCATAAGGGATCCCATCAGCCTCTGTCAGCGACTTTACCGCTCATTATGTGAACCGGAATCAAGTACCTCTCGCTGCTCGCTGCATGTCTGGCAAAGTGCACTCGATGGGATGCTGGCGAAGCTGCCAGAGACCGCGGTCGCGGGCGTCCACGCCCGGGGAACACATGATCAGGCGAGGTCCGTCTCAGTGTCCGACCGGAACCGGACGGGCCGATGCTCGGCCGTTGACCGATGCCGGTCCTGAGCCGTCGTCACTCGGGTTGCGGACCGACTGCGGTGCGGGTTTCGCCGACGAGGCGCAGTGGGCCGAGGACGACGATCAGGCCACCGAGTCCGGCGACTTCGCCGGCCCGGTGCGGCGCCGACGGGGGCTTCGGCCGTCAGGCCATGGTCCCTGGCGGTCGAGGGAGAGCCAGCTGTGCGGGGCGGCGGTGTCCGCGAACTGGGCTGGCCGGGACCGCACCACGAGGACCTGCACGGTCGGCGAGCCGGCGGCGACTGGCGACCACGGACGCGACCTGTACGCAGTCGCCGAAACACCGTTCGGCGCCCGACTGATCGGCGGCGACGTCTCCGGCAAAGGTGTGGACGGGGCCGCCGCGGTGTCTGTGGTGCTTGGGCGTTCCGTGGGTGGGCCCAGACCGGCCCGACCTGCTCGCTCTGAGCGCGCGGGTCGAGCAGGCCCTGCTACGTGAGAACAACAGCTCCCGTTGCCTGGACCCTTACGAGGGGCTGTTGCGGCTCGGTACCTGCCAGCCCGCGAGAACGCCCTGTCCCCGGGGCTGTTCAGCAGGTGTTCTGCTTCGGCGCGGGGATCGGTCACGGGGGCTCTCCGCCCGGGTGGCCGGAGGCCGAGAGCGCGTCACGCCACCGCCCTGTCCAGACGACAACGCCAGGCCTCCGCCATCAGCCCGCCCCCCGGCCGGCGCGCGCCCGTCAACGCTTCAGACCGCTTCCCGTCCGCCGCGTCCTCGACGTAGCCCAAGATCCTTCCGCCACCGGGCGATGCTGCCCTCAGGCCAGCCGCGTCAAACAGTACATTGTGCTGGAGCAGAAGGGTGGTGCCCCGCGCGATCATGCTGGCGCTCGGCTCGTGACCGGCGACCAGCAGCAACACCCCGGTCCCGGTCGCCTCCTCGATCGACACCTCACCGGTGCGGATCGGGCCGGCCAGCCCCGAGAGCAGGTCATCACCCGGATCCGCGAGCTCGCCGGTCACCAGCTCGCGCAGGTAGTCACGCAGCGCGCCGGCCGCGCGGCCACGCTCCTGCGGCATCACGGTCCTGCTGTTGAGGACCTCGGCCTGCTCCTTGAAGAAGACGTGTACGGCACGCCGAGCAGTTCGCAGATCACCAGCAGGGAAACGGGCAGCGCCAACGCCTCGATCCGCTCGTCCACGATCCGCCGCACGGCCGGTCGCAGCGTCTCCACCCGCCGCGCGGTGAAGGTACCGGTCACCGGCCGCCGCAGACGGGAATGATCAGGATCGTCTCGGATGATGAAGCAGGCCCGAACCCGGCCACCGGGCCGGCGAACAGACGAGCCTGCGGGAACCCCGGGCTCGCCACGTCCGCGCTGACCTCGGATCGGCCGGCAGCGCACGCTGCTCGGCGTGGCGGGGCACCAGCCAGGGCGTGCTGCCGTCCCAGATCCGAACTCGGACCAGCGGCGCCCGCGCGTCGTCGGCGTCTTCGATGACCATGTGGCCGCGGAGGACCATCAGGTGGCCTTCGCCGCGAGGCACTGGCGGGCGGCACCGCAGCTTCGCCGGTCTCCGAGCTCAACCGGCCCCAGCGAGGTCTCCACGGCGTGCGGCAGGGACCCGCCTGGAGCGGCCCGACGCCCAGGCCCGCCAACAGCGCCGCAGCGCTGTCAATCCGCACCGGCCATGCCGGGTTCCAACGCTCCGTCGAGCGCGGCCTGGTGCTCGCCGCGGTGACGCGTGCGGAGGAAAACGACATGACCGGGCTGCATGTCACGGCTAGAGTGCCGGAGTAACTCCTATGCCAGCGACACGAGTTGAAGAGAGGAGGCGTCTGGTGTCAATCGATCTCCCACCGCGTCTCCGCCCCTGCGGGGGGCGTTTCGGGGACTGACCCGGAAGGCGCGGCCAGCCCTGCGGGAAGGACTCTGCCTGATGAGTCTCGTCATACGCGCCCTCGTCGAAGACGATGCGCACTCCCTCTTCTTCTCACTGACCGATCCCGGCCTCGTCGGGCGCGCGATTCTCGATCCGCCGCTGAACACCTACGAGACCGTGGCGCGTGGCGGCGAGTACCGGCCCGAATGGACCTGGGTCGCCCTACAAGACGGCCGGGTGGTCGCCCGGGCGGCCTTCTGGGGCGGGCCGGACGACGAAGCGCCCCGTGCTCTGGAATGGTTCGACTTCACCGACCGCACGGCGGCTGTGGAGCTCTTGCGGACCATTCCCCACCGCGCCGACTACGAACTCGTCCTGCCGCCGAACTGGCGAGCGGATCCCGCCGTGCGAGCGGCCGCCCGGGCGCGCCTCGACGCGGCGCAAGAAGCGGGCTACCACACGCCGGTGGAGCGGTACCACTATCTGTGGACCCCCGAGTGCGGGCTGCCCGAACGACCGGGGCGGCTCACCTTCCGCCCCGAACCGGACGACGAAGCGGTCCTGGCGATGCTGCGCCGTGTGCACGAGCACTCGTTGGACGGCCACACCTCGCGGTCCGTTGCGAGGGGAGGCGTGGCGTTGGCGGCCCAGGAGGAGTTGGACCACCTCCGCTGGTGTGCCTCACCGCGTGCCTGGTGGCGGCTGGCGTACACGTCGGACGGTGAGCCGGTCGGCTTCCAGGCCCCGGTCATCAACCAGGGCATGCCCGTGATCGGCGCGATCGGTGTCGTCCCGGAACACCGGGGCTGTGGCTACGGGTACGACCTGCTGGTCGAGGGCACCCACCAGCTGGTCGCCGAGGGCGCCGAACGGATCGCGGCCTCGACGGACGTGGGGAACAGCCCGATGGCGGCTGCTTTCACCCGCGCCGGTTACCCGATCCTCCATCACCGTCACCGCCTCACCTCGCCCTGACAACTGCTTGTCCCCCTGGTCGTGTTGGGGGAGCCAGCCGTGGCCGCCGCCATGCGGGTTGGTCAACCGCAGCTCAGGGGCGGTTGACCAACCCAGGCAACCTGGTCAGCCCTGGCCCCCCCAGGCAGGCACCGGCCGGACCTCTGTGGGTGGCCGGCCGGTGCCGAATCTTGCCCGCGAGCGCGGGCTACGCACACGTTGGACTTCCGCACTCCGAGGCGAAAACCCTCGACCTCGGGCTGTTCCTGGTCCCCGCCGGCGAGGCGGGAGGACATCGGTCGCTCGGCGGGGCCGCGGGGGAGCGGGTCAGAAGGTCACGTCGCTGCACATGAAGTAGATCTGGTCGGCGTGGGAGGCCTTCCAGATCGTGTAGACGACGTGGTGGCCGGTGCGGCCGGGCGCGCTGACGTCGACCGTGTAGTGCTCGGCCGGCCCGTAGCGGCCGGTCTCGGCGACCAGCTCCAGGTCGCCCCAGTCCAGGGCGTCGGTCATGGCGTCGTAGCCCTGCCTGGTGACGTAGACCTGCAGGTAGTCGGCGCCGTGCCTGGCCAGGTCGTAGACGTCGACGGTGAAGTCGTTGTCGAGCTCGGTGGTCCACCAGGGGCCCGGGGCGTCCATGGCCGCGAACTCGGCGTCGTAGGTGTGGCCGGCGCTGCAGAGCTGGTTGTCGGGGATGTGCGCCTGGAAGTCACCGCCGGTGCCCTCGCGGTACAGGCCGGGCCAGCCCCACATGGCGTTGGGGTTCTCCTGCCACGCCCGGTAGCACATGGGGTCCTGCTCTCCCACGGCCGGGTCGTTCCAGGTGTACTCCCAGCGCAGCATGCAGCCGTAGACGCGGGAGACGGGGTCCTGGACCGACCCGTGGGCGGAGGCGGTCGGGGCCGACCAGGGGCTGGCGACCACCATGGCCACGGCCAGGGCCGCTGTCAGCACGGCGGCCAGGAGGGCGCGGGGGGTCCAGGTCCGCGCCTCGGTTCGCTGGTGTCGAGGGGATGACATCACGGCTCTCCTCTCTGCATGCCCATGACATGCAGGCGGGTGTCTCGGCCCTCCGCTCCCGGCGAGGTTAGTGCGGGGCACTACGACTGTCGATAGCTTTCGTGAGCAACTTTCCGTCAAAAAACAGAGATAGTTTCCGACTTGATGGCTGCCGAGTGTCAGGAGGGTGCCCGTGTCGGAGACGAGAGGAGGCGATCACCGCGGACGCGCAGTCGTCTAACGCTGAGCCACCGTGGACTGCCCCCGGCTCAGGTCCTTGCGAGAAGTCCGTGGGTGATCAGCAGGTTTCGCACCTCTGTCAGGGACGCGGCGCACATGTGTGCCTGCCGGAGTGATTCCTCCTGGTGGGTTGTCGTCACGCCGATCACAGTGCAGCCGGCCGCCACCGCCGCGCTTATGCCAGCGGGGGCGTCCTCCACCACCAGGCACGCCGAGGCGGCGACGCCAAGCCGGGACGCGGCCAGGGCGAAGCAGTCCGGCGCGGGCTTCGCGTGTTCCACGTCGCTGCCATAGACCCGCACGGCGGGGAGGGGGAGTCCCGCCGCTGCGAAACGGGATTCGACGAAGGCCCGGTCGCCAGAGGTCACGATCGCCCACGGGCTGTCGGACAACTCCTTCAGCAGATCAGCGGCGCCGTCGACCGGCAGGACGCTGTCTCTTTCCTGGGCCAGCAGCCCGTCCAGTACCTGCCGCTCGACTACCGGGTCCAGATGCCCGGCCGCGTCCTTGACGGTGTCCTCGGGGCGCCGCCCGAAGGTGAGCTGCCACAGCTTCTCGGGGTCCAGACCTCGCGCCAGCGACCAGGAGTTCCAGGCTCTCCGGTGAACTGCCGCCGAGTCCAGCAGGACTCCGTCCACGTCGAAGAGCACCGCAGAGATCGTCATACTCCGGGATGTTCTCACCCGGGGCAGGCACAACACCGAAGACGTCAGCACGCGTGAGCGACGCCAGTGGCCTGTGGTGTCACTCCGCGTTCGGTGGAGTTCGCTTCGCTACTTCGAGACAGCGAGGTTGGCGACCAGGCGGTCGCGCGCGGCGTGCAGGTGGAACAGCAGTGCCTCGTGTGCCGCCTCCGGGTCGCCGGACTCGATGCCGGCCAGGATCGCGGCGTGCTCGCGCTCGATGTTGCTGGGGTGGGTGGCCTTGTGGGCCTGCGCCTGTCCCATCGTGAGCTGGACCTCGCCCATGATGAGGTCGTGCATCTTGGCCAGGTAGGTGCTGCCGGTCGCCGCGACCAGCGCCGAGTGGAACAGGATGTCGGACTCGACCTGGGCGGGGAAGTCCAGGTCGCGGACCGCGCGTTCGATGAGCCGCTGTGACTCCACCGCGTCCGGTGGGACGGGCGCGCCGCGGGCGGCGAGCGTGGTCACGGCGAAGCTCTCCACCGCCTCCCGGCCGAGGAAGAGGTCCAGGATCTCCTTCGCGGTCAGCTCGGGGACGACCGCCGACTTGTGCGCCGACCTGCGCAACAGCCCTCGGGCGATCAGCCGTTCCAGGCAGGCCTTGGCCGTCGGGCGGGCGACGGAGTACTCGGTGGCGACCCGGGCCTCGGTCAGCTTCTCGCCGGGCGCGATCTGGCCGTTGACGATGCGCTTGCGCAGGGAGTCGAAGAGGGCGTCCGTCAACGACGCGGGCTTGAGGACGAAGCGCTCCGCGTGGTCAGACATGGGTCACATTGTCGCACAGGTTTACTGGGCAGTCGTTTCTCGTCGCCCGCGCTCGGCGCCGGTCGGGCCGCCGCTCAGCCCCTTGATCAGCGCCAGCATCGCCGAGTGGTCCTGGCCGCCGCGCCCCTGGGCGACCAGGGCGGCGAAGAGTTGGGCGACCAGGCCGGTCATCGGCAGCGCGACGCCCGCCTCCCGGGCCGCGGCCAGCGCGATCCCGAGGTCCTTGAGGTGCAGTTCGGAGCGGAAGCCGGGGGCGAAGTCCCGGCGGAGCATGCCCTCGGACTTCAGGTCGAGGAACCGGTTGCCGGCCAGGCCGCCGGCGAGCACCGAGAGGGCGGGCGCGGGGTCGATGCCGCTGCGCTCGATCAGCACGATCGCCTCGGAGAGCAGCCCCGAGATCCCGCCCACCAGCAGCTGGTTGGCGGCCTTGACGGTCTGCCCGGCGCCGTGGCCGCCGACGTGGACGACGGTGGTGCCCAGGGCCTGGAGCACGGGTCGGGCCCGGGTCACGTCCTCGGCCTCGCCGCCGACCATGATCGACAGCGTCGCGTTGACGGCGCCGGTCTCCCCGCCGCTCACCGGGGCGTCCAGCGTGCGGACGCCGCGTTCGCGGGCCGCGGCGGCGACGGCGGTGGAGGTGCCGGGGCGGACGGTCGAGCAGTCGACCAGCAGCAGACCCTCGGCTGCGTGGGCCAGCACGCCGTCCTCACCGAGCACCACCCGCTCCACATCGGGGGAGTCGGGCAGCACGGTGAGCACGACGGTGGACCGCTCGACCACCTCGGCCACACTCGCCCCGGCCCGGCCGCCGGCCGCCACCAGGCGTTCGACGGCGGCGGGGGAGCGGTTGAAGCCGGTGACCTCGAAGCCGGCGCGCACCAGGTTGGCGGCCATGGGGCCGCCCATCACACCGAGACCGATGACTCCGACCCGTTCCATGGGTGAACCAGCCTTCCTGACCGTGGGGTTGGGCGCGGCACAGCCTGCCATCCGAAGGATGGTCGGGCAACCTCACTGACATGACCAGTATTTCTGGCAGTGGATATGTCCAGAGCACTTGACTGACAATCCTGCCGTGCATACGTTCCCGCCGACGCACCCCGACCGGGGCTCAGCCCGACCGAGAGACAACCCAACCGAGTACGAGGAGCGCGGTGTCCACGCACCTGACGGCCTGGTGGAATCAACCCTTCCGCATGTACCAGACCAATCTCGCCGAGATCGACGCCGGACTCGACGTCGCAGCCACCCTGGACCGCATCGAGGAACACGGAGCGGACGTCTGGCTGCTCAACGCCGGCGGCATCCTGGCGTTCCACCCCACCGACCGCCCCGACCAGCGCCGCAACCCCCACCTCGCCGACCGCCCCGGGCACGACCTGCTCGGCGAGGCGGTCGCCGCGGCGCACGACCGGGGCGTCCGGCTGATCGGGCGGCTCGACTTCTCCAAGGTCCAGCGCGAGATCGCGGAACAGCACCCCGAGTGGTGCTTCGTCGGCCCGCGAGGGCACTGGCAGGAGTACCAGGGACTGGTCAGCGTCTGCCCCAGCGGCGACTACTACCAGCAGCGCTCGCTCGACATCATCGACGAACTCCTCGACCGCTACCCGCTCGACGGCTTCTTCCTCAACTGGCTCTCCTTCAACGAGGCCGACTACAGCCGCGTCTACCACGGCGTCTGCCACTGCACCGCCTGCGCCGGCGGCTTCGCCGAGTACGCCCCCGGATGCCAACTGCCCACCGGCCCCGACTCCCCCGACTACGCCACCTGGAAAGCGTTCGCCGCCGGCGTCATCGACCGGCTGACCGCCCGCATCCACGGCCACATCAGGGCCCGCGACAAGAACGTGGCGCTCATCCTCGGCAGCAACGCCGACATCCTCTTCTTCGAGGCCAACAACGCCCTCGGCCGCCAACTCCCGCTCTGGATACACGGCACGGGCGAGGCCGTCAGCCGCTGGCGCAGCATCCACCCCGACAAGCCGGTCGTCGTCAACGCCGCCGCCTTCGTCGACATGCCCTACCGGCTGGCGTCCGAGGAGCCCGAGCACTACGCCCTCTACCAGGCGCAGGCCGTCGCGCGCGGCGCCAACCCCTCCACCTACCTGATGGGCGAGCCGGGACGGCTGGTCAACGCCGCGGCCGCGGAGGGCAGTCGGTTCGCCCGCTTCCACCGCGACCACGCGGAGCTCTACACCGGGCTGACCTCGCGCGCGGCGGTCGCCCTCGTCAAGCCGGCCTTCCACGGCTGGCACGACGACGGCTGGGACTCGCCCGCCGAGCGCGAGTACCGGGGCTGCTACCTCGCCCTGCTGAGCGAGCACGTCCCCTTCGACGTGGTCGCCGAGGAGGCGCTGCCCGGCCTGCTCGGCACCCCGGAGCGCGCGGCCCGCTACCGGGTGCTGCTGCTTCCGGAGACCCCCCTGCGCGAACCGGGCGTGCGGGCGCTCGTGGACGCCTTCGCCGCCGCCGGTGGGACCGTCGTGGCCACCGGCGACGTGGCCCCGGCCGGCGGCGACCAGATGGGACTCACCTGCCTCGGCGTCGAGGCCGTGACCGGCGTGCGGCAGGGGACGGAGGGCATGTTCGGCTGCTACCTCGCCGACGGCACCGACACCGCGGACCTGACCTCCGGGCGCGTGGTCTACCCCCTGCACGACCAGTTCCGCCACACCCGACTCAGGCCCGGCGCCACCGGCCGCCTCCGCCTGCTGTCCCAGGCCCCCTACGGGCCGCCCGAGAAGTGCCACGGTCACATCCCGCTGGACCACGTCGGCGTCGTCCACCACACCCACGGCGCCGGACGCACCGTCTACTTCCCCTGGCCGGTCGGCCGCGGCCACGTCGACTTCGGCCTCTCCCGCTTCGGCACCCTGATCGCCGACACCATCAGGGAGACCACGCCCGACGCCGTGCCGCTGCGCACCACGGGGCTGCCGGAGGCCGTGGAACTGATCCTCTCGGCCACCGGCGACGGCCGCACCCTGCTCCAACTCATCAACTACACGGGCCAGTCCGATCGCCGCTTCCGCGCCCCGGTCACCGTGCACGGCGCCCGCGTCCACTTCCCGGGCGACCCCGCCTACCGCACCGCCACCGCGCTGGTGGCCGGAGCCGACGCCGCCCTCACCGAGGAGGGCGGGGAGCAGGTGCTGACCCTGCCGGAACTCGGGCTCTTCGAAGCCATCGTGTTGGCGTGACCCACCCGCCCACCGCTGCCACCGCCGGCGGCCCGCGCCGCCGCACCCGACCATCAGCTTCAACGAGGAGGCCCCCGCATGGTCCCCGTCCACGGCTCGACCGCGCCACCGGCGCGCGCGACCCGCCCACCCTCCAGAACCGGACGCCCCGGGCCCACCCGGCGCGGCCTGCTCCGCGCCGCGGCCGGCGGCGCCACCGCCGCCCTGCTCGGCGCCGGCTGCTCGGCCGGCGGCGGCGACCGCGACCACATCACCTGGGCCATCGGGCTCGACCCCGTCGGCGGACCCCACTTCCAACGCATCGCACGGGAGTTCATGGACCGCAACCCCGGGGTGACGATCGAGCTCACCCCGGTCCCCAACGGCGACCTCAACGCCTGGCTGGTCACCCGGCTCGCCGCGGACCGCGCCCCTGACATCGTCAACATGGGCGTCTCCGCGGTGGGCCGCTACACCACCAACGGCGGCACCGTCGACATCGGCGACCAGCTGCCGGACGGCTTCCTCGACGACTACCAGCCCTCGCTGCGCGCCCTCGTCGAGAAGGACGGCGGCGTCTTCGGCATCCCCCAGGAGACCAACTGCGCCGCCACCTACTACCGCACCGACATCCTCCGGCGGATCGGCGTCGAGCCCCGGAACGACCTGGAACGCGCCTGGACCGCCGAGGAGATCCGCGAGATCGCCGTCGAGGCCAAGCGGGTCACCGGCGCCTACGGCCTCTCCTGGGGCTACATCAACGAGAGCTCGGGCAACCGCTGGCTGCCGGTCCTGTACATGTTCGGCGGCTCGCTCTTCCGCGAGGACGGCAGGACACCCGCCATCGGCGACCCCGAGGGCATCGAGGCCCTGGAGTGGACCCGCCGGCTCTACGCCGACGAGCTGATCCCGGCGAGCAACACCGTCAAGGCGAGCCAGGAGGACACCGCCTTCTCGCTCTTCACCACCGGCCAGGTGGGGCTGATGATCCACGAGTCGCAGTTCCGCAGCCTGAAGGACGTCATACCCGACGAGGACTGGTCGGTCGACCACCTCTTCCGCGAGCGGGGCGCCGCCACCAACCTCAGCGGCAGCGTCAACGTCGTCACCCGCAGCTCGCGCAACCCCGAACTCGCCGCCGAGTTCCTGGCCTTCGCCAGCACGCCCGAGCGCATCCTGGCCCGGGTCCGGGATTCGGGCGCCATCGCCCCCTACACGGGCGTCACCGCGAGGGACGTCGGCTACGCCTACCGGCCCGACCTCGTGCAGCGCTTCATCGACCAACTGTCCACCGTTCCGCCCCAGATGGCCAGGGAGCAGGCCGGTCCCGACTACCAGGCGATCCGGCAACTGCTCGGCGACTTCCTCGACCTGATGTTCATCGGCTCGGCGAGCGCCAGGGAGACCGCGGACGCCATCGCGGAGGGACTGCGCAATGTCCGGAACTGAGACCGTCACCCCGTCGCGCCCCGCGCCGGCGGCGGCGACCGGGCCCGCCCCGCGAACCGGGCGGCGCCGAGGCCCCACCGGCACCCGCGCCCCCTACCTCTTCCTGACCCCGAGCCTGGTGCTGTTCGGCGTCTTCTCGCTGTTCCCCATCGTCGCCGCCGTGCTGATGAGCACCCAGCAGGGCGCGGTGCTCGGCCAGACCGAGTACGTCGGCGGCGACAACTACCAACGGATGGTCGACGACCCGCTGTTCTGGACCGCGTTGCGGAACACGCTGGTCTTCACCGCCGCCACCGTCCCGCTCTCGATGGTCATCGGCCTGCTGCTCGCCCTCATGCTGAACCGGCCCATGCCGGGCCGGGCGCTGCTGCGCACCGTGTTCTTCACCCCCATGGTCGTCTCGGGCGTCGGCGTCGGCATGGTGATGGCCTGGATCTTCAACGGCGACTACGGGGTGCTCAACAACGCGCTGGCCACCGCGGGTCTGCCCCGCGGGGAGTGGCTGACCTCGCCGGACATGGGCATGGTCACGGTGGTGCTCGCGGTGCTGTGGACCCGGGTCGGCTTCTGCATGGTCCTCTACCTCGCCGCCCTCCAGTCCATCCCGCACAGCCTCCTGGAGGCGGCCAGCCTGGACGGCGCCGGCGCCTGGCAGCGGTTCCGGCACGTCGTCGTGCCCCAGCTCTCGCCGACCACCTTCTTCCTGCTCGTGGTCAACGTCGTCTTCTCGCTCCAGGCGTTCGACCTGCTGTACGTGCTGACCGGCGGCGGCCCGGGCTTCGCCACCACCGTGCTGATCCAGTACATCTACCGGTCCGCCTTCGCCAACGGCGAGATGGGCTACGCCAGCGCGCTCGGCGTGGTCTCCACCCTCCTGCTGATCACCTTCACCCTGCTGCGGTGGTACCTCGGCAGGAACGACGAGGACAACCGATGAGCACAGCACCCTCTCCCACCCGCCACCACCGGGGCCGCAACGGCGGCACCTGGGCGATCTGGACCCTGCTCGTCATCGCGGCCCTGATCACCGCCTTCCCGCTCTACTGGATGGTCGCCACCTCGCTCACCGGCGGCACCCTCACCCAGAGCCAGGACTTCCGGCTCTGGCCCGCCGACATCGGCCTCGACAACTACACCGCCGTCTTCCGCGAGCTGCCGGTGGGGCACTGGATCGTCAACTCGCTGCTCATCGCCACCGTCGGCACCGTGCTGACCGTCGTCGTCAGCCTGCTGGCCGGCTTCGCCTTCGCCAAGTACCGCTTCCGGGGCCGCACCGCGATCTTCTTCGCCTACCTGCTCACCATCATGGTGCCGATCCAGGTCACCCTGGTGCCCTCGTTCCTGGTCATCGTGAAGCTCGGCCTCGTCGACACCGTCTGGGGCGTGATCCTGCCGGGCGCGGCCGAGGCCACGGCGGTCTTCATCGCCCGCCAGTTCATGCTCAACATCCCCACCGAGCTGCTGGAGGCGGCACGCATCGACGGCGCCGGCGAGCTGCGGATCTTCCTGCGCGTGGTGCTGCCGCTGAGCGGTCCGCTGATCGGCGTGCTCACCGTGCTGGCCTTCATGGCCCGGTGGAACGAGTTCCTGTGGCCGCTCATCGTCCTCCAGGGCGAGGACAACCTCACCCTGCCGGTCGGCCTGGCCGGCCTCCAGGGCAGCGAGTCCTTCGCCGCCCCCTGGGGCCCCATCATGGCCATGGCCACCCTCACCACCCTGCCGGTGCTGGTCATCTTCCTGCTCTGCCAGCGCCAGTTCGTTCAGGGCATCGCCAACACCGGCCTGAAGTGAGGCGGCGCTCCCATGCTCGTCTCTCCTACGAGGCCGCACTGCGACGCCTCACGGGTGGGACCGGCGCCACGTTCTTCCACCCGACGACGAGCCCTCGCCCTCGCGCTCCCGGCATCCGCGGGAGCGCCGGGCGGATGGCCCCTCCCGCGGTCGACCAGACGCCGGACGGGCCGGGGCCTATCGCCGCCGGGCCTGCTCGACGAGGCCGGTCTCGTAGGCGATCACGACGAGCTGGGCGCGGTCGTTCGCCTGCAGCTTGCTGAACAGGCGGCTGACGTGGGTCTTGACGGTGGCGACGCTGATGTGCAGCTGTGCGCTGATCTCGGTGTTCGAATGTCCTGCGGCCACGTGGACGAGGACCTCTCGCTCGCGCTCCGTGAGCGGGTCGAGCAGGGCGGACGAGACGCCGGAGTCGAGGGCGTTGCGGTTGACGTAGTCACGAATGAGACGCCGGGTCACGCTCGGCGCGAGGAGAGCGTCGCCGGCGGCGACGGTGCGGATTCCCGCGAGCAGCGTCTCGGGCGGGGTGTCCTTGAGGAGGAAGCCACTGGCGCCGGCCTTGAGGGCGGCGAACACGTACTCGTCAAGGTCGAAGGTGGTGAGGATGACGATCCGGATGGCCTCGGTGGCCGGGTCGCCGAGTAGCTGCCGGGTGGCCTCGATGCCGTCCATGTCAGGCATCCGTACGTCCATCAGGATGATGTCGGGAAGGTGCCGGCGGCCGGCTGCCACGGTGTCGCGGCCGGTGCTGGTCTCGGCGACGACCTCCATGTCCGCCGCGGCGTTCACGAGCACGCTGAAGCCGGCTCGTACGAGGATGTGGTCGTCGGCCACGACCACCCGAATCGTCATCGCCGGCCTCCGAATGCGGACGTCGATCAGCTCACCGCGGGTAGCCAACATACAAGGCCGTACGCCCGGTCGTGACCGCCGATCCGAACGGCGGCCGCCCGACGGTGAGTAGCCGTCGGGTCACGGTCGCACCCGCGCGTACATCCAGGACTGTATGCCGACGGCCAGTACCCCCCTGGCCGGACGCCAGTACCGGACCGCGGCCTGACGACGCCGGGGCCGCCGCGGAGGCAGGCTTTGAGCCGCGGGAGAGGTCCGTGGGACAAGGCTGCGCGGACCGTGCAGCGCGGCAATGCGCTGAGCCCGACCTACGTCACGAAGGCAGAGTTGTGCACCATTTCGACAATCGTCAGATCGGGCTCCCGGGCGGGAGCCGATGAGCGGGATCGCGCGGTGGTGCTTCCGGCACCGGTTCATCGTCGTCGGCGGCTGGTTGCTGCTCCTCGCGATCCTGGCGGGCGGCGTGACCGCCGCGGGTGGCGCCTCCTTCTCGGAGGAGTACTCCCTGCCCGGCACCGAGTCGACCAGGGCCGGGGAACTGCTGGCGTCACAGTTCGAGCGCACCTCGGGTGACTCGGCCACCATCGTGCTGGACGCGACCAGCGGCAAGGTGACAGAGCCGGCCGTCCAGGCCGACATAGAGAGGATGCTGGCCCGGGTGGCCGAGGTGCCCCAGGTCGGCGGGGTGACCAGCCCGTTCGCGCCCGGAGGGGCGGCGCAGGTCAGCGAGGACGGTGGGACCGCCTACGCGACGGTCACGTTCACCGAGGAGCGCCAGGGCCTGGACACGGAGAACATCCAGCAGGTCGTGGACCTGGGCTCGGAGCTGCGCGGCGACACCCTGCGGGTGGAGTTCGGCGGCGCGGTGATGGGGGAGCTGGAGAGCCCGTCGACATCGAGTAGCGAACTGATCGGCCTCCTGGCCGCGGCGATCGTCATGCTGTTCGCGTTCGGGTCCTTGGTGGCGATGGCCATCCCGCTCATCGCCTCGGTCCTCGCGCTGGGCAGCGCGATTCTCTCGATCGACCTCCTCACCCACGCGATGAGCGTCCCCAGCACCGCCCCGATCATCGCCGCGTTCATCGGTCTCGGCGTCGGCACCGACTACGCGCTGTTCGTCGTCGCCCGCTACCGCAACGGCATCCGGGCCGGGCTCAGCCCGGAGGACGCGACCGTGGGGGCCATGAACACCTCCGGCCGGGCGGTCATCTTCGCCGGCGGTACGGTCGCGGTCGCGATGCTCGGCCTGCTCATGCTCGGGTTCAGCATCCTGTCCGGGATCGGCCTGTCGGCGGCGATCATGGTGGTGTTCGCCGTCGCGGTCGCCTTGACCCTGCTGCCCGCCCTGTTCGCGCTCTTCGGAATGCGGGTGCTCAGCCGCCGCCAACGCGCCCAGCTCAAGAACGAGGGGCCGATGGAGGCTCAGGTCTCCAAGGGATGGGAGCGCTGGGCCGGATACGTGCAGAAGCGGCCGGTGCCGCTGACGATCATGGCCACCGTGCTCATGGTGGTGCTGATGATCCCGTTCTTCTCGATGCGTCTTGGATCCTCCGACGCCGGCAACAACGCGGAGGACACCACCACACGTCAGGCTTACGACCTGCTCGCCGACGGCTTCGGCCCCGGACACAACGGCCCGCTGATGCTTGTGGCGGAGGTCCCGACCGCGGAGGCCGCGACCGCCTTCACCGAGCTGGCACAGGAGATCGAGACCGTTCCCGGGGTGGCGTCCGTGCAGACCCCGCCGGCCACGCCAGGCGCGACGGTGCAGACCATGCGGGTCATTCCCACGGAATCCCCGCAGTCGGAGCAGACGTCGGAGCTCATCGACACGCTGCGTGACGGCGTGATCCCCGACCACGAGGAGGGCGGGCTTGAGGTCCACGTCGGCGGGCTGACCGCCGTGCACAAGGACTTCGCGGCCGCGCTGAGCGGCAAGATGCCGCTCTTCGTCACCATCGTCGTCGTCCTGGGATGCCTGCTGCTGATGCTTGCGTTCCGCAGCATTCTCATCCCGCTCACCGCGGCGGTGATGAACCTGCTCTCGGCCGGCGCCGGGTTCGGCATCGTGGTCGCGGTCTTCCAGTGGGGCTGGGGCTCGTCCGCCCTGGGCGCGGGCCCGGGCGGGCCGGTGGAGTCGTTCCTGCCACCGATGATGCTGGCCGTCCTGTTCGGTCTCTCGATGGACTACGAGGTGTTCCTGGTCAGCCGCATCCACGAGGAATGGCTGCACACCGGGGACAACAACCTGTCCGTCCGGCGCGGCCAGGCCGCCACCGGCCAGCTCATCAACGCCGTCGCGATCATCATGATCTGCGTGTTCACGGCCTTCGTGTTCATGGGCATGCGCATCATCGCCGAGTTCGGTCTTGGCGTGGCCGTGGCCATTCTGCTCGACGCCCTGGTGGTACGCACGATCCTCGTACCGGCGGCCATGCAGCTGTTCGGGAAGTGGAACTGGTATCTGCCCGGGTGGCTCGACCGCATCCTGCCCCACGTCTCGGTCGAAGGACCCTCCGACGTGCTGGCCGCCAGCGGGCGGGCCCACGCCGCGGCCCCGGCCGATGACCAGCGTCCGGTCCTCACCGACAGGCACGGCGTCTGACGCCGTCCCCCATCCGCCGCGCCCCCGGCAGCGGGCCTACGCCTCAGGCCGCGCACCGGGGGCGCGGCCTGCCTGATCGTGGTCGACGAGACGACGGCGTGGGTGGCGCGGGCTCACGTGGCGTGGTGGCGGCGGTCAGGGGGCTGGACCGGCCCCGTACGCAGCAGTGCCTGGACTCGGAAACCGTTGCCGTGAGGGCCGGCGCGCAGGCGGCCGTCGAACAGGGCCGCTCGCTCGCGCATGCCGATCAGCCCGTGACCGGCCGAGGCGGCAGGCTCGGCGGCGGGGCGGAGTCCGGGGGCCTTCCGGCGGTGTGGCTCGGAGGGGCCGCTGTCGGTGACCTCGATGACCACGTCCTCGGTGCGGTACTCGATGCGGAGGGTAGCCCGGGTCGGCCCGGCGTGGCGTACGACGTTGGTGAGGGCCTCCTGGGCGATGCGATACGCCGACAGGTCCACCGCGGCGGGTAGCGCGCGGGCCGTACCGCGGATGTCGAGGCGCAGGTCGACGCCGGCACTGCGGATCTGGTCGGCCAGCGCGGCCGTGTCGGCCAGCCCGGGGGTGGGAGTGAGCGCGGGGTCGACGGCGTGCTCGTGGCGCAGCACCTCGACGAGCAGCCGCATCTCGTGGAGGGCCTGGCGGGTGGTGGTCTCGACGATGCCGAGGGTCTCCGCCACCTGGGCCGGATCGCTGTTCATGACCATGCGCGCGACACCGGCGCGTACCGCGATGAGGCTCATCGAGTGCGCGACGATGTCGTGCAGTTCACGGGCGATGACCAGGCGCTCGTCGATGGCGGCCTGGCGGATGCGGGCGGCGTGCTGACGTTCGCGTTCGGCCTCCTGCTCGGCAGCGGCGATGATCCTGTTCCGGTGTTCCCGAGCGGCAAGGCCGGCGAACCAGCCGACGCAGATGATCGCGACGTTGGCGGCGAGCACGGCCACCCAGCTCGAGGAGACACGCCCGATGGCGATCCCCGCGGCCATCAGCAGGCTGGCGACCCCGGGGCGAACCCACCAGAACGCGTATTCCGCCGTCCCCGCGGTGGTGTAGGCGGTGAAGGCGACGCAGATCGAGACCTGCGGTGCGCCGCCGAGCGCGGCGACCACGAAGGCACAGAGCGACGCCACGGCGAACGACGGGCGTGGACGGAGCCGGCGGACGGCGACGGCGAGCGCGGCGAAGACGATGCCAGCGGTCCGCAGCGCGAGCTCGCCGCCGACGGCACGGTGGGTGCCGCTGAGGGCGTCGGCCCAGAGCAGACCGACGCACAACAGGGCGGCGAGCGCGAAGTCGAGGAGGACCAGGGGGCGCGGTCGCCTGGCGAGAAATCGCTGAGCCTGCCGTGCTGGAATGATGCCGGACACACCAGCAGGCTACTGATGAGGAGAAGGCTGGTCGTCACGTCACAGTCGCGTTTGCCACGTGCATCACCGACCGCAGGCGGGCGGGCCGTACATCCCCGGTTGTACGCGAGGTCGTACCCGAGACCTCGATCAGTTCGGCCACGTCCGACTTCGGGATCCCGCCCTGCTCGCCCCCGCGAACCCGCGCACAGCCGTGGGAAGAAACCCCGGGCCGAGGAGGGCTTGGCGCGGCGTGGGGTCAGGTGTCGAACCGTACTCCGCCGAGCCACGCCGCCGCGGCGGGGTCGCGGTGGTCGAAGAGTTCGCTGCGGCCGGTGTCCAGGCTGGCGATGCGTGCCATGTCGTCGTCGGTGAGCTCGAAGTCGAAGACGTCGAGGTTCTCGGTGATGCGTGCTGGGCGCACCGATTTGGGGATGGCGACGATGCCGCGTTGGACCAGCCAGCGGAGCGCGACCTGCGCGACGGACCTGTCGTGCGTGCGGGCGATGTCCGCCAGCACCGGGTTCTCGAAGAAGCCCTGGCCGCCCTGGGCGAGTGGTCCCCACGACTCGTGCTGGACGCCGTGCTCTCGCATCAGCTTCTGGTCGTCGGTGCGCTGGAAGAACACGTGGGTCTCGATCTGGTTGACCGCGGGGACGATCTCGTTGTGGGTGACGAGGTCGGCGAGGCGGTCGGGGTGGAAGTTGCTGACGCCGATCGCCCGCGCGCGGCCGTCCCGGGCGAGGCTCTCCAGGGCGCGCCAGGCTCCGTAGTAGTCGCCGAAGGGCTGGTGGATCAGGTAGAGGTCGAGGTGGTCGAGCCCGAGCCGTGCGAGTGAGCGGTCGAAGGCGCGCTTGGCGCTGTCCTGGCCGTAGTCCTGGATCCACAGCTTCGTGGTGATGAAGAGTTCCTCCCGCGGGATGCCGCTGGCGGCGATGGCCCGGCCCACGGCACGCTCGTTCTCGTAGGCGGCGGCGGTGTCGATCGAGCGGTAGCCGGCCTCGAGTGCGGCCTCGACCGCTTGCTGGGTCTGGTCTTCGGGGATCTGGAAGACGCCGAAGCCGATGGACGGCATCTCCACGCCGTTGTTGAGGGTGATCCGGGGGACGCGCGTGGTCATGGGTGGGGGCTTTCTGTGGGTGGTGGTCAGCGGCGCCGGACGCCGGTCTGGGCGGCCGGGGCGAGGGTGGGTTCGGTGACTGGGCGTTGCCGAGGGCCTGGTCGACGGCCGTGAGCAGCAGCCGATGTGGCGCGGGAGAGCGTTGCGACCGGCGTCGCTCACCCGCGTCCCCGCTGGGCGGGGTCAGCGTCGGCGGGCCGCCGGTTGTAGGGCGGGATTGGTGAAGCTGGTGTCGGCCGGGTTGATGACCGTGCCGGGGGTGACGATCTGGTCGACGCGGTCCAGGACCTCGGGGGTGAGGACCACGTCGGCCGCGGGCAGTTGCGTCTGGAGGTGGTCCAGGGTGCGGGGGCCGATGAGGACCGAGGCGACGGCGGGGTGGTTGAGCGCGAAGGCGACGGCCAGCTCGATGAGCGTCAGCCCGTGCTCCTCGGCGAGATGGGCGAGGGCCTCGGTCGCCTCCAGCTTGCGCTGGTTGGCCGGCAGGGACAGGTCGAAGCGGTCGACCAGCCGCTGCCGGGCTGGGGAGGGGGTGGGCAGGTCGGCGTCCTTGCGCCAGCGGCCGGAGAGCCATCCCCCGGCGAGCGGGCTGTAGGTGATCACTCCCATGCCGTGCCGGGCCGCGGTGGGCAGGACGTCGGCCTCGATGCCGCGCACCAGCATGGAGTACGGGGCCTGTTCGCACACGAACCGCTCGAGGCGGCGGTCGCGGGCCGCCCACTGGGCTTCGACGAGCTGGCTGGCGGGGAAGGTGGAGGAGCCGAGGTAGCGGACCTTGCCCTGGCGCACCAGGTCGGTGAGGGCGCCCAGGGTCTCCTCGATGTCGGTGTCGGGCGAGGGCCGGTGCACCTGGTAGAGGTCGATGTGGTCGGTCCCCAGGCGGCGCAGCGAGTCCTCGACGGCGCGCATGATCCAGCGCCGTGAGTTGCCGCGCTGGTTGGGGTCCTCTCCCATCGGGTTGTGGAACTGCCCCAGGGGCCGAACTTCATCGCGCCTAGGCACATCTTGCTGACGGACAGCCCGGTCCTTCCCAGCAGGCGGTGCTCCATGGTGGTCTCCAACAGTCGTGAACGGGTTGTTCGGATCGAGGTGTCGGATGCCGGCGGGGATCGCCGGCACCCCCGGGTGGCGGTGTCAGCTCCGCGCTGTCGCCGCCTCGCGGTGGGATGCGGCCAGCAGGCCGAGGGGCAGCAGGGCCGCCAGGGCGAAGGCGAAGCCGGCCAGCGACGGGCCCTGCAGGCCCAGGCCGGAGGTCAGGGCGATGCCGCCGAGCCAGGAGCCGGCGGCGATCCCGACCTGGAAGGCGGAGGTGGCCAGGGCCATGGGTAGGGACCGGCCGGCTCCGGCTATGCGGACGACCTCGCCGACGACGATGGGGTTGCCCGCGAAGCCGGCTCCGCCGAGCAGCACGACCAGAACCACGGCCACGACGCTGTCGGTCGCCCACAGGGTGATCGCGCCGAGCAGCGCGGCGGTGAGGGCGGTGGCCGGGATGAGCGTGGCGTAGGGCCGTCGGTCACCGAGGCGCCCGCCGACCGTGGTGCCGGCCAGGGCGCCGACGCCGAAGCCGAGCATCGCCAGCGGCACCACGGCGGTCGCGACGTGGGCCCGGTCGGTCAGCAAGGGGGCGACGTAGCTGTAGGAGGCCATGATGCCGGCCTGAACGAGCGCGATGGCCAGGTAGACCAGCCACAGGCGCGGATGCCTGAGCGCGGCCGCCTCCGCACGGAGGGAGGTGTCGGCCCGTGTGGTGTCGGCGGGCAGCTGGCGGGCCACCACCACGGCGGCGGCCACGGCGAGCACGGCCAGCATCCAGAAGGGGGCCTGCCAGCCGGACAGCTGGCCGGTTGCCGTACCGAGCGGGACGCCGACGATGTTGGCGAGTGTGATGCCGCCGACCATCACCCCCATGGCGCGGGTGCTGGCGGCCGGTCCCGCGGCGGCGGTCGCCACCACCGCGCCCACGGCCCAGAACGTGCCGTTGCCCAGCGCGGCGGCGAACCGGCCGACGAGGGCGAGCCCCCGGTCGGAGCTGAGCGCGCCGAGAACGTGGCCCGCGGCGAAGACCAGCAGCGCGGCGACCAGGGCCGAGCGACGCGGCAGGCGCTGGGTGGCTACGGCCATCACGGGCGCGCCGATCATCATGCCGACGGCGAAGGCGGTGATCAGCGTCCCGGCGCTGGAGACGCTGACACCGAGGGCGCCGGAGATCTCCGGCAGCAGGCCGGAGACGACGAACTCGCTGGTGCCCATGAGGAAGGCGACGGCACCCAGCAGCCACACCATCGGTGGCAGCCTGACCTTCCCGGCAGGCACGGCCGTGCCGTCGTCGCCCTCGAGCGGTGCGGTGGCCGAGGTGTCCGGCTTCGTGGACGAGGGGGAACTCACTGACGGTCCTTCCAAGCTGAGGTGGCGCGGCCCCGGTCATCCGAAGGCGTACCGGCAGGTATGCGCGCCGAGCAGGGTGCGGGCGGAGTCCTTCCGGCCCGCCGCGATCCACGAAACCAGTGGCCGGGTCCGGCAGGCAGTCACGCCTGTGAGGGGTAACGGCAGGGTCCCCCTCCGGCCGGAACCGTGGCCCGCGGGAAACCAGGACGATCACTCACGGTCGCGGTGGAGGGGGCTGGACCGGCGTGGGTGCCTGGTGTCAGCGTTCGGCGTCGGACCGCGAGGCGGCCGCGTCCCGGTCCTGGCTCGCCGCCCAGCTGGCCAGGAGCTTCAGGGCGTCCGCGGCCGGGGTGTCCGGAGCAGCGCTGTAGACGGTGATGGACAGCCCCGGGTCGCCGGGCAGGTCCAGACTCTCGTGGACCAGCTCCATCTCGCCCACCGCCGGGTGGTGGAACCGCTTGGTGCCCTCGGTGAAGGTGTGCACGTCGTGCGCGCCCCACAGGGTGCGGAAGGCGTCGCTGCGGGCGGACAGCTCACCGATCATGTTCGACAGCTCACGGTCGTAGGGGTTCTTGGCGACCTCGACCCGCAGCACGCCCACCCCTTCGCGGGCCACGCGTTCCCAGTCGGGGTAGAGGCGGGTGGCGCGGGGGTCGAGGAAGACGAACCGGCAGGTGTTGGCCGGCTCCTGCTCGAACACCTCGCAGAGCAGGGCACGGGCGAGCGGGTTGGCGGCCAGGATGTCCATGCGGTTGTTGCGCACGTACGCGGGCTGGTCGTGCAGGCCCTCGATGAGGCGCAGCACGCTGGGCCGCACCTCCGCCTTCCTGGGCCGGCGCCGGGCGCGGGCCGGGCTGGCGTTGGCGGCGCGGGCCAGGGCGTAGAGGTGCTCCCGCTCGGTGTCGTCCAGCCGCAGGGCCTGGGCGAGGGCGTCCAGGACGCTGTCGGATACGCCACCGAGATTGCCGCGCTCCAGGCGCGTGTAGTACTCGACGCTCACCCCGGCGAGCATCGCGACCTCGCTGCGGCGCAGCCCGGGCACCCGGCGGTGCCCGTACACCGGCACCCCCGCCTGCTCCGGAGAGATCCTGCCGCGGCGGGACCTGAGAAACGCGCTCACCTCAGCCCTTTTGTCCATATCGCCAGCCTAGGCAGACGGCGCGGCCTCAGGGGGTCCCTGCCAGTACCCCTCACGGCACGGACTCCCACGGCCGAGCCCTCGGCAGGCGAAGGGGGACCCATGGCGACCGTGGGCCACGCACGGCGCGCCCCGCGTTGCGCGGCCGAGGCGGTGCGCCGCGGGCCGGGTGGGCGCCCGTGCCTGCTCCTGTCGCCGTGGGAGGTTCCGCGAGTGCCGCGCTTTTATTACCGACCAGGCTCTCATCGCCGCGTGACGAACAGCGCGTGGGCGACGGCGGCGAGTGCGATCGACGCGACGGTGACGAGGCCGAGTGGGAGGACGGCTCGATCGCCGCCGAGGCCGACGAGCGGGGCGGCGACTCCTCCGAGCCCGAAGCGGGCGCAGCCGAGTGCCGAGGACGCGGTGCCGGCGAGTTCCGGGTAGTCGGTCAGGGCGAGCGAAGTGGTCGGGGGCGAGGCGAACGCGACGCCGGAGGCGAGAACGAACAGGGAGGCGAGCACGACGGGAAGGGGCAGGTCACCCAGTCCGGTCGCGAGGAGCCCGAGGGCGCCGGTGGCGGCCATGGCGATGCCGATGACGAGCGTGCCGCGTTCGGACCAGCGCTCGGCGGCGCGACCGCCGACGTAGCCGAAGACCATGAAACCGAAGGAGTTCGCACCGAAGGCGACCGAGTATCCCTGCGGGGAGAGCCCATAGGCGCCCTGGAGAATGTAGGTCGCGCCGGAGAGGTAGGCGAACAGGGCGGCGTAGGTCAGACCGGAGATGAGCACCGATCCCACGAAGAGGCGGTCGGAGAACAGACGGCGGAAATCGCGGCCGGTCTGCTTCATGCCGCCGCTGGTGCGCTGGTCGTCGGGAAGCGTCTCGCCGAAGACGACCAGGGTGGCGACCAGCAGCAGCACTCCCACCACGGCGAGGAAGAGGAAGGTGCCGCGCCAGTCGGTGACGCGGGCGAGTTGCCCGCCCAGGACGGGGCCGACGATCGCGGCGAGACCGCCGAGGACGGTCAGACGCCCGTAATAGCGGATCAGGGCACCGCCCTGGTAGACGTCCCGGCCGGCTGCCTGCGCGATGACGATCCCCACCGCGCCCGCGAGCCCCTGCACGAGCCGGGCGATCACCAAGGTCACGAGGCTCGGGCTGATCGCGCACAGCACGGACGCGGCGATGTAGGCGGCGATGCCCATGAGCAGCGGTGGGCGACGTCCGAACCGGTCCGACAGCGGCCCGGCGACGAGCTGCCCCGCGGCGAGTCCGATCAGGCAGGCCGTCAGGGTGAACTGCGCCGCCGAGGTGGCCGCGCCGAGATCGCTCGTCAGCGAGGGCAGGAGCGGTAGATAGAGGTCCATCGAGATGGGGCCGAACACGGTCAGCAGCAACAGCAGGGGGGACAGTGCCGGGCCGACGCCTCGGGTAGGGCTTGTCGCCGAGCGGTGACCGGTGGGAAGTGTCGCCTGGTCGTTCACGCGATGGCCGCCACGGTGACGTCGCGTCCGTCGAGCCGGTCGAGTTCGTCGAGCGTGGCGTCGAGGTCGAGGGCAGGGCCTCTCAGGTCGCGCCCCGGTATGTGCTGGTGCATCGTGTCCTTCTTGGTGGTGGCCGTGCGGTGGTGGAGTGCGATGGCGCGGCCGCCGAAGCGTCGGACCTCCCTTCGGACAGCTCCTCGACACTCAGCCCGTTCTCCAGCGCCACGCGCGGGTGGCAGCCGAGACGAGCTTGGGCGCGATGCCGGTCAGTTCCCGGGGTGCGGTCTGCTTCGCCAAAGCGACGGCTCCTTCGCTCACGATCAGTGGTGGAACCCGGGCATCCCGCTCGGTGGCCGGGGCGCCCACCCCGGCGGCCCGAACTCTCGTCCGGGTGTCCGCCGGGAGCCGCGGCAGCGGCCTCTACCGAGGGAACCGCAGGTCACACTAGGGCGGAAGGTATGCCTGTACCAGGCACTGACAGGACCCCCCTCGTCGTGGCCCGGCCACCTCAGCCCGGAGGGTGTGTGCACCGAGAGCGACATCCGCGAGTTTCTGACCTCCCGCCACGGCAGGGTCACCCCGCGGCAGGCCGGACTGCCCGCGACCAGGTCCCGAGACCGGACGGAGGAGGGTTCAGTGCCTGCCTCGTCGTCAGCCCGGCCATCACCAGCGTGTGCCAGCGCGCGCGGTCGGCGGCCGGGCGGCTTCGGCCTCGTCCGGCGCTCGTTCGAGGTAGGCGGCCATGACCGACGCGACCAGGTCGGTTTTGGTGGGGAAGTGCCGGTACAGGGTGCCCACGGCCACGCCGGCCGCGGCGGTGATCTCGTCCGTGCCGACCTCCGGCCCGTGTAGAGCGATCTGTTCACTCGCCGCGGCGAGGATTCTCTGACGGTTGCGTACGGCGTCGGCGCGCTGCTGGCGGGGCGGTGTCACGGACGGCCCCCCTTGGTCGGTCGGCGGCATCAGGGCGACCAGCCCGGGCTGGGCCTCCTTCGACTTCGAGCCCCCACTCGATCCGCGCCTCACCTGGGCACGGACCAGCCACCGGACGGTACGAGTGGCCCGTACGGTCCCCCGACGGGCCGCGCTGATCGCCGCCGCCGTCACCACCGTCGCGCTGTACAGCGTCGTCTGGACATCACTGCGCTCGTCACCAGAGCCCGCATTCGCCCCGTCGTTGTCGAAGCGCTTCGCCTCTGGCCATAACAGCCGTCGAATCGCGAATCGAACTCTGCAGCGGGGGTTGTGCTACCCGCCCATAGACCTTAGTCTCAGCGTTTATCGAAGCGCTTCGATCATTCGTCTGACGTATGACCTGGCGCGGACGATGAGCCGCTTCCCCCACACCACCCACACCTCCCGTGTGCTCGCCCAGCGATCACCGCACCAGCCCTCGATCGCTCACGCTCGTGCCCACGTCACCTCCGCCGACAGGGCACGAGCCGCTTCACCTCTCGAGGAACCTCGCGCAAGAGGAGTGACTCGTGAAGCCTCGTCAGCACAGATTCGTGATCGCCTTAGCGGCGATCCTCCTCAGCCTGGTGGCCGTGCCGGCGACCGCGCTGGGTTCGACCGTCGGCACCGAAGCACAACAGGAGTGGCACCAGCCCTCCACGGCGGAGGTGGTGGTCGCGGCGATGCGGCCGGGCTGGAACGTGGGCAACACCCCGGACGCCATCCCCGACGAAACCTCCTGGGAATCCGCGGATCACTCCCGAACGCCACCCGCCAGATCACCCTGAACAGGACTTCTTCGCCGACGTCAACGACAACCCCCACCGTCGCGCTCACCTTCCACTTCCGGAGCGGCGAAACCCTCACCCACACCGGCACCGCAGCCTGACCGGTACCGGACCGATCAGAGACGAAGCGAGTTTCTCGAGAAAGGTGTGTCCTTCATGCGACGCAGATCGCTCCTCACCGCAGCACTGACCGTACCGCTGGCCTCCGCGGGCGCCGTCGGCGTCCTCCAGACCCCCGCACACGCCGCCACCTGGTCCTCTTCCGAGAAGTACGGGGAGTGGAGGGACGGCGCGTACACGGTGCACAACCACGTCTGGGGCAGCGGCACCGGCCCCCAGACCATCTGGGCGAACTCCTACTCGAACTGGGGGGTCTGGGCCGATCACCCGAACACAGGCGGCGTCAAGTCCTACCCACATGCCCGCTACATGCTGGGGCGCGACGTCTGGGGCATGGGGAACGTCTCCAGCAACCACAACGTCACCGTGCCATCGGGCTCGGGCCTCGCCTACGCCACCACCTACGACGTGTGGGGCAACGGCCACGACTACGAGATCATGATCTGGACACAGTGGCAGGGCCCGGTCGGCCCGATCGGCTCGTACGTCACGGACGTCAACCTCGGCGGCCGCGCCTGGGCTTACTACCAGGGCAGCAACGGGTCGAACGCCGTTCACAGCTTCCTGGCGCGCAACCAGACCACCGACTCGTGGGTGGACATCACCGCGCACTGCCAGTGGCTGGTGGGCCAGGGCCGAATGCCGCAGGTTCGCATCGACGAGATCGCGTTCGGCTTTGAGATCACCTCGTCGGCCGGAGGCTACAACTTCAACTGCAACAGCTACGCGGTATGGACGTAGCGGGCGATCCGCCGCCGGGCCCCAGTGCGGGCCCGGCGGTCCACCGTCTCAGCGTTGAAGGCGGAACCGCTCACGCATGCCCCGGACTTCTGGCCAGGGGATTCGTGAACACGGCCCGGTACTCCAGCCTGGCTACGCGATCTCGCGTCGGACCCGGTGCTGCGCGTCGCCGGGGAGACGGAGCTCCCCGTGGTACGTCGACATCGACGACGTCGGCGGTGCGCGGCAGGCCACGGAGCATCTGACCGGCACGGGCCGCCCAGGGAGCGGCGGCCCGGTTTCGCCGGCGATCGTCATGGAAGCGGGTGCGGTTGGGGGGGAGGAGGGTTCAGGACGGGTCGCGGTGTGTCCCTCTCGGTCCCGCGTCGGCGATGATCCGGCGGGCCTCGGCGGGGATGTCGCCGGGGGTGAAGACGACGGTGCCCTCGACGGTGTTGCCGCGTTCGCCGGTGACCAGGCCGGTGATGGCCGGGTTGGTGGTGTAGTTCCGGGTCAGGGTCTGGTCGCCGGTGCGGTTGCCGTTCTGGTTGTTGGCGTGCGCCCACTGGCCCGCGGTGTTGAGGAAGACGTTGCGGGTGGCGGTGAGGTATCGGGAGCCCTCGTCGAAGTACAGGCCGAGTTGCCCGCTGTTCTCGCAGAGGTTCTCCTCGATGGTGCTCCGCGGCATCGCGGAGAGCGTGTAGACGCAGCCGGCGTCGAACAGCGTGTGCACGACGTCTCGGATGTGGTTGCCGACCACACGGACGTCGGTCAGGGTGGTGGGCGTGTCGTAGACCGGCTGGAAGTCGTAGAGCCCGCGGTTGAGGTACTCGGGGCTGCCGCCCGGGTCGTTGGCGCCCCAGCCGTATCCGATGCCGATGCCCGTGTAGGGCATGTCGGACACCTCGTTGTGAGCGATGGTCAGGCGCGTGACGTAGCTGGCGAAGATCCCGTCCTGGTCGAGGTACTCGAGCGCCGTGGAGAAGACGCGGTTGTCGCTGATCAGGATGTCGCTGTTGGTCATCCGCCCGTCTGAGGGGTGGTGGGCGTCGGGGCGCACCCCGCCGACCACGATGCCGCCGCCAGCGCTGGCCGTGAACGTGTTGCCGGTGACGGAGACGTTCCGCGCCCCCAGGCCGACACCGGTGGCGTGCGCGTTGGCGTCGTTGCCGACGCCGAGGCCGACCGAGCCGAGGTTCACGAACGTGTTGCCCTCGAAGGTGATGCGGTTGGCCGCCGACACCTGCACGGCGGCGGGGGCTTGGGCCCAGTTGTTGCGGGCTCCTTCGAAGCCCCGGCAACCGACCGCACAGGAGGTGAACGCGTCGGCGGGCCGGTGCTCCTGGACTCCGGTGATGAACGCGCCGGTCTGCTGGTTGGCGTATCCGTCGGGCGAGCTGGGGCGCAGCCAGGTGGTTCCGGTGAAGGTCAGTCCCTCGAAGGACAGGTCGTGGGCCGGCTCGTCGTAGGTGCCGCCGACCTCGATCAGGGTCTCCAACCGCGGCAGCTCGACCCGCGCGTTCGCCAGGTCCTGCCCTTCGAGTGGCTTGTAGTACAGCGTGCCGGCCGTGGTGTCCAGGTACCACTCGCCGGGCTCGTCGAGGAACGCCCTGGAGTTCAGCAGCCAGAACGTCGGCGTGCGGAACGGCGACTGGATGGTGTCGTATCCGTAGGTGTTGTTGTCCCAGGCCGGCTGCCGCATGACGACCGTGGAGCCGGTGATGCGGTCCACGGGCGCGAAGCGGTTGGTGAACGACAGCATCGCCTGGAGTTCGATACGTCGCTGGTCGGGCAGTTCGGCCAGGTAGTCGAGGTCCGGGTTGTTCAGGGTGAAGCCGGTGGCGTTGAGTCTGATGTCCGACGGGGACAGGCTCGTGCGGGCGCGCTGGGCGAGGGTGCCGTCGACGTAGAGCTGTCGGGTGTCGAAGCCGGTGCCGACGTCCGCCCGGTAGACCCCGGTCGTGGGGTCGTCGAGTTCCCAGCCGGTGACCGGCTCGGCGCCGGTCAGGACGGGGCTCGCTCCCGGGGCGGCCCGCCAGGCGACGGTGTGGCCGTCGCGGCCGGAGTCGGCGGCGTCGAACCGCAGTGGCTCGCTGAGCCGGTAGGTCCCGTCCTGCAGGGTGACGGTGACGTCGGCGTCGGCCCGGGCGGCGAGTTCCCGCGCCCGGCGCTGTGCCTCCGCCAGGGTCGCGAGCGGCTTTCCCATGGTGCCCGGGCCGCCGTCGTCGGCGTTCTCGGCGCCGGCGGGCGCGACGACCAGCGTGTGGTGGGGGGCCGCGGCGTGCGCCTGGGGGGCGGGCATGGCGGTGATGACTCCGGTGGCCAGGGCCGCGGCGGCTGCCGCGAGGGAGGTTCGCAGGCGTGATGAGAGCGGTGGGGACACGCTTACGTCCTTTCGTCGTGAAGGGGTGTCACGAGGGGGCCGGGGTGGAACGGGGACGCGGCAGGGGGTTGGCGGCAGGCGACGGCGGGGACGCCGGGAGCAGTCGCCGTCCGGCCTGCTCCGGCCTGACGTGGGGGCCGCCTGGTGCGGCGGTGTGCGGTCGGCGGGACGTGGTGATCGCCTTGGCGTCGACCCGGAGGCCGAGTCCCGGTGAGTCGCCGAGGACGAAGGCGCCGTCCTCGACGCGCAGGTCGACCGAGAGGCCGGTCGGGGGGCGCAGGTCCTGTAGTTCGCTGACGATGTGGTTGGGCACGGCCGTCGCGGCGTGCAGCAGCCCGACGGGGGTGGTGCCGACGGGGCTGACCGGGAGGTCGTGGGCGTGGGCCAGGGCGGCGACCCGCAGGAAGTGGGTCACCCCGTGGACCGCCGCGGTCTGCACGATGTCGAGCCCGCCCGCCGCGAGCAGCGGGCGGTACTGCTCCAGGCCCGTGAGGTTCTCCCCACTGGCGACCGAGGCTCGGACACCGCGTTGGACGACGGCCAGGCCCTCGGCGTCCCAGCGCCGAACGGGCTCCTCGACCCAGGTGAGGTCCAGGGTGCGTTCGAGTTCGGCGACGTGACGGACGGCCTGCTTGCGGGTCAAGGACTCGTTCGCGTCGAGCATCAGGCTGGGCCGCACGCCGCGCCCGGCCTCGGTCAGCACCTGTTCGACCAGGGTCAGCCGGTGCCGGTCCTGGTCGACGTCGAGGCCGCCCTTGAGTTTGGCCGCCCGGATGCCGTGCGCCGCGTACTCCTGGTGGATCGCGACGAGTTCGTCGTCGGTCAGCTCGATGTCGAGACCGGAGGCGTAGGCGGGCACTCTCCGGTCGCGTCCGCCGAGGAGCCGCCACAGGGGTTCGCCGGCCGCCTGTGCCTTGATGTCCCACAGGGCGGTGTCGAGTGTGCCGATGGTCCCGAACCGGGCCCCGGCGTGCCCGGCCTTGAAGGTCTCGCGCAGCATGCGGTCGTAGAGCGCGGTCACGGCGCGCGGGTCCTCGCCCTCGATGGCGGCGAAGAGGACGTCCACCTCGACGTGCGATCCCAGGCCGACGCCGGTGATGCCCTCGTCCGTGTCCACGAGGACGAGCGGGACGGGGACGACCCCGTCGGCGAAGACTCCGTTGGCGTCACCGACGGGACGGCCCCACTCCTGGACCGTCGTCAGGGTGCGATACCCGGTGATCCGCATGTCATCCCTTCGTGGAGCCGGCGGTGACGCCGTCGGCTATCTGGCGCTGGAAGAAGACGTAGAGCACGAGGACGGGGAGCGCGGCGACGAGCACTCCGGAGGCGAAGACGGGGATGTCGTCGGAGTACTGGCCGCGGAGCGCGGTCACGCCGACCATCAGGGTGCGGTGGTCCGCGGACGGCATCATCAGGAGGGAGATCAGCACGTCGTTCCAGCAGAACAGGGTGTTGAGGATGCCGACCGACAGCAGGGCCGGGCGGCCCAGCGGCAACATGACGCGCCGGTAGACGCCGTAGGGCGTGTTGCCGTCGATCCTGGCCGCGTCCACGATCTCGCCGGGAACACCGGTGTAGTAGCTGGTCATCAGGAAGATCGTGAAGGGGAGGAACTGGGCGACGTAGGCGAGGACAAGACCGGCGTGGGTGTCCAGGAGCCGGCCGTCCGCCATGATCCGCGCGAGGGGGACCATGATGACCTGGAAGGGGACGAACAACGCCGCGAGGCAGCCCAGGAAGACCGCCCGCGAGCCCCGGAACCGCAGGTGGCTCAGCGCGAAGCCGGCCATCGAGCCGATCAGCAGGAGCAGCGCGACGGCGGACGTCACCACGATGAGGGAGTTGACGACGTACCGTTCCATGCCGACGTTCGTCCACGCCGCGGTGACGTTGTCCAGGTTCGGGGAGCGTGCCAGGGAGAACCGGTCGAGGACGTAGTCGTGCCGGGTCTTCATCGCGACGTTCGCGGTGAACAGCAGGGGATAGATCGTCGCCAGGGCGAGCACGCCCATGGGGACGGCCACCAGCCACCTGCCGACGCGCCGCCCCGGCATCAGCTCTCCCTCCCCGTGCGGCGGAGCAGCGCGATCTGCGCGAGTCCGACGACGAGCATGATGACGAAGAGAACGGTCGACGCGGCCGAGGCGAGCGCCGGGCGGTTCATCTGTCCCTGCTGGATCCAGATGTAGTACTCCGGCAGGTAGGTGGAACCCTCGGGACCGCCGCTCGTCATCACGTACAGCAGGCCGAACATGGACGTCAGCATCCCGATCATCGTGGTGACGACGACGAACTGGATGGTGCGGGACAGGCCCGGAACGATCACGTGCCGGATCACCCGGGGCAGCGACGCCCCGTCGACGCGGGCGGCGTCCAGGAGCGAGGGGTCCAGGGTGGAGAAGCCGGCCAGGAAGACCACCAGCGCCATACCGAAGGTCGCCCACACGTGCACGCCGACGACCGTGAACATGGCGACGTCCGGATCGCCCAGCCAGTCGACCGGGCCGATTCCGAGGTACCCGAGGCCGGAGTTGAGCGGGCCGTCGAAGGCCAGCAGGAGATTGAAGATCGCACCGACGATCACCGGTGAGAGCACGGCCGGGAAGAAGTAGACGCCGCGATGGAACCGGTGCCCGGGCACGCGCAGGTGGATGAAGGTCGCCAGCAGGCCGGGGATCGCGACCGCCACCGGCAGCAACAGCACCAGCAGCCCGACGTTCTCCAGCGCGGTGCGGAAGACCGGGTCCTTCAGCAACTCCGTGTAGTTGTCCAGGCCGACCGCCTGTCCGTCGCGCTCGCCGTCGCCGGTGAAGGAGTAGTTGACGCCGAGGAGCAGCGGGTACAGCCGGAGTACCAGGATGATGAGGACGGCGGGAGCGATCAGGACATAGGGCGCCAGCCGTTCGGCGCGGCGGCCACCCCCGGGTGGGCGAACCGACGGCGGGGAGCTTCCGATTGACACGGGGTCAGCTCGCCCGGTCGGAGTCGGCCAGCTGTCGCAGCGCGTCCTCGACGTCCACCGACCCGCTGAGGAGTTGCTGGGAGAGCCGCCCCATCAGGTCCAGGGTCTCGGCCGACAACGCGACGTGCAGCGCGGGTCTGCCGGTCTCGATCTCCGGCATGATCGCGGCCAGGGCGGGCCCACCGCCGGAGGCGTCGACCGTGGTGTCGGCGACGATCGCGCCGGCGTCGGCCTGGAACGTGGCCAGCGCCTCGGTGGAGGTCAGCGACCGGACCAGGTCGGCGGCCAGGTCCGGGTGTTCGGTGCCCGCCGCGACCGCGTACCCGATGCCGCCGTCGTAGGGCAGGCCGGGCCTCGCACCGTCCGTCACGACGGGGGCTGGCATCACGCCGACGTTGTCCTCGCCGAGGAACTCGCCGAAGTCCTCCCAGTGGCCGATGTCCGACATCAGCCCGACGATGTGGGCGGCCCGCCCCGACTCGAAGAGCGCGAGGGAGTCGTTGAACAGCGCGGTCGAGTTGACCCCGTCGTTGTTCAGGCCGGCGTCTTCGACCTCCTGCCAGAGCTCGAAGATCCGCCGCACGTGGGGAGAGGTCCAGTCGCGGTTGCCGGCGATCCAGTCGTCGTACTCCCGCGGTGTGAGGACGGCCGACCCCAGTCCCGAGAGGAAGAACTGGATGCCGTAGCCCTCCTTGTTCCCCAGGGAGAAGCAGGCGGCCCCCGTCTCCTCGGTGATCGTCCGGCAGTCGTCGAGGAAGTCGGCCCACGTGGTGGCCGGGTCGTCGGGGTCGAGTCCGGCCTCCTCGTAGAGAGCCCTGTTGTAGTAGATCGGGTGTCCCTGGAGGGTCACCGGGGCCGCGTAGACGGTGCCGTCCCTGGAGAACGCCTCCCAGCCCGCCAGCCGCCGCATGTCCTCGGTGACGTGGTCGTCCAGGGGCAGCAGGTCGTCGGCGCGGTCGCGCAGCTGGCCGCCGCCGTTGAATAGCATCACGTCGGGGCCCTCGCCCGTGCGCATGGCCGTGCCGAGCAGCGTGTAGTACTGGTCGAACGGCTGCGCCACGAACTCCACGGTGACGTCCGGGTGCCGCTCGGCGAAGTCGGCCCTCGCCGCCTCGACGTACCCGGCGGCCGTCTCGTCACCGGACTTCCAGTCCCAGACGACCAGCGTGTCGTCCCCCGAACCTGACGAGGAGCCGGACCCCGCGCTGCCGCAACCGGTCACAGCCAGAGCACCCGCCAACGCGGTCGCCCACAGTGTTCGCCGCTTCATCGTCGCTCACTCTCCGGAGGGTGCCGGGGCCGCCCGCGTCGGTCCAGATCGCCGGAAACGTAATTCGTATGATGTCTTGCGTCAAGAGGTGGCGCGTATACTTGCCACGCGAATCGTGGCGCCGCCTGATCGCGGCCCACGGGAGGGACTATGACGGCATCACAGGAAGCCACGTCGGGCGCCGCGGTGCCACCGGCCTGGGTGCGACGACCGGCGAACCTCGCGAGGGCGCTCACCGCGGAGCTGGTGGGGCGCATCGTCCGCGGGGTCTATCCGTCGGGCACGTCCCTGCCGGCCGAGCCGGGGCTCTGCGAGGCGTTCGGGGTCAGCAGGACGGTCGTCCGCGAGGCGGTGAAGCTGCTTCAGGAGAAGGGCCTGGTCCAGGTCCGACAGGGCGCGGGCACCATGGTGACCCCGCCGACGCGGTGGAACATGCTCGACGAGCTGGTCCTGGGGGCCAGCATCGAGGAGGACGAGAGCCTGGGGATCCTCGACGACCTCGTGGTCACGCGGCGCCTGCTGGAGTCCGACATGGCCAACCTCGCCGCCCAACTCGCCACGGACGACGTCGTCGACCGGTTGCGCACGCTCGTCGACGAGATGGACCGGCTCGTGGATGACCGCGTGACCTACGAGGAGCACGACCGCGCCTTCCACGACACGATCATGCGGGCCTCCGGGAACCGCATCGCCCGCGCCGTGGTGCGTTCGCTGGAGGGGCAGGCCATCAACACCGCCCGGTACGTGGGCAAGACCGAGCGTGCCCTGTGCGTCGCCTCCAATCAGGGCCATCGCCGCGTCTACGAGCGCGTCGCCGCTCACGACCCGAGCGGCGCCGCCGAGGCGATGTTCAACCACATCACCGAGGCGTGGCTCGTCCGGCGCGGTGGGACGGGCGACCCCGTGCGTCTGCGGCGCTGACCGTCGGCGTCGCCCGGTCCCGCCGAGGTGGGACCGGGCGACGCCGAAACCCCGGTACGGCTGGACGGTCGGGCGGGGCTATGCCAGCCTCGCCTCCCACCTGGTGCCGTTCGCGGTGGCGCCGGCCGGGAGGCGGTCGCGGGCGGCGGTGTCGCCGTAGAGACTCCAGCGGAACCAGTCCAGGAAGGTGTTCTCGGTCTGGGGGTAGGTCCGGAAGCCGGGGACCAAATATCCGCCGTGGTCCGCCCCGACGTGGGTGAGGAACGCCTTGGGAGCGGGGAGTTCCTCGTAGGCGCGGCGTGCCGAGTTGTAGTCGCAGGTGGGGTCCCGGTCGCCGTGGATGAAGAGCACGTTGGCCGTGACCTGGCCGGTCGGGTTTCCCATGTCGACGCAGGCGATGGGGACGGCCGCGGCGATGCGGTCGTCCGGCCACGCGGTGACCAGGCCGTGGGTGGTCATGCCGCCCATGGAGTGGCCGGAGACGCCGACGCCGGCCCCGGTGGCGATGTGCCCGGCGAGCGGGTCGCCCGAGGCGCCGTTCAGCGCGAGGGTCCGCGTGATGACCTCGGACACGTCCCGCGACCACTCGCCGCCGTAGACGCTCCCGAGGTTGGTGTTGTCGGAGAAGGAGGGAGCGGGGCAGACGAAGCCGGCGGCGGCCAGGCCATGGGTCTGGGAGGAGTAGCAGTCGGAGTTGCAGCCCATGCCGTGGCTGAACTCGACGACGGGGAACACGCCGGCCGCGACAGGGGCGTTGGGGACGGGCGCGCCGCCGGGGGTGCCGGTGGCCGGGTAGAACACCTTGGTGAACAGCGAGCGACCGCCGCGGGCCCAGCGGTACTCCCGGACGCCGATGGCGTAGGTCGCGGTGGGCGCCGGGCTGGCGGCGGGGGCGGTGTGCGCGTGCACCGGCGCGGCGCCGAGCACGGCGGCGCTCATGCCGATCGCTCCGGCCGCGCCGAGTCCCAGGAGCGTGCGTCGTCGCATCGTCATGGGTGACTCCTCGAGTGTGGGGGATGGTGGTGGGGAGGTGCGAGGGACGGCCGGGTGGCCCCGGTTCCGGGTGAGGCTTTGAGGCTTCAGCAGCCGTCGGTGGTGTTGGTGGCCAGGCCCAGGCGCCAGGGGAGTTGGGAGTATTCGCCGCCGGCTGAGGGGTCCATGCCCTGGTAGAGGAGCCGGAGGTCGCAGGGGTCGATCGCCATGGTCTGGTCGTGGGTGCTGCGGACCAGTTCGCCGTGGCTGAAGTCCCGGGTCCACGCGCCGCCGGCGTCGAAGGTGACGTTGTTGGCGCGGGCGAAGGGGTTGTCCTGGGTGGCGGCGAGGGGCGTCCACTGGCTGGTCAGGCCCTCGGCCGTGAAGGAGCGGTACCAGCGCCGCCCGTCGGAGCCGATGGCCTCCCAGATCAGCAGGTACGTGTCGCTGTCGCCGACGCGGTAGACGGCGCCGCCCTCGAAGAGGTTGTTCGCGCTGTCCTCCAGGACGATCCGGGTGTTGCCGAAACCGGCCGGGAAGTCGGCCACGGTCGTCTCGGAGCGGTAGACATGGCCGTTGTCGTCGGCGGAGAACAGGTAGCACATGGTGTCGTCGCAGATGACGAAGAAGTCGAGCCAGTGGCCGTTGCCGATGTTCTGCCGCACCACGTCGGGGACGCTGTCCATGAAGTTCCGCGGCGCCGACCAGCTGGTGGGGTCGTCGGGGTCGGTGGTGGTGGAGAACGAGGGCAGGCCGGTCTGGTAGACGAGGTACCACTCGTCACGGGGTGCGAAGTAGAAGGCGTGGGGCGCCGCGCGGTAGCCGGGTCCGATGGCGGAGCTCGCCTCCAGGTCGGTCTGCGGGGAGGTGGCGGCCTGGGACCAGTCGGTGAAGCTGGTGTGGGCCAGCCCCCAGTCGCCCCTGGTGTCGACCCTGGTGAAGAAGACGTGCCAGGTGCCGTCCTCGTCCTGGACCACGGACGGGTCCTTGACCGCGACGGAGCCGATGTTCGGCGCGGGGGAGATCAGCGGCCCGCTCGAGGTCCACTGGAAGCTGGCGGGTAACCGCTGCTCGGCCGGGGCGCCGGCGGCGGCCCCGTCCGCCTGCTCACCCGAAGCGGGTGCGGCGACCAGTGCGATGACCAGGCCGAGCAGGAGGACGACGGCCGTGTGGAGGGGCCGGGAGCGGGAACGGCGTGCGGGTGAAGGCATGGGGGGACTCCGAGCGGCTCGGCCGGTGGGTTCACCCACGAGAACGTCGCCCGTCCATGGCGTCCGGCACGGTGGCGTGTGGGGGACCTCACCGGGACAAACGGATGGTGCGCGTACCGTCCTGCCAGGTCCGTGCGGGCACGGACCCGTGCGGCCAGACCGAGCGTCCGTCATGTCGAACGCCAACTGGCTCTCCGGACATCTCGGATGATAGCCGGGGCGAGACCTTAGTCAACATACGTCATATGATTTTTCCGCGGCGCCCCGATCGGCGGCGGGTGGCAAGGCAAGGCGTCGGATGTCGGTGAGTTCGACGGTGCTCGCTGTTCGAGGGCGCCTCACCCCGCGAGCCGGACGCCCGCCACTCTCGTCTGACCTCGGTGTATCGATTGCTGCGGTACGGACGAGAACCTCGGGGGGACTTCCTCGCGGCGACACCTTCTGTCCCGCGGTCCACGCCATGTCGAATTCTTGCGCCCTGTTCCGACGTACCTGAGGAACCCCGAACCACACGGGGACGCTCGGACGAGGAAGAGGTCGGAAGATGCTACTCAGAAGAAGCGAACTCGTGCCCCAAGGAGTCGGAGAGTCGATCGGCGAGGCGTTCGCGCGTGCGTCCGCCCGCGGACGCGTCGACGTGCGCCTCCCCGGGGGGTGGCGATGCTGAGGCAGGTGTTCGACAGCGATGCCCTGCCGCCGGGTGACCGGGTGGATGCCTGGCACGAGGTGGTCGCGCGGTCCCTGATCGCGAACCGGATGCACATCGAGCGGCCAGACGACTTCCACGCGTCGATGCGGGCCGCACAGTTGGGGGCGGCGTACATGAGCGTCGCCACCTACCCGTCGCTGCGGTCGCTGCGGACGGAGCGGATGATCAAGCGCTCGGATCCGGAGCTGTACATGCTGGCGAGCCCGCTGCGGGGGCGGTACGTGTTCGCACAGGCACGGCGACAGGCGCTCATTGAACCGGGGGACTTCGTCGTCTTCCCGACGTTCCGCCCCTACGAGGGGATCGTGCGGGCGGGCGACGGCGCGGCCGGCACCCTGGTGTGCACGTTTCCCCGCGGGCTCCTGCCCATGGCGGAGAAGACCGACGGGCTGTGGGGACGACGGTTACCCGGCGAGGAGGGGATCGGCGGCCTTCTCAGAAACTTCCTCACCCAACTCGCCGGCGACGCCCAGACCCAGCTGCCAGGCGACGGACCTCGGTTGGGGGTGGTGCTGCTCGACCTGATCAGCGCCATGCTGGCCCATCACGTTGAGGCCGAGGAGCGGGTGCCACCGGAGTCGCGGCAGCGGGTCCTCTACGCCCAGATCCTGGCGTTCATCCAACGCAACCTCGCCGACCCGGACTTGACCCCCACCGCGATCGCCGCCGCCCACCACGTCTCCCTGCGCAGCCTGCACCGGCTCTTCCACGACCACGGACACTCGGTCACCGCGCACATCCGGCAAGAACGCCTCGAGCGCGCCCGCCGCGACCTGACCAATCACGCGCTGGGCGATCGGCCCATCCACGCCATCGCCGCACGCTGGGGCTTCACCCACCACGCGGCCTTCACCCGCGCCTTCCACACCACCTACGGCACGTCGCCCCGTGACTACCGCCTTCAGGCCCACGGCCGTGCGACGCCCGGTCGCTCCCGCGCGCAGTATCCGTGGTTGGCGGCATCTGATACCGCGGGCCGGGACAGCGGCCGCGCGTGAGCGGACCTGAGGCCGGACCCCGCCCGGCCGGTGGTGCCGGGCGCGGTTCATTTCCGCCTGCGGCCGGGCCATCGAGCTCGTGGAGCGTAGAAGTGCCAGAGCCGGCCGAGGAAGAACCGGCCGAAGCGGTCGAGCGCGGTGGCGCCGCGTGGTCCGGTGGTACGGAAGGTCGTCAACTGGTGCAGGAAGTCGGTGACCGGAATGTGCAGTCGCCCTGCGCCGACGACCGTCGCCCGTGGTTCTTCCTGGCTTCGGACGTGGCCGTCCAGCAGCTGGAAGGGGAGGATGGTCGTCTCCGGCCAGAGACTCAGCGGGGTTTCGCCCGTGAGTTCCTTGCGTCCGGTGAGGGTGTGAGGGCGGTCCTCGGCGTCGGTGAAGTGGAGCCGGTACGTCAGTGCCCGGCCTTCGGCGGCGTCGTCCGGGGAGAATATGCGGCACGAGCCATGCAGGATCGGCCGTCGGCCGCCGAGGCCTGGCGAGTCGATCCAGCCGTCTACCCGGGCCTGGTGACCGGGTTCGTCCAGGAAGCTGTCCACGTCGTCGATCGTGACCGTGAGCCGAGCCGAGATCCGTTTCCGCACCGCGCCGGCGTCGCCTCCTGGTGTGCCCGCCGCGTGCGGATCCCGCGCCCCGGGATCGTAGGACCCACGCATCCGCTCGGTGAAGGTGAGAAAGGTGGTGGCGCGGTATGTGGTGGCGGTGGGCGGGAGGTTCACCGACCGCCGGGCACGCGTGGCGGAGCGGTTCTCCAACAGGCGTGTGCACATGCGGTCGGCCAGCGCCGCGATGGTGAGCGACGGGTTGGTGCCCACCGGCCCCGGGATCGCCGCGCCGTCCGCCACGTAGAGTCCCGGGTGGCCGTGCACCTCGCCGTACGCGTCGCACACGCCGTCCTCGGCCCGGTGTGCCATCGGCGCGCCGCCGACTGGATGGACGGACACGACGCGCTTGCGGTACCACAGCGGGTTGTCCACGTAGCGGGCCTCCAGGACGTCGGCCACCTGCCGCATGGTCGCGCGCAGCCGGTCGAAGTACGCGGCGCTTGTGGCCGTGCTCCAATCGACGTCCAGCCGGCCGTCGCGCAGCCGGAGCATGCCGTCCGGTATGTCCCGGCCCATGCCGAGCAGCGGAACAGAGGTGCTTGAGAGCAGCCCCTGCCCGACCAGTTCCGAAACCGCCCGGGACAGGTTGGTGTCCGGTGCGCGGGTGGCGTTCGCGAGGATCCGCCCGAGCGCGAAACGCATGCCGCGGGAGAGTTGCTGCGGGAGGTGGGCGCCCTCCGAAAGCCAGTCGACGAAGGCGGGGTATCCACCGTCCTCAAGGTATCCGCCGCGACCACGCTCGCCAGGGCCGTCGAGTTCGTCGGGCAGTCGGATCGCGGCTGTGATCACCGGCCCGCGGCTGGGCTCCAGGGGGCGAGGGCGGCCGCCCCTCCCGGCCCTGACCAGGATGGCGAGTAGGTCTCCGTTGGGCGAGAAGCGGGTTCCGAGGGCCGGGCTCAGGCCGGGGAGGTGTCTGCGGGAGCGCAGCAGCAGGGTTGAGGTGCCGTAGGTGCCGGCGGCCAGCACCAGTCGGTCGCAGCCGATCGTCTGCACCGTCGGCGGACCGCTGTGGCCGACCCCTCGGCCCGTGCTGTTCGGGTCGTACCGTACGTAGTCCACCGCGTATCCGCTGCGCGGGAGGGGGCGGATGGCCCGTGCCTCGTGGTGGCTGCGCAGGTCGGCGCCGTGGTGCCGAGCGGCGGAGAGATAGGTGTGGTCGAGGCTGTTCTTCGCTCCTTCGTTGCAGCCGAGGTTGCACTCGCCGCACAGCCGGCAGGTCCTGCGGGCCGTGCCGTGCAGATTGCCGTACGCCGGTTCGTTGATCGGGAGTCCCGGTTCGGGGTCGGCGCCGGGCTCGGGGGCGAAGCTGACGGCGAGGGGCGGCAGTTGGAAGTCCAGTCCGAGCATGTCCGCGGCCTCCCGCATCGCGTGCGTCTTGGGCGTGCGCGTGTAGGGGGGACGCTCCAGCGGGTAGGGCGTCGCGCTGAGCATGCGCTCCACCGCGTCGTAGTGGGGATCCAGGTCGGCGCGGCTCACTGGCCAGGACTCGAATCCGCCGCCGGGCAGTGGCTGTTCGTCGACGAACCAGTGCTCGTCCTTGCGTAACAACACGTTCGCGTAGACGAGGGAGCCGCCCCCAAGGCCACTGGCCACCACGGAGTCGAACCTGCGGAAGCTGCGTACGTCGAAGAGTCCGTGCAGACCCGCTGCCGGGTCCCAGAAGGCGCGGCCCAGTTCCGCCGGGGTGCGGGCGAAGGAACCGGGCGGGTAGGCCCGGCCGCGCTCCAGCAGCACCACCGACAGGCCGGCCTCGGCCAGCCGGTACGCCGTCACGGAACCGCCGAAACCGGAGCCGACGACCACGGTGTCCACGTGCTCTGAGGGAGTGGGAGCCACGTGGTTCGGCATGTCAGTTCGCCCGCCTTTTCAGGAAGTCGAGCATCACCGGGAACACGTCGCGGTGTGCGTGCTTGCCGAGGATGGGGTCGATGTAGCCGTAGCCGGGCAGCACCGCCAATTCGTAGAGGTCGGGGGAGTGCTGCGAGAGGAGCCGGTGGCAGGCGACGTTCGCGTCCCCGAAGACGTTGTTGTGGGCGCCGGTCAGGAAGAGAATCGGTGTGTCCTGCTGTGCCGCGTCGACCAGGTAGTCGTCGGGCAGGTCGGCGTGCCGCCGGTCGGCGATGTCGTACTTCACGGCGCGCCCGGCTCGGGCCATCTTCCGGATGTGCCGGTAGTAGTGCATTCCGACAGGGCCGAGGAGGTCGGCGATGCGGTCATGGGTGGCCGGCGCCAGATTGGCGTGGCTGTAGAGCGCCGGCCACCCTGTGCCCCACATGAAACTCACCATGTGGCAGGCCGGGTTGTCACACTCCTGATGGGCCAGCGACACCAGCCGGGAAAGCAGCCATCCTCGGCTGAATCGTGTGGCCTCGGCCATGCGAGGGTCGACGGAGGCGAGTCCCAGACCGAGTTCGAGGGCTTCCGGCGCGTACTCGAGTTTCCAACGCGACCACCTCGGCACCCGCATGACCAGCGCCACGCTCTGAGATATCAGGCTGGCGACCCCGGAGGCGGCGCCTGCGAACAGGCTCATCATGAACGAGGTCGAGCCGAGGCAGTGCGCGATGACATGGATCCGCCGTTTCCCCACATGCCGGCGCACTTCCGCCAGCGCGGCCGGATGGTCGTAGTGGGCGACATCGTCCAGGGTGAACTGTCCCGGCTCCGTGTTGTACGGGTACCGGTTGCTCATCCGCAGGTCGAGTGTCCACACGTCCTCAAGCCCGTTGTCCAGGAGGTATCGGGCCAGGTTGTAGTGCTCGGGCATGATGAACATGTCGCTGGATCCGGTCAGCCCATGCACCAGCAGGACAACGTCCTCACACTCGCTCCGCTTGAAACGGGTCAAGTCCAGCCTCAGGCCGTCCTGTGTCGTGAACGGGTGCGACGTGACCTCGGCGTCCGGCACACCCACGAGCGTGAACCTGGGAATATTGCGTTCCATCCGAACTCCGACGTAGCCGAATCCCACACGGGTGGCACAGCCGCGACCCCGCCCAGGGGCGAGAGCAGCGTCGCTGCGCGCGGCCCTCCGACCGACGGTGAGCGGGCGGCCGACGACTCCCCGGGCTCATGGTTCCGTGACATCTGGCAGCAGGCACACAACAGTGCGTGCCAAGCCTTTGACCTTCCGAGCCATCCGATGCCCCTGGGATCTCGCAGGACTGAGCCGAGAAGCGGTTGCCGGGGTGAGGCCGTGGGCCGGCGAGGCGCAGCGATCTGCCCCGCCGGCTGACACACCGGGCCCTGTGTTATTCGACGCCGTTGAACTCGGGGGCGCCGATGGTGGTGAACCAGTCGCGGATCTGGTCCTCGTCGTCGGAGAAGGTCAGGGCGAGTTGGAGCAGGACCCGGGCCTTCTGCGGGGTGAGGTCGTAGCCGGGGAGGACGCCTTCGGTGCCGTCGTCGTAGATGGATCCGGAGCCGGTCCTGGTGGTGTTGGCGAACAGGACGTCGTCGTCGGCGATCGCGGCCTCCCGCGCCTCGGACTGGGCGGCGGAGATGCCGCCGGCGCCGTGGCCGGCGGTGACGATGCCGTCGACGCCGGCCTCGGCCAGTGCCTCAATGGGGGTGGCGTCGGCCTCCACGTAGCTGTAGACGATCTCGACCTGGGCCAGGTCGTCGACGTCGACGGTGCTCAGGTCGAACGGGGTGGCCCACTCCTCGGTGCCGCAGTCCAGGACCCGGGCGGGGGCGCGCACGGTCCTGACGTTGTCGCCGTCGACGGTGCCCAGCGCGCCGTAGCGGCCGCCGCTGAAGGTGTCGGTGCGCCAGGCGTCCGTCTTGGTCACCTCGCGGGCGGCGACGAACTCGTCGTTCAGCAGCTGGACGGCGCCGAAGCAGCGGGTCTCGCCGCTGGCGGCGACGCGGATGGCGTTGAAGAGGTTGGCCTCGCCGTCGAAGGAGAAGGTGTTGGCCTGCCGCATCGAGCCCGTGAACACCAGGGGCTTGTCGCTGCGCACGGTGAGGTCGGCCCAGTAGGAGATCTCCTCCATGATGTTGGTGCCGGTGTTGACGACGACGCCGTCGACCTCGTCGTCGGCCATGATGCCGTCCAACTGCCGGGTCATCTCGAAGAGCTGCTCGACGGTCGTGGTGGAGGAGACGCCGGGGATGGCGCCGTCGACGATCTCCAGGTTCGCGACCTCGTCGATCTCGGGGGAGATGCGGTCGAGGACGTCCTGGATGCCGTCCAGGCTCTCGTCGCCGTAGTGGGTGTAGTCGGCGGGGCCCTCGGCGGTGGAGACGATGGTGCCGCCGCCGTCGAGGATGACGATGTTGGGCTTCTCGCCGTCGGCGTCCGTGAACTCGGGCGCGGCGGTCTCGACCGGGGTCGGTTCCGCCTCGGCCTCGGCCTCGGCTTCGCTGGCGGCGTCGCAGCCCGCCAGGAGCAGCAGGGAGGCGGTGAGGGGGAGAGCGACGCGGGCGCGTCGTGGCAGGCCGTACCTCATGGTGGTTCCTTCGACTGTGGTGCGGTGTTGGGGCCGGACGGGCCCGGGGCCCGTCGGCGCGGGCACGGCGCTGTGCCAGGAGGGGGCGGCAACCTCTCGCGGGGAGCGGGGGTGCGCTGGTCCGAGCCGGGTGGCGCAACGATGGTCACCGGGGGAGGCTCGGGGCGGTCAGTGTGGCAGTCGACGTCGAACGCCGGGAGGGCGAGAGCCGCCCTTCCGCCGCGACGCCGCTTCGGGTTTAATGGGCGCTTTTGCCGCACCTGCCGCGCGGCGGGACGAGTGCGCGGGTGCCCGGATGGCGCGGCCGCTGAGCCCCGGGTGACGGCGCCGGGGGTGTTACCGGGTGACCGTGTATGTCAACAGCGGCGTGTTCGCGTGGTGACCTGATGTTTACACGTGGATTCCTCGCCGAAACGTCCCGTTGGTCCACTTTCCGTGTCCGTCCGCGGAAGTCATGGTCGCCAGGGGGTGTTCGTGGGTCTTTGTCCCTGGTTCACTGCGGGTGACGTCCGGATGTTCGGCCGGACGAACGGATGGACAGGCAGCGGAGTGAGGAGAACACAGATGGTGGCAGGCGCCGACGAGGAGACCGAACGCCCCAACTCCGTCCTGGGCAAGGCGCAGCTGCTGCTTGCCGCGTTCGAGTCCGGTCCCTTCCAGCTCCGACTGACCGAGCTGAGCAGGCGCTCCGGGGTGCCGAAGGCGTCGGCCTACCGGCTCGCGCAGGAGCTGGTGCAGTGGGGGCTGTTGGAGCGTCGCGGCGAGTCGTACCAGCTCGGCATCCGGATGTTCGAGCTGGGGGAGCGGGTGCTGGCCTCCGCCTCCCTGCGGGCCGTCGCGCGCCCGCTGCTCACCGACCTGTACACGAGCACCCGCGCCACCATCCACCTCGCCGTGCTCGACGGGACGCACGTCCTCTACCTGGAGAAGATCGCCGGCGGGGCCAGCATCCACAGCCACTCGCAGGTCGGCGGGCGGCTGCCGGCCTGGTGTACCGCGACCGGGAAGGTGCTGCTCGCCGTGTCGCAGTCCGGCCGGGAACAGACGGAGCGGCTGGCCGAGACCGGACTGCCCTCGCTGACCGAGCGCACCGTCGTCTCCGTCGACGCGCTCAGGCGGCAACTCTCCATCGTCGCCGAGCGGGGCTTCGCCCTGGAGGTCGGGGAGACCCTGTCCGGCTACGGCAGCCTCGCCGTCCCGGTGATCGGGGAGGACGGCACCGTGCACGCGGCCGTCTCGGCCACGGCGCCCGTTGCCCAGGTCACGGCGCAACGCCTGGTGCCCCAGCTGCGCGCGACGGCGGCGGGCATCGCGCGGGCGATGGACCGGCGCATGCCCGCCGCACCGGCGACGACGACGCGAAGGCCAGCCGCCGGCTCCCGGGGCCGCGCGACGCTCTGACGACGTTCCGCCGGCGGTCTGATGAGCGGAACGCGCCGCTGGCCGAGCGCCCCGCACCGGGCGATGGTGAGGCGGTGCGACACGCTCGAGGAGGAACCGTGCTGGTAGGGCGCTCTGTGCCGTTGCGCGTGCTCGATCTCACCGACGAACTCGCCTTCCACGGCGCTCGCTCGCTGGTGGGGCTCGGCGCCGACGTTCTGCGGATCGATCCGGGCACCGGGTCGACGCCGGCGGAGCGGGCGCACTGGCACGCGGGCAAGCGCTGGACACGGGCGCGGGACCTGGCGGGTCTTGACGAACTGGCCGCCGGCGCCGACGTCGTGCTGGAGAGCGGGCCGGTCGCCACGCTGCGCGGGCTGCGCGCGGACGGCACCTCGCGCTGGCCGCACGCGGTACACGTGGTCGTGACGCCGTTCGGGCTCACCGGGCCACGGCGTGACTGGACGGGCGATGACCTCGTGCTGGCCTCAGCGGGCGGGATGACCTGGCTCGGCGGTCGGCCGGACGGGCAGCCGAAGCCACCACCCCGTGAGCAGGCGCTGGGGGTGGCCGGCGCCCACGCCGCGATCGGCGCGCTGCTCGGCGTGCTGTCCGGGACCGGTCAACTCGTCGACGTCTCCGTGCAGGAGGCGACCGCCGCCACCCTGGAGACCGGTGCCGTGGCGTGGATCCACGCCGGCCGCCACCCGGTGCGGAACGGCGGGGTGTACGAGCACGTGGCGCACCGGATCTTCGAGGCCGCCGACGGCCACGTGGCCGGCGGCTACTCCGGCAGCGACCGGATGTGGACGGATCTGTTGGCATGGCTGGTCGAGGCCGGCGAGGCGGGCGACCTGGTCGACGAGCGCTGGGGCGACGCCGCCTTCCGGTGGCGCGGTCGCCCGCACGTCGACGAGATCGTGGCCCGGTTCGCGGCCCGCCGGACGGCCGCCGAGATCGCCGAGGGCGGCCGGGCCCGCGCGCTGCCGTGGGCCGAGGTCGTGCCGCCCGAGCGGTTGCCGGACAACCCGCAGCTGCGGGACCGCGGGTTCTTCGTGACGGTCGTCGGCGAGGGTCTGCCCGATGGCGGGGTCGAGGACGTCGGCTTTCCCTGGTCGGAGCTGCCCCGGCCGGTGACGCTCGACGCCGTGCACGAGGCGCCCCGGGCGGCGCCGTGGCGCCACGGGCGGCCACGAGGGCTTCGGGCGCGGGCCGGCGTCCGCCCACTGAGCGGGGTGCGGGTGCTCGACCTGACGTGGGTGCTGGCCGGCCCCTATGCGACCAAGCAACTCGCCGAGCACGGCGCGGACGTCGTCAAGATCGAGTCGCGGCACCGGCAGGATCCCACCAGGTTCGCCCCGTCCATGCGGCTGCGCCCTGGCGCCGGCCACGACGACAGCGGTTACTTCCTCAACTTCAACCGGAACAAGCGGAGCGTCGCGCTCAACCTCCGCACCCCGGACGGGCAGCGCCTGCTGCGCGAGCTGGTGCCGCACTGTGACGTCGTCGTGGAGAACTTCAGCCCCGGCGTGCTCGCCCGGTGGGGCATGGACTACGCCAACCTGCGCTCCCTCAACCCCGACGTGATCCTCGTGTCGATGGCCGGCGTCGGCGGGACGGGACCCTGGCGCGACGCCGTGACCTTCGCCGACACGCTGGCCGCGATGTCCGGTCTGTCCAGCGAGACCCGTGACCCCGGCGGCCCGCCACAGGGCCTGACCTTCGGACTCGGCGACATGGTCGCGGCCAACGCCGCCGTGCTCGCCACCCTCGACCTGCTGGCCGGGGGCCGGGGCGGGCACGTCGACCTGTCCCAGCTGGAGGCCATGGCGGCGACGATGGGCCCGGCCGTGCTCGAACCGGCGCTGGGCCGGCCCGGACCCGACCCGCGCACCGCGGCGCATCCGAACCGCTCGCCGCTCGCCGTGCCGCACGGCGTCTACCCGGCGGCCGGGGACGATCGCTGGGTGGCGGTAGCGGTGCGGGACGAGCCGCAGTGGCGCGCCCTCACCAAGCTCGTCGACCTGCCGGGCGACGGCGACCTGGCGACTCGCCGGGCGCACGAGGACGCCATCGACGCCGCGCTGGCCGCCTGGACCCGGGGTCAGGACGCCGCCACGCTGGCCGCCCGGCTCCAGGCCGAGGGCATCGCCGCCGCGGTCGTGGCGACCGGTCGCGACCTGGTCGAGGCCGACGAACAGCTCGCCGCCCGAGGCTTCTACCAGGAGCTCGACCACCCCCTCACCGGGCCGGTCCGCCACGAGGGCGTCGTGGCCCGGCTGGCGGCCACGCCGGGCGCGCTCACCGCCCCGGCGCCGCTGCTCGGCCAGCACACCACCGCCGTGCTGCGGGAGTTGCTCGGGCTGAGCGACGAGCGGTGCGCGGAGCTCGCGGCCGCGGGCGTGCTCGAGTGACCGAGAGAAGCAGTGAACGAGGAGGACTCCCCATGACGGTGTCGGTGCTCGACGTGGTTCGCGACGGCGCGGTGGCCACCATCCGGATCGACCGGCCCAAGGCGAACGCCGTCGACCCGGCCATGATCGAGGAGTTCCTGGCCGTGCTGCCGCCCCTGGTGGCCGATCCGACGGTGCGCTGCCTCGTCGTCACCGGCACCGGCCGGTTCTTCGTGGCCGGCGCCGACATCGCCGTGATGCGGGACCTGTCGGACGAGAACCAGGCCAGGATGCGGCGCTGGATCGACGTGCAGCGGACGCTCGAACTCGCCCCCAAGCCCGTCGTCGCCGCCATGAACGGGCACGCCCTGGGCGGCGGCGCCGAGCTGTCGCTCGCCTGCGACCTGCGGATCCTGCACGCCGACGCCAGCTTCGGCTTCCCCGAGATCGCGCTCGGCCTGTTCCCCGGCGCCGGCGGCAGCCAGCGGCTGCCCCGGCTGGTCGGGCCGCACCTCGCCAAGCGGCTCATGATCGAGGGCGAACGGCTCACCCCCGGGCGGGCGTTGGAGCTCGGCCTGGTCGACGTCGTGGCCGACGCCGCCGAGTTCGACGCCGTGGTCGCCGAGCACGCCCACCGGCTCGCCGCGAAGCCGACCGCTGCCATCGGGCTGCTCAAGCGGGTCGTCGACGAGGGCTTCGGGCTGCCCGTCGAGGAGGCGCTGCGCCGCGAGGAGAAGGGCGTCCGCGAGCTGACCAGGACCGCCGACGCCGCCGAGGGCCTCCAGGCGTTCCTCGACAAGCGCGCGGCGGCCTTCACCGGCCGCTGACCCGCACCGGCCGGCGACCCGCCGCGGCGACAGTCCGCCCAGCGGACCTCCGTGCTGGCTTCCGGCGGCCGCCGATGGTGGGCTCTGCCCGGCAGGACGCCGGAGAGACGGAAGGATCCGCATGACAGCACCACCGGAGAGCCACTACGCCGACGGCGGTGGGATCCGCTACCACTACCACGACCTGGGCGTCGGCCCCGACACGATCTTCCTGCACGGTGGTGGCCCAGGCTGCACGGCGTGGAGCGACTTCGGCCCGGTCACGCCGCTGTTCGCCGCCGACCGGCGCTGCCTGCTGGTGGACATCCAGCAGTACGGCAGGTCGGAGAAATCCCGCATCGAGGGGCCGATGTGGGACCACCACGCCGCGAAGACGGTCGGCCTGATGGACACGCTGGGCGTGGACCGCGCCGACTTCGTCTGCAACTCCTGGGGCGGCACCATCGCGCTCAACCTGGCCGCGACGTACCCGGACCGGGTCCGCTCGCTGGTGGTCACCGGCAGCATGCCGGTCTTCCACGGCCCGCTCGCCCCGCTGCCCGAGGGCGGCCGCCGCGGCCGCAACGCGCGCGACGTCTACTACGGCGGCGAGGGCCCGACCCGCGAGAAGATGCGCGAGCTGATCACCCGCCTCGAGTGGTACGACGGCGCGAAGCTGCCGGAGGAGACCCTCGACCTGCGGTACGAGCAGAGCCTCGACGAGGGCGAGCGTGCGCTCGCCGCCAGGTCCGACTCGCCCCGCGGCGACTGGCAGGACCTCACCGAGGAGCTGGGACGGATCCAGGCGCCCACCCTGTTCGTCTGGGGCATGCACGACGCGTTTCTCACCCCGGACTACCCGCTGATGCTCGCCCGCATGGTGCCGAACGGAAACCTGCACGTGATGGACCACGTCTCGCACCACCCCCAGGAGGAGCGCCCGGCGGCGTACCACGCCGTGGTCACCGGCTTCCTCGACTCGATCGCCCCCCGTCACACACCGGAGCACCGCCCGTGAGCATCTGGACCGAACTGAGCCCGACCCCCTTCCGCGTCGAGTACGTCGACGCGGGCGGCGTGCGGACCCGCGCGCTGCGCGCCGGCGACCCGCAGGCCCCGGCCGTCGTCTTCCTGCACGGCACCAGCGGCCACCTGGAGGCGTTCACCCGCAACATCGGCGCCCACGCCGAGTTCGACCTGCACGCCATCGACATGCTCGGCCACGGCTACACCGGCAAGCCGAACCGGCCGTACGAGATCGCCGACTACGTCGCGCACCTGCTGGACTACCTGGACGCCGTCGGCGTCCGGGCCGCCCACATCGTGGGGGAGTCCCTCGGCGGCTGGGTCGGCGCGCGCGCCGCGATCGACCGGCCGGGGCGCGTCCTGAGCCTGCAACTGCTGTGCTCAGGCGGCACCGTGGCCAATCCGGCGATCATGGAGCGGATCCGCACCAGCACCAGGAACGCCGTGGCCAGCGACGACGTCGACCTCACCCGCAAGCGGCTGCGGCTGCTGATGGCCGACGACGCGGACGCCACCGAGGAACTGGTCGAGGTCCGGCACGCGATCTACCACCAGCCCGACTTCGTGGCCAACGTCGACAACCTGCTCTCCCTCCAGGACATGGAGCGCCGCCAGCGCAACCTGCTGCGGCCCGAGCACCTGGCCCGGATCGTCCAGCCCACCCTCGTCGTGTGGGGCAGGCAGAACCCGTTCGGCGAGGTCCCGGAGGCCGCGGCGATGCACAAGGCGATCCCCGGCTCGCGGCTGGAGCTCTTCGACGCCTGCGGGCACTGGCCGCAGCACGAGCAGGCCGAGCGGTACAACGCCCTCAGCCTCGCCTTCCTCCGCGGGGCGGTGGACTGATGCGGGCGGCCAGGTTCCACGCCTGGGGCACCCCGCCGGTGCTCGACGAGATGCCGGAACCGGTCCGGGAGGCCGGCCAGGTGCTGGTCGCCGTCCAGGCCGCCGGCGTCGCGCACCTCGACGTCAGTGTCGCCTCGGGCGACTTCGGAATGCGGCCGAACCTGCCCTACGTCGGCGGCGTCGAGGGCGCGGGCGTCGTCCTGGAGGCCGACGCCGACTCCGGGCTCGCCCCCGGCACCCAGGTCCTGCTGCGCGGCGCCGGCCTCGGCCTGCTGCGGGACGGCACCTGGACCGAGCGGGTCAGCGTGCCCCGCAAGGCCGTCACGCCGCTCGCCGCGCCGCTGCCCCCCGAGGTCGCCGCCAGCTTCTTCGTCCCCGCGACCACCGCCCACGTCGCGCTGCACGACGTCGGCGGGGTGGCGAAGGGCGAGGAGGTCGTCGTCGTGGGCGCGGCGGGCGCGGTCGGCTCGATGGTCGCGCAGCAGGCGCTGGCCGCCGGCGCCACGGTGATCGGCGTGGTGGGCCGGGCCGACCAGCTGGCCCGGGTGCCCGAGGGCGTCGAGGCCGTCGACGCGACCGACCCCGAGGCGGCCGGCCGCCTGGCGGCGGCCCGGTCGGCGGACCTGTTGGTCGACACGCTCGGCGGCGCGGAGCTGATCGGCCGCAGCCGGTGGGTGCGGCCGGGCGGCCGCGCGGTCGTGATCGGCTATGTGACGGGGCCCAGGGTCGAACTCGACCTGCCGTCCTGGCTGCTGAACGACGTCGCGCTGCTGCCGGTGAACATGATCAGGCGGGAGCGGCGGGCGCGCGAGGTGTCGGCGGAGCTGGTCGGCCGGCTCGCGGCCGGCGAACTCCGGCTCGCCGTCGAGACGTTCGACCTGGCCGACACGGCCGCGGCGCTCGACGCGCTGCGGGCCGGCCGGGTCAGGGGCCGGGCGGTCGTCGTCCCGACGTGACGGACGCGGCCGCCGCCCGGTCCCAGGTGTCGGCGGTGACCCCGCGTTGCCGGAGGACCGCCTTGCGGACCTTGCCGGTCTCGGTGAGCGGCAACGCGGGTACCACCTCGACGTACCGGGGCACGGCGAATCCCGGCAGCTCCAGCGCGCAGTGCTGGGCCAGGTCCGCCGGGTCGAGCACCGCGCCGGGGCGCGGGACGACCACGACCATGACCTCGTCCTCGGCCAGCTCGGAGGGCACCGGGAACGCCGCGGCCTCGACCACCGCCGGATGGGTGCGGAGCGCCGACTCCACCTCGTGCGAGGAGACGTTCTCGCCACGGCGCCGGATGACGTCCTTGATCCGGTCGACGAAACGGAACCAGCCGTCGGGTTCGCGGACCACCCGGTCGCCGGTCCGGCGCCAGGAGTCCGACGGCTCCGGCGGACCGCCCAGGTAGCCGGTCGAGAAGGCGTGCTCCCGGTGGCTGCGGACGACGAGTTCGCCGGCCGTCCCGTCCGGGACGGGGGCCAGCGCCTCGTCCACGACCCGCGCGTCGAACCCGGGGCGCACGGTGCCCATCAGCCCGGGGCGGGCGTCCCGCGGGGTGGAGCCGATCACGAGGTTGGTCTCCGTGGAGCCGAAGCCGTCGACCAGGGTGACGCCGAACCGCTCGCGGAACGGCCCCCACGCCGGCCCCGGGGTGGCCGGCGACAGGCCGCGCCGCACCCGGTGCGCCCGGTCCCCGGGACCCGGCGGCTGGGCCAGCAGCATGGGCACCATCGCCCCCAGCAGGTAGCCGACCGTCGCCTCGGCCTCGGCCACCCGCGACCAGTACCGGGAGGCGGAGAACCGCTCGTCGAGGACGCAGCTCGCGCCGACCGTCATCGCCTGCGCCAGCATGTTGATCGCGTTGGTGTGGAACAGCGGCAGGCAGCTGTACAGCACGTCGTCCGCCGTGAGACACAGCGCCTCACCGACGCCGCGGCCCCACCAGACGAACTGCGCCTGGGGACAGCGCACGCCCTTGGAAGGACCGGTGGTGCCCGAGGTGAAGAGGACCGCGGCGGTGTCCTCGGGCCGCGCGGGCGCGGGGGCGACCGCCTCGGCCGCGCCGGCCCGTGGCGCGTCCGCGGCGCCCACCAGCCACGTCGGGCCGCGGTATCCGGCGGCGTGGGCCCGCGCCACCAGCGGCGCCTCGCCGTAGAGGAAGGACGGCTCCGCCACGTCCAGCGCGTGCCGCAGCGAGCCGCCGACGAGACCGGTGTTGAGCGGGACCGCGACCGCGCCGAGCCACGCGCAGCCCAGGATCAGGTCGACCAGCTCGATCCGGTTCGACATCAGCGCCGCGACCCGGTCGCCGGGCCGGCAGCCACGGGCCGCGAGCGCCCCGGCCATGCCGGCGACGGCCGTTCTCGTCTCCGCGTAGTCACGCGTCACCCCGCCCAGGCGCAGGAAGGGCCGCTCGCCGAAGCGGCCGGCCGCCTCCTCGACGAGCTCGGGCACGGTGGCCGCCAGGGATTCCATACCCGGATGCTGCCCGGCGCCGCGCCCGCGATCAAGTGCCCGGTCTGCTGAGCGGCACCCCGCCGGGGCCGGGCCGACCGCCCCGGTCTGTTCAACGGAACAGGCCGGTAGGCGAACCGGCCCCCGCCGCCGATGCTCGACGCCAGGAACCGAAAGCGGCAGGAGGTCACGCACCATGACGACGGGTGAACGCCCACTCGCCTCCACGGGCAAGGCCCGGGCGGGGCGCACTCCGGCGGAGGCGCCCGGCCGGCAGGACTGGGCTTCGTGGCCCCACTACGACGGGGCGGCCGAGGGCTTCCGCGGCTACTGGTACCCGGTGACCTGGTCGAGCCACGTCACCGACAAGCCGCGGCCGTTCACGATCTGCGGTGAGAAGATCGCGCTGATCCGCGACGGCGGCACGGCCTACGCCCTGCACAACCGGTGCCCGCACCGGGGCGTTCCGCTGTCCGAGGGCGACCAGCAGTTCCCCGGCACCGTGAGCTGCCCGTACCACGGCTGGACCTTCGACCTGCCCACCGGCAAGCTCGCCGCCGTCATCACCGACGGCCCCGGCTGCCGGCTGGTCGGCAAGGTCGCGGTGCGCGCCTACGCCGTCGAGGAACGCCTCGGCATGGTCTGGGTGTACATCCCGATCGCCGACGAGGAACCGCACCCGATCGACGCGCAGCTGCCCGAGGAACTGGTCGACAACCCCTTCGTGATGGGCGGCCGCATCGAACCGCGCGGCGGCAACTGGCGGTTCGCCTGCGAGAACGGCTTCGACGAGGGGCACGCCAAGTACCTGCACCGGACGGCCCTGTGGCGGCTGTTCAAGCCCATGCCGACCTGGAACATCACCCGGATCGTGCCACGCGGCCGGTGGATCTACCGCGTCCAGGACGAGGTGCACTGGGAGGCGGACTTCCCCGGCGTCGGGCACTGGTCCAACAAGCGGTGGTGGAAGAAGCGGCCGCCCAAGGAGACCTTCAACATCGGCAACACCGGGAAGGCCGACAAGGTCGACCCGACGATCGAGGCCCAGGAGTTCCCCGGCTTCGCGTCCCTGTCGATGCCCGGGGTGCTGCGCATCGCCTACCCCAAGTTCATCCACTACGAGTTCTACGTCCCGGTCGACGCGGACCACCACCGCTACGTCGGCGTGATGGTCAACTTCACCGAGGGCTGGGAGACCCTGCGGTTCTACGCCAAGTACCTGGGCGCGATCCGCTGGCTGTTCCACGGCCAGTTCTCCGGCCAGGACGCCTGGATGGTCGATGTCACCGACGCGCCGCCGGAGAAGCTCTACCGCCCCGACATCTCGCTGACCGCCTGGCGGAACCTCAGCGAGGAGGAGTACGGCGGGAAGCTGGCCGCCGTCGGCGCGCGGCCCCAGGACCCCACCGCCCGGAAGAAGGCATGACCATGTCCCGCACCCTGCTCACCCTGCTGGCCGGGGCCGCCATCGCCGTCGCCCTCCCGCTGGCCAGGCGGCGCCTGGCCCGCACCACCATGACCCAGGTCCACAGGATCAACCAGTGACCGCCCAAGGCCCCGAGCGCCCGGACGGCCTCGCCGGCCTCGACGACCGGCGGCGGGCCTGGACCGCGGCGGCGTGGCGGCACGTCACCGCCGACCGGCTGCGCGAACTCGTCGTCGGCCTGGTCGACGTGCCGAGCCCGACCGGCGACGAGGCCGCGCTCGCCGGGCACATCGCCGACACCCTCGCCGCCGCCGGATGCCGCGCCCGCGCCCAGCCGCTCGACGACCGGCAGGCCAACGCCTGGGCCAGGCTCGAAGGCGACGGCACGGGTCCCGACCTGATGCTCTACGCGCCCATCGACACCCTGACCGTGGGCGAGGAGCGGGAGGACCTGCCGTGGATCGGCCCCGAGCTGCGCGAGGACATGCGCCCGCGCGCCACCGTCGTCGACGACGACCTGGTGACGGGGCTCGGCGCCTCCAACCCGAAGGGCCACGCGGCCTGCGTGATGATGGCCGCCGAGGCGATCGCCCGCGCGGGCGTCCCGCTCACCGGCGACCTGGTCGCGGCGTTCGGCGCCGGCGGCATGCCCACCAACGCCCGACCGGTCGGCGTCCGACGCAACACCGGCCAGGGCGTGGGCTGTTCGTTCCTGCTCGAACAGGGCGTGTGGACCGACTACGCGGTCATCGCCAAGCCCGGCTGGACGGTCTCCTGGGAGGAGGTCGGCCTGGTCTGGTTCGAGGTCACCGTCCGCGGCACGCACACCTATGTCGGCTCCCGACACCGGCTGCCGTACGACAACACCATCGCGGGCGCCGGCGAGGTGGCGCGCCACCTCGAGGAGTGGTTCGTCGGGTACGCCGAGCGGCACACCCGGGGCACCGTGGCCCCGCAGGGCGTCGTCTCCTCGGTGCGCGGCGGCTGGCCGCGCATGGCGGCCGTCACCCCGGCCGCCTGCACCCTGATGGTGGACCTGCGGATCGGGCCCGACACCAGCCCGATGGCGGCCAAGCGGGAGTTCACCGCGGCGCTCCGCGCGCTCGCCGAGGCGCGGCCGGGGCTCGACGTCACCGCCGAACTGGTCCTCGCGATCCCCGGGACCAGGACCGAGCGGGACAGTTGGATCTTCCGCAGCGCAGCGGCCGGCTGGGTGGCCTTCGAGGGGCGCGAGCACGAGGCCGTCCCGGGCAACAGCGGCGCCACCGACGCCAACATCCTGCGGGGGCGCGGCATCCCCACCGTGCGGGTCGGCATGCCGAAGGTCGCCCGGGAACAGGCGCCGTTCCCGATCGACTTCGCCCGGGGGATGAACACCGTCTCCGTCACGGCCATGGCGAGCCTCACCCGCCACCTGATCCGCACGGCCGTCGACACCGTCACCCGGTCGCGCGCCGAACTCGAAGAACCGGAGGGAGCAGCCGCATGACCGAGATCGTCCTGGGCGTGGGTGCCTCGCACAGCACGCTGATGAACACCCACTGGGAGGAGACCTTCCACAAGGACCGCGCCGAGCGGTTCCGCGACGCGCTCGGGGCGGCGCGCGACGCGCTCGCCGCGGCCCGCCCCGACACCGTGGTCCTCGTCGGCTCCAACCACTTCCGCGGCTTCTGGCTCGACCTGATCCCGGCGTTCACCCTCGGCGTCGGCGAGTGCGTCGCCAACGGCGAGTCGGGCACCCCGGAGGGCCCGCAGCCGGTGGACGTGGAGCTGGCCCGGCACCTCGCCGACTCGCTGGTGGAGAGCGGCCGCTTCGACCTCGCCTTCTCGGCTAGGCTGCGGATCGACCACGGCCAGTCGCACGCCATTCAGTACCTGCTCGACGGCCTCGACGTGGAGATCGTGCCGTTGGTGGTCAACATGTTCGCCCCGCCGCTGCCGACCCTGGAGCGCTGCGAGCGGCTCGGCGCGGCCGTCAGGGACGCCGTGCTGGCCTTCCCGGGCGACCGGCGGGTCGCGGTGATCGGCTCCGGTGGCCTCTCGCACCGCCTGCCCTGGCCCGACTGGCGTGATCCGCACGGCGAGGACGAGGAGTTCATGGTCGGCGCCTGGCTCGACGGCCGCGAGAACTCCGGGGAGTACGACGCCCGGCGCCGGGAGATCATCAGGGCCGCCGAGGCCGCGCTCTCGCCCGAGTTCGACGAGGAGTTCCTGAGCCGTCTCGAACGCGGCGAGCTGCGGCGGCTCACGGCCCTCAGCTCCGCGGAGCTGGAGAAGGCGGCCGGCAACGGGGCGCAGGAGGTGCGGTCCTGGCTGCTGATGGCGGCGCTGCTCGACCACGCCCCCGGCCGGCGCCTCGCCTACGAGCAACTGCCGGAGTGGCTCACCGGGATGGCCGTCGCCGTCATCGACCCGGCGCGGGGGACGGAGCCGTGACGGTCACCACGCTGCGGCCCGCGGAACGCGACGACGCGGACCCGACGAACTCGGTGCTCGGCAAGGTGCGGCCCATCCTGGAGGCCTTCACCGCGGACGACGACTCGCTCTCCCTCGCCGAACTGGTGCGCCGCACCGGGGTGGCCAAGGCCACCGTGTACCGCCTCGCCCAGGAACTGGTCCTCTGGGGGCTCCTGGAACGCGCCGGCTCCGGCTACCGGCTCGGGCTGCGGCTCTTCGAGATCGGCCAGCGGGTGCACCGGCAGCGGGTGCTGCGCGAGGCGGCCCAGCCGTACATGGAGGACCTGCTGCTCGTCACCCGGGAGACCATCCACTTCGCCATCCACGACGGCCTCGACGTGGTGTACCTGGAGAAGATCTACCCGCACCGCGGCCTCAACGAGGAGTCCCGGGACGGTGGTCGGCTGCCGCTGTACTGCACGGCCACCGGCAAGGCGATCCTGGCCTACTCGCCGGGCTCGCTGTTCGCCGCCGTGGTCGGCGACGGGCTGCCGCGCGTCACCTGCCACACGGTCACCTCGCCGGGCCGGCTCCGCGCCCAGCTGGAGCGGATCAGGGCGGAGGGCGTCGCCGTCGAGGCCGAGGAGGTGCGCCTCGGCTACGTCAGCATGGCGGTGCCCGTCTTCAGCGGCCAGAACGTCCTCGTCGGTGCCCTGTCCGTCACCGCGCCCAGCTACCGGATGGACGTCTCCGCGCACGCCGCGGCGCTGCGCACGGCGGCCCTGGGGATCGGCCGGGCGCTGCGGTGAACGGGGGTCGGGAGGGAACGTCCTGCTCACCGGAACGATTTCGTGGGGCGGGGCCGGGGGCGTCCCTACGCTCCGGGGCCATGAGTGTGCTTCCCGACGTGCCGACGAGCACGGACGCGCCGGCCACGATCGAGACGGACGTTCTGATCGTCGGCGCCGGCCCCGCCGGACTCTACGGCGCCTACTACGCGGGCTTCCGGGGCCTACGGGTCGCGGTCATCGACGTCCTGCCCCAACTGGGCGGCCAGGTCAGCGCGATGTACCCGGAGAAGCCGATCTTCGACATCGCGGGACTCCCCGCGGTGCGCGGCCGCGACCTGGTGGCCAACCTGGTCGCCCAGGCCGAGCCCTACGGCCCCCACTACCTCCTCGGCCAGCGGGCCGTCGAGCTGTCCCACGGGCCCGAGGGACGCCCCGTCGTCACGAGCGACCGGGGGACGACGATCGTCGCCGGAGCCGTCGTGATCACCGGCGGCGTCGGCACGTTCACCCCCAGGCCGCTGCCGGCGGGCGAGGCGTACCTCGGCCGCGGCCAGGTCTACTTCGTGCCCGACCCGGCCGCGCACGCCGGCGAGGACGTGGTGGTCGTCGGCGGCGGGGACAGCGCCTTCGACTGGGCGGCCACCCTCTTCCCGGTCGCCGGCTCGGTCACCCTGGTCCACCGCACGGGGCGCTTCCGGGCGCACCGGGCGACCGTGGAGAAGGTCACCGGCCTCGGCGTCGAGATCGTCACGGACTCCGAGGTGAGCGCGCTGCACGGCGCCTCCCGCCTCCAAGCCGTCGAGGTCAGGCACCGGACCACCGGTGCCACCCGGACGCTGCCGGCGCACACCGTCGTCGCCGCCCTCGGCTTCGTCGCCGACCTCGGCCCGATCCAGCACTGGGGGCTCGCCCTGAACGCCCGGCGGATCTCCGTGGACACCCGGATGGCCACCAACCTCCCCCGCGTCTTCGCCGCCGGGGACATCACGGACTACCCCGGCAAGGTGCGCCTGATCTCCGTGGGGTTCGGCGAGGTCGCGACCGCGGTGAACAACGCGGCCACCGTCATCGACCCGGAGGCCGCCCTGTTCCCCGGGCACTCCACCGAGAAGGAGAACTGACATGGCCTACGTCATCGGCGCGGACTGCGTCGACGTCATGGACCGGTCCTGCGTCGAGGAATGCCCCGTCGACTGCATCTACGAGGGCGGGCGCAAGCTCTACATCAACCCCGTGGAGTGCATCGACTGTGGCGCCTGCGAGGTGGCCTGCCCCATGGAGGCCATCACCGTCGACCGTCGGGCCGACCCCGAACACCGGGCCGACAACCGGCGGTTCTTCGAGGAGCCGCTGCCCGGCCGCGACGCCCCGCTCGGCCTCCCCGGCGGCGCCGGCCCCGTGGGCCCGCTGGGCGTGGACACCCCCTTCACCGGCGCGCTGTCGGGCGACGCCCGATGACCGCGCCGGAGATCCGCGCGGCGGCCGACGCGCTGTGGGAGGCCGAGCGCAGCAACACCCCCTGCCCGCCGGTCCGCGCGCTCCTGCCCGCGGGTGACATCGAGGCCGCCTACGCGGCGCAGCGGCTGAACGTGGCACGCGGCACCGCCGCCGGACGGCGCCTCGTCGGCCGCAAGATCGGTCTGACCTCGCCCGCAGTGCAGGCCCAACTCGGCGTGGACCAACCCGACTTCGGCGCGCTCTTCGCCGACATGGCGATCCCCGGGGGCGGCGTGGTACCGGCCGGCCGGCTCATCCAGCCCAAGGTCGAGGCGGAGATCGCCCTTGTCCTGGGCGCCGAACCGCCGCACCGCGACTGCACGGTGGCCGACGTGATCCGCGCGACCGAGTTCGCGCTGCCCGCGCTGGAGATCGTCGACAGCCGCAACGCCGACTGGGACATCACCATCGTCGACACCGTCGCCGACAACGCCTCGAGCGGCCTGTTCGTCCTCGGCTCCACCCCGGTGCCGCTGACGCGCCTCGACCCGCGCGGCGCCCGGATGACCATGACCCGGCGCGGCGTGACCGTCTCCCGGGGGACCGGCGCCGACTGCCTCGGCAGCCCGCTGAACGCCACCGCCTGGCTGGCTTCGACGCTGGCCGAGAGGGGCGACCCGCTGCGCGCCGGCGACCTCGTCCTGACCGGCGCGCTCGGGCCGATGGTGCCCGCGGCGCCCGGGGACGGGTTCGAGGCGCGCATCAGTCAACTCGGCAGCGTCACCGTCGAGTTCGCCATGGAGGGAGACCACGTATGAGCACCCGCACCAGGGTCGCCGTGATCGGCTCGGGCAACATCGGCACCGACCTCATGATCAAGGTGCTGCGGCTCTCGGAGCACCTGGAGATCGCGGCGCTGGCCGGCATCGACCCCGACTCCGACGGCCTCGCCCGCGCCCGCCGCCTCGGGGTGGCCACCACCCACGAGGGCATCGGGGGACTGGTCGCGCTCGACGAGTTCGCCGACGTCCGGATCGTCTTCGACGCCACCTCGGCCGGCGCCCACCAGCGGCACGACGAGGTGCTGCGCGGCCTCGGCCGCACCGTCGTCGACCTCACCCCGGCCGCCCTCGGCCCCTACGTGGTGCCGCCGGTGAACCTCGACGCCCACCTGGAAAGCCCCAACGTCAACATGGTCACCTGCGGCGGACAGGCCACGATCCCCGTCGTGGCCGCCGTCTCCGCGGTGACCCCCGTCCACTACGCGGAGATCGTCGCCTCCATCGCGTCCCGCTCGGCGGGTCCCGGCACCCGGGCCAACATCGACGAGTTCACCGAGACCACCGCCGCCGCCATCGAGGCGGTCGGCGGCGCCGCCCGCGGCAAGGCGATCATCGTCCTCAACCCGGCGGAACCGCCGCTGATCATGCGGGACACCGTGCACTGCCTGGTCGCCGACTGCGACGACGCGGCCGTCACCGCCTCGATCGAGGAGATGGTCGACCGGGTGCGGGCCTATGTGCCGGGCTACCGCCTCAAGCAGCAGGTGCAGTTCGAACGGATCGCCGCCGACGACCCGCTGCGCACGCTGCTGCCCGCCGCCGCCAGGACCGCGAAGGCGCCCGTGAAGGTGTCGGCGTTCCTCCAGGTCGAGGGCGCCGCCCACTACCTGCCCGCCTACGCCGGCAACCTCGACATCATGACCTCGGCCGCGCTGCGCACCGCGGAGCGGCTGGCCGCACACCACTCCCACCAGGAGGAGGCAGCCAGGTGACCACCGCCGACCTCTACATCCAGGACGTCACCCTCCGGGACGGCATGCACGCCGTCCGGCACCGCTACACCGTCGAACAGGCCCGCACCATCGCCGCCGCCCTGGACGCGGCCGGGGTCCGCGCCATCGAGATCGCCCACGGCGACGGCCTGTCGGGCTCCAGCGTCACCTACGGCGTCGGCGCCCACACCGACTGGGAGTGGATCGAGGCCGTCACCGGCGCCGTGCGGCGGGCGATCCCCACGACCCTGCTGCTGCCCGGCATCGGCACCCTCCGCGACCTACGGCGGGCCCACGCCCTCGGCATCCGCTCGGTGCGGATCGCCACCCACTGCACCGAGGCCGACATCGCCGCCCAGCACATCGCGGCCGCCCGCGAGCTGGGCATGGACGTCGCCGGCTTCCTGATGATGTCGCACCTGGCGGAACCGGCCGAACTGGCCCGCCAGGCGAAGCTCATGGAGTCGTACGGCGCCCACTGCGTCTACGTCACCGACTCCGGCGGCCGGCTGACCATGGACGGGGTGCGGGACCGCTTCCGCGCCTACCGCGACGTGCTCTCGCCCGACACCGAGCTCGGCATCCACGCCCACCACAACCTGGGCCTCGGCGTCGCCAACAGCGTGGTCGCCGTCGAGAACGGCGTCACCCGCGTCGACGCCTCGCTGGCCGGCCAGGGCGCGGGTGCCGGCAACTGCCCGCTTGAGGCCTTCGTCGCGGTGGCCGACCTGCTGGGCTGGCCGCACGGCTGCGCGCTCTTCCCGCTGATGGACGCCGCCGACGACCTGGTCCGCCCGCTCCAGGACCGCCCGGTGCGCGTCGACCGCGAGACCCTCAGCCTGGGCTACGCCGGTGTCTACTCCAGCTTCCTGCGGCATGCCGAGGCCGCCGCCGCCCGCCACGGCCTCGACACCCGCGCCATCCTCGTCGAGGTCGGACGCCGCGCCATGGTCGGCGGCCAGGAGGACATGATCACCGACGTCGCGCTGGACCTGGTGGCCCGGGCGGCGGGCCGCCCGTGACCCAGGCGCCGCGACGCGGCTATGTCGCCACCCGCTTCGGGCAGTTGCACTACGCCGAGTGCGGCACCGGCGAGCCCGTGCTGCTGCTGCACCAGACCCCGCGCTCCTGGACCGAGTACCTCGACGTCCTCCCGCTGGTGGGGACGGCGCGCCGGGCGATCGCCATGGACACCCTGGGCTTCGGCGCCTCGGCGAAGCCGGCGGGACCGCACTCGGTCGAGCGCTACGCCGACGCCGCCGGCGCGCTCGTCGACGCCCTCGGCCTCGACCGCTACCACCTGGTGGGGCACCACACCGGCGGCGTGATCGCCGTGGAACTCGCCGCGCGCCACCCGGACCGGGTCGCCAGCCTGCTGTTGTCCGCCACGCCCTTCGTCGACGCGGAGAAGCGGCGCGCCGCGGTGCGCGTGGACCACGTCGTGCCCCGCCCCGACGGCTCCCACCTCCTCGACCTCTGGAACCACCGTCGCGGCTTCTACCGGGACGGGGAGGAGGCCGCGCTCCACCGCTACCTGGTCGACGCCCTGACCGTGCTCGACCGGGTGACGGAGGGCCACGAGGCGGTGCGGCGCTACGCCATGGCGGAGCGGCTGCCGCTCGTCAGGGCCCGCACCCTCGCGGTCTGCGCCCCGGGGGACCACCACGCGCTGCCGTCCCTGCCCAAGCTGGCCGCGGCGCTCGGCTGCCCGACGCGGCTGCTCTCCGGCGGCCACGTCCCCGTCCCCGAGCAACTGCCCGGGGAGTTCGCCGAGCTGGTGCTCGACTGGGTGGGCCGGGGCTGAGCCACGGCCCACCCGCCGGTGTGCGGAGTCAGTCGGACAGCGACGCCTCGGCGATGTACAGGAAGCCCATCTGGGTCGCGACGATGTCGCTCACCGCCTCGGTCCGCACGGAGAGCGTGGGCCGGGAGATGAGCGGCACCGCGAAGGCCTGGTCGATGAAGTAGTCGTTGAACTCGCGCAGCGCCCGCTCCCGCTCCTCGGGGCTGCTGGCGCTGGTCACCGCGTCCACGAGCGCGTCGTACTCGGCCGTCTCGAACCCGCTGACGTTGTTCGCCGGCACCAGCTCGGGACGGCTCACGACGGCGCTGGCCGGCGAGAGCCCGTTGCCCGCCTGCATCAGCACGACCGGCTCGGAGAAGTTCCGGGTCGCGAGCCGCTCCTCGTAGTCGGGCCCGTTGAGGATCACCGGCTCGGCGTTCAGGCCGACGTCCGCCAGGTTGTTCTGGACGATCTGGAAGATGCCCGTCGCCTCCGGCGTGTCACCCATGGCGACCTCGAAGGACGTGCCGGGCGCCACGCCCGCCTCGGCCAGCAGTTCCTCGGCCCGGTCGGGGTCGTAGGAGTAGTGCGCGGCCTGGGCCTCGTCGTACCCGACCGTGGTGGAGCGCCACGGCACGCTCGTGGCCACGCCGTGACCGCCCTCGACCTGCTCCACGATGCGGTCGCGGTCGATCGCGTACTGGACGGCCCGGCGCACCGCCGGGTCGTCGAAGGGCTGCTGGGTCACGTCGAAGGCGACCGGGAACGCCGCGCCGCCGGTGGCGACGAGCTCGAACCCCGGCTGCTCGCCCAGGCTCCGCGCGTCACCCGGGGGCAGCCCCACGGCGTACTGGGCGCGTCCGCTGCGGATCGCCGAGGTCAGCGCCGTGGGGTCGGTGATCACGTCGATCTGGATGCCGTCGAGCTCGGTGTTCTCCGCGTCGCGGTGCTCGTCGTACCTGCTGAGCACGATCTCGCCGCCCGGCGTCCAGGACTCCCAGCGGAAACGGCCCGTGCCGTCGACGTCCCGACCGGCGGCGTAGTCGTCGTAGGCGTCCTCGTTGAGGATGGGCAGGGTCTCGAACAGGTCGAAGACGTTCGGCAGCGGCTGGGCGAAGGTGAGTTCGAGCCCGTGGTCGCCGTCGGGGCGTATCTCCGAGATCTGGGCGGCGATCGACTGGTTCGCCGCTCCGACGGACGGGTCCTGGGCCTGCTCCAGGGTGAAGGCGACGTCGGCCGAGGTCAGCCGGCGGCCGCTGTGGAACGTCACGTCGTCGCGCAGCGTGATGCTCATGCTCGTCGCGTCGGGTGCCAGCTCCCACGACTCGGCCAGCACCCCGCGCGGCTCGGTGGTCTCGGGGTCGATGAGCGTCAGCGTCTCGAAGACCGAGTACTCCACCACGATGTTGCCGATCGCCGTCTTGAGGAACGAGCCCGGGTCGACGTCGTACGCCTGGGCGACGACCAGCGTGCCGTCGTCGCCCGCCGCGCCGGCGGCTCCTGGGCCCTGGGTGGCGGCACTGCAACCGGCGGACGCCAGCATCGCCGCGGCCGCGGCGGCGAGCACCGGCCGACGCCACCTGGCTCTCTTCGTCAGTGACATCGAAACTCCTCGGGGTAGTCGGGGGAACGTGCGGTGACGTGGGGGTGTGGTCGCCCAAGCTAGAGCCGAGTGACCGCCGGCACCCCGCCCGCGTTTCGCTGACCGGTCCAGCGACCCCGGGGAATCGGCGGAGCGGTGGTTAGCGTCGGCGTCATGTCTCTCGCTTACTGCTTCACCGCGTACGGCGGCCCCGAGGTCCAGCGGTTCCTCGACGTGACGGTGCCCGCCCCGGCGCGGGGCGAGGTGCTCGTCCGGGTGCACGCCGCCGGTGTCAACCCCGTCGACTGGAAGGTGCGCGCCGGGATGCACCGTTCCTTCCTGCCGCTGGTGCTGCCGGCGGTGCTCGGGCGCGAGGTCGCCGGGGTCGTGGTGCGCACCGGCCCCGGCGTCGACGACCTCGCGGTGGGCGACCGGGTCTTCGGCGCCACGGTCGGCGGCAGCGGCGGCTACGCGGAACTGGCCCTGATGCCGGCCGCGCGGACCGCGCGCGTCCCCGCGGGGGTGCCGTTCGTCGAGGCGGCGGCGCTGCCCATCGCGGCCGGCACCGCGCACGGCAGCCTCGCCGGCCTCGCCGTGGCACCGGGCGACACCGTGCTGGTCCTCGGCGCCGGCGGCGGCGTCGGCACCATGGCCACCCAGCTGGCGGCCATCGGGGGAGCCACGGTGGTGGGCACCGCGAGCGCGGGGAAGCGCGTGTTCGTCGAGTCGCTCGGCGCCACGGCCGTCGCCCACGACGAGGACGACGTCGAGGCCCGGCTCCGGGAACTGCTCCCGGACGGGCCCGACGCCGTCCTCGACCTGGTCGGCGGCGACGCGCTCCTCGGCGCCGCGAGTCTCCTCGGCGACCGGACCCGGGTGCTCGGCGTGACCGGGGAACCGCTCGCCACCCGGTTCGGCGTGGGTCGCCTGGTGAACGTCGGCGATTCGGCGACGCTGTCCGCCCTGGCCGGACTCGTGGGCGCCGGACGGCTGGATCCGCGGGTCCACCGGGTGTTCCCCTTCGTCGAGTCGGGGAACGCGCTCGCCCTCGTCGAGTCGGGCCACGTGGCGGGCAAGGTGGTGATCGACGTCGCCGGCGACCGCTGAGGCGGGGGGCCCGGTCAGGCGGTGGCGCCGCCGTAGCGGGCGTTCATCCACTCCGCCGACGCGATGGCGCACTCCAGCGGGTCGGCGATGGCGGGGCGGTCGACCTCGACCATGAGCCAGCCGGCGAAGTCACCCGGCAGGGCGCCGAGGATGTCGGCCAGCGGCAGCTCGCCGCGGCCCGGCTCCGCCCACAGGCCCTCGACCACCGTCCGCTGGTAGTCCCAGCCCGCGCCCCGGCCGCGCTCACCGACGCTCAGCAGGCAGTCCTTCACATGGACGAACGGCACCCGCTCGGCGTGGTCGGCGATGACGGCCCGCACGTCGAACCCCGCCCAGGCGAGGTGCCCGGTGTCCGGCAGGAATCCCAGCTCCTCGGGGCCGAGGGCGTCGAGCACCGCCCGCGCCTCGTCCTCGGTCTCGATCCAGGTGCCGACGTGCGGGTGGAGCGCCGGCCTGACGCCCTCGGCCCGCATCACCTCGGAGATCCGGCGGATCAGCTCCGTCACGGCGGTGAGCCGGACCGCGTCGCTCTCGGTGCCCTGGGCCGGCCGCAGCACCCGGGGCGCCCCCTTCTTCATGCCCATGCCCAGGCCGACGTCCCCGAGTCCGAGTTCGGCATGGATCCGCGCGACCTTCGCCGCGCTGTCCAGGACCTCGGCCTCGGTGCCGTCCCTGCCGTCGGAGCGACAGACGAAGTAGCCGGGCGCCAGGGTCAGCCCGGTCTCGTCCACGGCGTCGCGGTACCGCTCCACCGACCAGTCGGCCGGCACCTCCAGCATGACGGAGCCGAAACCGGCCTGCCTGACCAGGGAGAGCAGCTTCCCGCGCTCGGGGGCCAGCGACGGGTCGAGCCAGCCGTCGTCGGTGGCCATCCAGTGGATCGGGTTGAGGGCGACGCGCGCCGCCGGGAGCGCGGGGGATGACTGGCCGGACATGGGGTGTCCCTTCAGGTCGGCGAGCAGGTCCGGGAATCGTAGGCACCGGTCGGCCGGGTCCAGCACGGTCGCGGTTCGGTAGACGGACCCTCCGCGAGGTGCGCGCCGCCGTCCTGTGGTTCATTGCCAACCCCATCCCGACGGTCTGAGGAGTCCCCTATGTCCACGAGAGGCGGTGAGCGATGATCAGGTTCCTGGTAGGCAAGGCACCGTCACTGGTCTTCGTCCTGTTCGCCAGCTCGATCGTCGCCTTCGCGCTGCCCAGGCTCGCGCCGGGCGATGTCGCCGTGGTGCTGGCCGGGGACGACCCGACCGCGGAGAGCATCGCGGCGATCCGCCGGGAGCTCGGTCTCGACCGGTCTCCCGTCGTGCAGTACGCGGAGTGGATCTCCGGGCTGTTCCGCGGCGACCTGGGAGAGTCGTTCCTCCTGCAGCGGAGCGTGGCCAGCCTGATCGGCGACCGGATCGGCAGCACGGTGCAGCTCGCGCTCCTCTCGACGATCCTCGTCGTCCTCATCGGCGCCACCCTGGGCACGCTGGCGGGCTCGGCCCGCGTCGGCTGGGCCCGCGCCGTGCTGGACTTCGCCAACAGCCTGTTCGTGGCGGTGCCGTCGTTCCTCGTCGGCCTGGGCTTCATCCTCCTCTTCGGGATCTTCAACCGGTGGCTGCCGGTCAGTGGCGAGGTGAGCGTCCTCGACGATCCGGTCTGGGGGTTCCAGTACCTGATCCTTCCCGCCCTGGCGCTCGCCCTGGGCCCGGCGGCCGTCGTGGCGCGTTTCATCCAGACCGAGATGCGGGCCGTGCGGAACGCGGAGTTCGTGGACCTGGCCCTCAGCAAGGGCGCGTCGGCGCGACACATCACCCTCCGGCACGTCTTCCGCAACAGCCTGGGGACCGGGGTCGTCGCCGTGGGGCTGCAGATGGGCAACGTGCTGGCCGGTGCCGTGATCATCGAGGCGATCTTCGCGCGCAACGGGCTCGGCCAGCTCGCCGTCTCCAGCGTCCAGGACCGCGACTTCACGGTCCTCCAGGTGCTGATCCTGGGGGCCGTCCTGGTGGCGGTGCTGTGCCAGCTCCTCACCGAGATCGTCCTCGCCGCCCTCGACCCGCGCATCCGGCTGGGGGACCAGACATGACCGAGATCCAGGTGACGACCACCGACATCGAGGCGCCGGCGGGCGCCCGCCGGCTCAACCCCACCGTCGCGCGCTACCTGTCGGCCTTCCGCACGGCCAGGGGCGTCATCGGGCTCGGCCTCCTCGGCGTCCTGGTGCTCGGCGCGCTGCTGGCCCCGGTGTTCTTCCCCGAGGGCCCCAACAGCCAGGGCCGGGAGGCCCTGACCGGGATGTCGGGCGCGCACCCGTTCGGCCTCGACGAGTTCGGGCGCGACATCCTCGCCCGCAGCCTCTACGGGCTGCGGATCGACCTCAGCCTGATCCTCCTCGCCGTGCCCCTCAGCATGTCCTTCGGCATGCTCCTCGGGCTCGCCGGCGTCCTCTCGGAACGCCTCGGCGTCGCGATCCAACGCCTGTTGGACGTCGTCATCGGCTTCCCCGGCCTGCTGCTCGGCATCTGCCTGGTCGCCGTGCTCGGCCCCGGCTGGGTCTCGCTGTTCCTGACGATCCTGATCGCGGGCATCCCCACGGCCGGCCGCCTGGCGCGCGCCGCGTGGCTGGAGCAGCAGACCCGGGAGTACGTCCTGGCGGCCCGCGTGCTCGGGGTGTCGCGCTGGAGCCTGCTGACCCGGCACGTCGTCCCCAACGCGATGGACGCGATCGTGGTGAACGGCTCCGTGTGGATGGTGATCGGCGTCTACATCGAGGCCGGCCTGAGCATCGTGGGGCTCGGCGTGGAGCCGCCGACGCCCTCGCTCGGGGTGCTGCTCAACACCGGCCTGCGGTTCGTCACCCAGTCCCCGACCCAGGTGATCGGACCCGCTCTGGTCCTGCTTCTGCTCGCCGTGGCGTTCAGCATGATCGCGGACGCCCTCAACGAGGCGGTGAATCGATGACCGACGCGACCACCCGACCCGCCGACGCCGGCCCCCACCCGACCCGGTCGAACACCGAACCGTCCGCGCCGTTGCTGCGGGTCAGCGACCTGCGGACGGAGTTCAGGACCCGGCACGGGCTCGTCAGGGCCGTCAACGGCGTCAGCTTCGACGTCCACCCGGGCGACGTCCTCGGCATCGTGGGGGAGTCGGGATCCGGCAAGTCCGTCACCGCCCGCTCGATCATGCGCATGGTCCGCCCCCCGGGGAAGGTGGTCGGCGGCTCGGTCGAGTTCGCCGGCGAGGACCTGCTGTCCCTGCCGGAACGCGAGATGAGGCGCCGCAGGGGCGGCGCCGTCGCCCTGGTGTTCCAGGACCCCCAGGCGGTGCTCAACCCCGTCATGCGGATCGGGGACCAGATCGTGGAGGCCCTGACCCTGCACGGGACGGACAAGCGGGCCGCCCGCCGCCGCGCCCTCGACCTGCTCGACCAGGTCGGCATCCCCGACGCGGCGACCAGGATCGACCACTACCCCCACCAGTTCTCCGGCGGCATGCGGCAGCGCGTCGTCATCGCCATCGCGCTCGCCAACGACCCGGCGCTGCTGATCGCCGACGAGCCGACCACCGCCCTCGACGTCACCATCCAGGCGCAGATCCTGCGGCTGCTGCTCAGGCTGCGCGCCGAACTCGGCCTCGCCATCGCGATCATCACCCACGACATGGGGGTGGTCGCCGAGATGTGCACCCGGGTCGCGGTGATGTACGGCGGCCGCGTGGTCGAGCAGGGCACCGTCGAGCAGGTCCTCGGAACACCCCGGCACCCCTACACCGCGGCGCTGCTCGCCGCCATGCCCCGGATCGACGACGACCGCGTCGGCGAGCCGCTGCCCGCCATCCCCGGATCGCCGCCCGACCCCGCCGCGCTCCCCGCGGGCTGCGCCTTCGCCCCCCGCTGCCGGTACGCGGAGGACGCCTGCCGGGAGCAGATCCCGGAACTGCTCGGGGTCGGCGAGGAGGGGCAGCTGTCCGCCTGCTTCGTGGCACACCGCGGCGACGGCATCGGGCCCGCCACGGACGACGACGCGCCGGAGCGTGCCGCCGCGACCGTCACCGTGACCGAGGTCCGCGCGCCCCGGCCGGCCGACTCCGTGCCGGTCCTGGAGGTCCGCGATCTGCGGGTCGACGTCGGCTCCCGCCGCCGGGGCGTGTTCCGCCGGGACGCCCCGGTGTTCGCCGTCGACTCGGTCAGCCTGGCGGTGCGGGCCGGCGAGACGCTCGGCCTGGTGGGGGAGAGCGGCTGCGGCAAGTCGACGTTGTCACGCGCCGTCGTCGGGATCACGCCCGTCGCCGGCGGCTCCGTCCTGGTCGATGGGCAGGACGTCACGGCCATGGCCGGTGACGACCTCGGCCGCGTCAGGTCCTCGGTGCAGTACGTCTTCCAGGACCCCTACGCCTCGCTCAACCCGCGGCGCACCATCCGCCAGTCGCTCGCCGAGGCGCTGTCGCTGCGCGGCCTGCGCGGCTCGGCGCTCGAGCGGGAGGCGCGGTCGCTGATGACGCGGGTGGGGCTGCGCGCCGACCATCTCGACCGCTATCCGCAGGCGTTCTCAGGTGGCCAGCGGCAGCGGATCGGCATCGCCCGGGCGCTGGCCCGCGAACCGAAGGTGCTCATCCTCGACGAACCGGTCTCGGCGCTCGACATGTCGATCCAGGCCCAGATCATCAACCTGCTGGAGGAGTTGCAGGACGAGCTCGACCTCGGCTACCTGTTCATCGCCCACGACCTCTCAGTCGTCCGCCACCTCAGCGACCGGGTGGCGGTGATGTACCTCGGCCGGATCGTGGAGACCGGCAGCGCCGCCAGCGTGTACGGGAACCCCCGGCACCCCTACACGGCCGCGCTGCTGTCCTCGTCCCCGGTGCCGAGCCTCGCCGAGCGCGAGCGGGAGCGCGTCGTCCTGCGCGGGGACCTGCCGAGCCCGGCGGACCCGCCGTCGGGCTGCCGGTTCCGGACGCGGTGCCCCGTCGGGCCGCTCACGCGCCCGGAGCGCACGGTCTGCGTCGAGGTCGCCCCCGAGCCGCGGTCCGACGGCGCGGGCGGGCAGGTCGCCTGCCACTTCGCGGGCGAGCTGTCCTGACGGACGGCGGACAACGAACGACGAACCGCCCCGACCGGTCACGGTCGGGGCGGTGTTCGTTCTCGCGTGGTGGCGGCGTCAGGCGGCGTACCGGGGCGCCGGGCGTTCGCAGCCGCTCTCCAGCGGCACGACCCGGCTCTCCCGGGAGGCCGTCTCGACCGCGCACAGCGCCTCCAGGACGTGGAAGGCGAACGCGGCGTTGGCCCGGTGCGGTCCGCCCTCGACCGCGTCGGCGAGGTCGCGCACGCCGAGGCCCCGGCGGTGCTGCTCGCGGGTGTCGACGGCGCCGAACAGGCCGACCGCCGGCTCCAGCACGGTCCACCCGGTGTCGCCGTGCCGCCGCAGCCGCACGTCGCCGTCGAAGTTGTTCGGGTTCGGCAGGGAGAGCGTGCCCTCGGTGCCGTAGATCTCTATCCGGGGCAGTTCCGTGTCCCAGATGTCGAAGCTCATCAGCGCCGTGCCGATGACGCCCGAGGCGAAGGTGAGCACCGCCGAGGCGTGCGTGGGGACCTCGACCTCGATGGAGTCGACGGCCCGGTCGGGGGCGGTCACCGTCCTGACCGGCGCCCCGATCCGGGTCGCGGCGGTGACGCTCGCGATCGGGCCGAGGAGGTTCACCAGGATGGCGACGTAGTAGGGGCCCATGTCCATGACCGGGCCGCCGCCCCGCTGGAACAGGAAGCGCGGGTCGGGATGCCAGGTCTCCGCCTTGCTGTGGCTGATGAACGCCGAGGCGCCGACGGGCGTGCCGACGAGTCCGGCGTCGATGGCCCTGCGCGCCGTCTGGCTCGCGCTGCCGAGGAAGGTGTCGGGAGCCGAACCGAGCACCCGCCCGCTCGCGGCGGCCGCGTCGAGGACGGCTCGGCCCTCCTCGACCGTCGTGCCCAGCGGCTTCTCGACGTAGACGTGCTTGCCGGCCTCCAGCGCGGTGACGATGGTGCGCGCGTGGTGCACCGGCGGGGTGAGGTTCACGATGATGTCGACCGACTCGTCCGCGTAGAGCTCGGCGTCGTCGCCCCAGGCCGGGATGGAGTGCTCGACAGCGGCCTGCTTGGCCCGCGCCGGGTCGATGTCGCCCACCCGCACGATGGGGAGCTCCGGGTAGCGCGCCATGCCGGCGACGTACCGACCGAAGATGTTGCCGCTGCCGAGGATTCCGATCCGATGCGATTGCCTTGCTGTGCCCATGTTTCCTCTCCCAGGGCGACGCGTCCGCGGTGCCCTGGGGCCGTGAGCGGTCAGCGGCACGCGCGGCGCGGGGTCGGACCTTTCCGGGCACCCTAGGTCGCCCTCCCAACGGGCACGAGACGCGTGTTCCGCTGAGCAGAACCCCGGCCCGGCTACCCGGTCGTGAACGGCACGTACCGCTCCAGCCGGCTGTCGTAGCCGATCACGTGCCCCATCCGCTTCGCGATCCGCGGGACCACGGCACGATCCGTGACCCGCGTCGTGGGGAACCGCACGGCGATCACGCGCTCGATCTCGTCCAGTTCCTCGATGTCGCGCAGGCAGGCCGTCGCGATCAGGTTGGACGCGCCCGTCATGCTGGAGCACCACCGCAGCTGGGGGAAGCGTCGCAGGGTGGCCGCGACGTTCTCCAGGTCGCTCTGGGGCACGTCGAACCAGAGCATCACCTCCTCCCAGCCTCCGAGGTCGTGGCTGAAGTCGATGCGCCAGCTCACCCAGCTCGCCACCAGCAGCGCGTCGACGCCCCTGGACACCGCGGACAGGGAGCGACCGACGCGCCCCTGAAGGCCGGAGATGGGGCGCCGCACGTCGTCCCCGATCGCGGCGACCAGCTCCAGCAGCAGGGGGCTGGGCTTCGGGTCGGCCACGGCCGTCGGCAGGGTCTCGGAAACCGCCCGCGCCTGCGCGGCCGTGAGGGCGTACGGGCGCCAGTCGGAGCCCTGCTTGAAGACCCGGCGGAAGTAGCTCGTCCGCATCCGCCGCACGCCCGGCACCGAGCCGACGACCTCGTCCACGTACCGGTCGACGGCGACCCGGTCCGGCAGGCTGACCGTGAGCACCAGGTCGCGCGCCCCCGACGTGCAGTGGATGCTCACCACCGGCGCCTCGCCGGACAGCCGCTCGATGACGCTCTGCCGACGCCCCGGCTCGCAGCCGATCTCGACCACGGCCGTCGCCAGGTCCCGCAACTGCGCGTTGATGACGTGGAAGCAGCTCGACCAGACCCGGCGGTCCCCCGTCACCCGGCTCCAACGGCGGGAGAGCGTGGAGGGGTCGGTCATCAGGATCTGGCCCAGCCGGGCCCACGAGACGCGCGGGTTGATCTGCAGCGCGTGGACGATCGCGAAGTCCATGGCGTCGAACATGGCGAGAATCATGTTCCAGGTTGGTCCATATCGCAATATTCGTGCGGACCACCGCAGAGGATGGCGAATACGCGGCACCGTCGGCACACTGCCTCTCACGGACATCGCCACCGACGCGACATGCCCGTCCCGCAGGCCGTCCCCGGGCCAACCCCCGCCCCGGTGCGCCTCTCCCGCCGACGACGCCGGCCACCCCTCCACGCTCCCCTGCCGCCCCCTGACGCCTGTCAGATCCGTTCCGGAGGCCCTCTATGCGAAGTACGCGCCCCAGGCCACCGCTCGTCGCGGTGGTGCTGCTGGTCGCCCTGGCCCCGTTGACCGGCTGCCTGTCCGCGCGCGGCGCCGACGGCTCCGCCACCGACACCGTCAACGCCGCCCTCGGCACCGACCCCTCCACCTTCGACCCCGCGCTCGGTTCCGCCAGCGACGACTACACCGCCGACCGGCTGCTCTACGACACCCTCACCCGCCGCGACAACGAGGGGCTCGCCGCCGGCCTCGCCACCGACTGGGAGGCCGTCTCCGCCGCCGAGTTCGTCTTCACCATCCGTCCCGGCGCCACCTGCTCCGACGGCACGCCCGTCAGCCCGACCGTCGTCGCGGACTCCCTGACCCGCTTCGCCGACCCGGACACCGGATCCCCCGGCCGCACCCTCGCCCTGGGGCGCGGCGAGGCCACCTTCACCCCCGACGACGAGGCCGGCACCGTCACCGTCGAACTCACCGAGAACTGGGCCGACCTGCCCATCGGGCTCTCCCTGCCACAGACCGGCATCGTGTGCCCGGCCGGACTCGCCGACCCCGAAGGTCTTGCCGCCGGCACCGTCGAGGGCGCCTTCTCGGGCCCGTACACCCTGGCTCGCGCCACCCCCGCGGTCTCCTACGAGTTCGCGCTGCGCGAGGAGTACGACGCCTGGCCGGACTTCGCCGAGCCCCTCACCGGCACCGCCCCCGCCACCCTGGTGTTCACCCCCTACGCCGACCCGTCCACCAGAGCCACCCAGTTGCTCTCCGGCGTGCTGGACGTCGCCAGCTTCCCCGACGAGAACATCGGCCGCTTCGAGAACAACGACTCCTTCTCGGTCGACATGGTCCACGCGCTCAGCACCTACCTGCTGTTCAACGAGCGCGAGGGTTCGGTCTTCGCCGACGCCCCCGAGCTACGGCGCGCCGTCGCCCAGGCGCTGGACCCCGAGGCGTTCACCCAGGTCGTCACCAACGGGCGGGGCCAGGTCCTCAGGTCGGTCGGCTCCTCCGCACTGCCGTGCGCCAACACCGACACCTCCCTGCTCCCCGGCCACGACCCCGAGGCCGCCGGCGAGGTGCTCGACGGCGTCACCATCCGGTTCGTCGGCACCATCGGCGTCGACCAGGGCAACGAGTACGCGGCCGAGGTGCTCCGCAACGCCGGCGCCGACATCGAGCTGCGGAACCTGGACAACGCCCAGTGGTCGGAGATCACCAGCGGCGGGGGCGGCGACTGGGACCTCACCATCCAGGCCGACTTCAACGTCGTCGGCTCCCTCCCCTCGTCCCTGCTGCGCGTCATGGGGCCGCCCACCGAGGACGGCGGGCGCAGCAAGACCGGCGCCGACAACGAGGAGGGCTACGGCGCGCTCCTGGAAGCGATGAGCACCACCGAGCAGGACGCGCGCTGTCAGGCCTTGCGGCGGGCGCAGGAGTCCTTCCTCCAACGGGTGGACGCCGCGCCGCTCGCCGGTCTCGCCGAGGCATCCGTCGCCGCCGACGGTGTCTCGATCCGCGCCCTCGGCGACTACATCGATCCCGCGACGATCCGCATCGTCGGCTGACCCGGAGCCCGCGCCATGACCACCATCACCGCACCCTCAGCCGCGCCCGTCCCCGGCGCCCCGGCCTCCCGCACCGGCCGGGCCGGCGCCGGGCCCTGGCTGGCCTTCGCCCGCGGCCGCCTCATCGGCCTGGCCGCCGTCTTCCTCGTCCTCCTCGTGCTGTCGTTCCTCATCGTGCAGCTCATCCCCGGCGACCCGGCCGTGGCCATCGCCGGCCCCGACGCCACCGCCGAGGACATCGCGGCCATCCGCGGCACGCTCGGCCTCGACCGCCCGATCCTCACCCAGTTCCTCGACTACGCCGGCGGTGTCCTCACCGGTGACCTCGGGGACTCCTTCCAGTACCGCCAGCCGGTCGAGACCATCATCGGCAACCGCCTCCCGTTCACCGCGGTCCTCGCGCTCCACGGCATCGTCGTGGTCCTGCTCGTCGCCGTCCCCGTGGGCATGGCCGTCGCCATCGCCACCCGCGGCGGCCGTCGCCGCTGGCTCGACACCGCCTTCGGAGCCCTCACGGGCTTCCTCGACTCCGTGCCCGGCTACATCATGGCGACCTTCCTCGTCGTGCTGTTCGCCAGCGGCGTCGGCGTCCTCCCGCTGCTGCCGCCCGCGTACTCCCCGGGCGACCCCAACCTCTCGCTCATCCTGCCCGTGACCGCCCTGGCCGTCGGCCCCGCCTGCACCATCGCCCGCGTCGTGCGCCGCGAGACCGCCGTCGTCCTCGGACACGACTACATGCGCACCGCGCGCGGCTGGCGACTGCGGCCCGGCACCCTCCACCTCAAGTACGCGCTGCCCAACCTGCTGACCACCACTCTCACCCTCAGCGGACTCATCCTCTCCGGCATGCTCGGCGGCGCGCTGATCATCGAGAACGTGTTCGCGTTGCCGGGGCTCGGCTCCGGCATCATCAAGGCGATCCTCGACCGCGACTACCCCGTCATCCAGGGCATGGTCCTCGTCATCGGCATGATCGCCGCCCTCGTCCACCTGGTCGTCGACGTGCTGCTCGCACTCGTCGACTCCCGCAACCTGGGAGGCGCTCATGGCGACTGAGACGGTCACCGCATCCGCCACGCCGACGTCCCGCACGACCGCCGGTACGTCCCGGCGCTTCGCCTGGACCCCCGGCCTCGTCATCGGCCTGACCCTGATGGCCGCCGTCGTCGCGATCGGTCTCCTGGCCCCGGTGCTGCTCGACGGGCGGGCCACCGCCATGGGCGAGAGCGCCGCCCAACCGTCGGCCGCCCACTGGCTCGGCACCGACGCCGCCGGCCACGACGTGCTGGCGCGCAGCCTCGTCGCCACCCGTCTCACCCTGCTCATGACCGTGGGCGCCACGGCCGTCTCCGTGGTCGGCGGCCTCGTCATCGGCACGGCGGTGTGGCTGGCCCCGAGGCGGCTGCGCACCCTCGGGCTGCGCGCCATCGATGCCCTCGTCGCCTTCCCCACGCTCCTCCTGGCCCTGGTCGTCGCCGCGATCCTCGAACCCGGCACCGGCTCCGCCATCGCCGCCATCGGCCTCGCCGGCATCCCCTACTTCGCGCGCCTCACGGCGAACCTCGCCGGGCAGATCTCCCACCGCGACTTCGTCACCACCGCCCGGCTGATGGGCGTGCCGGGACACCGCGTCGCCGCCCGGCACGTCCTGCCCAACATGGCCGAGCCCCTGCTCGTCCTCACCGCCTCCGCCTTCGCCCAGGCCCTCACGGCCCTCTCCGCGCTGTCCTTCGTCGGCCTCGGCGTCCAGTCGCCCGACTACGACTTCGGCAAGCTGCTCAACGAGGCCCTGCCGTCCGTACTGGCCGGCCGCCCCTGGCAGATGGTGGGCCCGACCCTGCTCATCGTGCTCACCGGCGTCGCCGCCACCCTCATCGGCGACGGCCTCGCCGCCGCCGCCGACCCCCGCACCGGCACCCGGACCCGCGCGGCGGCGCTGGTCGGCTCCGGCGTCACCGACCAGGCCGCCGGTACGCCGGCCGGCGCGTCCCTCGTCGACGTCGACGACCTCGTCATCACCAACGCCGCCGGTCACACCCTCGTCGACCACGTCTCCCTGCGCATCGCCCCCGGCGAGATCGTCGGCCTCGTCGGCGAGTCGGGCTCCGGCAAGTCCCTCACCGCCATGACCCTGGCCCGGCTGCTGCCCGACGGACTCACCGCGCGGGCCGGGCGGATCCGGCTCGGCGACCTCGACCTGCTCGGCCGCGTCGCACCACGCGACCTCGCCCTCGCCATGGGCCTCGTCTACCAGGACCCCGGCACCACCTTCAACCCCGCTCTCCGCCTCGGCACCCAACTCACCGAGGTCCTCCGCACCCACGCCCGGGCCGATCGCGGCGAGGCCCGCACCCGCATCCTCGACGCCCTGCGCGCCGTACGGATGACGGAACCCGAACTCCGGCTCCGCCAGCATCCGCACGAGCTCTCCGGCGGCATGCGCCAGCGCGCCATGATCGCCTCCGCGATCTCCACCACCCCGAAGCTCCTCATCGCCGACGAGCCCACCACGGCCCTGGACGTCACCGTGCAGGCCGAGATACTGCGGGAACTCAAGCGGATCAACCGCGAGTTCGGTACCGCGATCCTCTTCATCTCACACGACCTGGCCGTGGTGCGGGCGCTCTGCGACCGCGTGCTGGTGATGAACGACGGCCGCATCGTCGAGGAGACGGCGGCGGCGGACCTCACCACCGAGTCCGCCCAACACCCCTACACCCGCAGGCTGCTCGCCGCCACGCCCACCGTCGCCGCCGCCGCGGCCGCCGCCGAGGAGTCCCACCGATGACCGACCCCCTCCTCCGCATCGAGCACCTCGACATCGCCTACGGCAGGGGCCCCACCACCACCCACGCGGTCCGCGACGTCAGCCTCGACCTCACCCGGGGACACACCCTGGGCCTGGTGGGGGAGTCGGGCTCCGGCAAGACCACCCTCGCGAAGGCGATCGTCGGCGGCCTGCGCCCCAGATCCGGCTCCATCACCATCGACGGCACCGACGTCACCAGTGCCCGGGGCCGGGACCGCACCGCCCTGCGCCGCCGCGTCCAACTCATCCCCCAGGACCCGTACTCCTCGCTCGACCCCCGCCGCACCATCGGCCAGGCCCTCGCCGAGGCCATCGATCCCCGGCGCGCGTCGGTGCGCAGACACCGGGCCACCATCACCGAATGGCTCGAGCGGGTCCGGATGCCGGCCGACGCCGTCGACCGCTACCCCCACGAGTTCTCCGGCGGCCAGCGCCAGCGCATCGCCATCGCGCGAGGCCTGCTGATCCAGCCCAGCCTCGTCGTCGCGGACGAGATCACCTCCGCCCTGGACGTCTCCGTCCAGGCCGAGATCCTCGCGCTGCTCGACGAGCTGCGGCACGAACTCCGCCTCACCCTGGTCTTCATCTCGCACAACCTCGCCGTGGTGCGCCAGGTGTCCGACGAGGTGGCGGTCCTCTACCACGGTGAACTCGTCGAACACGGTCGAGCCGCCCACGTCTACGACTCCCCGACCGCCGACTACACCCGAGCCCTGCTCGACGCCGATCCGGCATCGCCCGGCTTCTCCCTCAGCTGACCCTGACCCCTCACCCCTCACCACCACCCGTCACGTCCGGAAGGAACACCCCCACCCATGCCCACCGAGCCGCTCCGCCTGGTCAACGCCCGCCTCGTCACCGGCAAGCCGGGAGCCGCCCCGATCCCGGACGCCGTGCTGGTCACCGACGCCGAAGGCCGCATCGTCCACGCGGGCGAGGCCGACGCCGCTCCCGCCTCCCCCGGCGCGCGCGAGATCGACCTGGCAGGACGCACCCTGCTGCCCGGCTTCATCGACGCCCACGTCCACGTCAAGCTCAGCCTGCCCCAGGGCCCGTTCCACGAGCTGACCACCGACCCGGCCTACGTCGCGTACGAGACCGCCGAGCGGCTGCGCGCCACCCTGGACGCCGGCGTCACCACCGTCCGCGACCTGGCGGGCGCCAGCCGCGGCGTACGCGCCGCCATCGCCGACGGCCTCATCACCGGCCCCCGGCTGAAGATCGCGGTGAACGCCATCAGCCACACCGGCGGCCACGGCGACTTCCACCACTTCGACGGCGGCCACATGCAACTGCACCAGGGCGGCGCCTACCTGGCCGACACCCCGGACGAGGCGCGCCGGGCCACGCGCGACGCGATCCGTTCCGGCGCCGACGTGATCAAGATCTGCACCACCGGCGGCATGGGCAGCCCGCACGACACCCCCGACGACGAGGGCCTGCGCGTGGACGAGGTGCGCGCCGTCGTCGACGAGGCCACCCGGCACGGCGGCCGCCCCGTCGCCGCCCACGCCCAGGGGCTGGCCGGGATCCAGGCCGCCATCCTGGGGGGCGTCACGAGCGTCGAACACGGCTACGGCATCGACGACAAGGCCCTCGACCTGGCCGCCGAGCGTGGCGTCTTCCTGGTTCCGACCCTCTCGACGGTCTTCGTCGGCATCGACAAGAAGGCGATGCAGCCGTACCACTACGAGAAGAAGGTGCGGTGGTCGGGCATCACCAAGACCAACATCGCCCACGCCATCGAGCGCGGCGCCAGGATCGCCATGGGCACCGACGCGGGCGTCGTCCCCCACGGCCGCAACCTGCTCGAACTCGGGTTCCTCGTCGAACTCGGCATGTCACCGGCCGACGCGATCGTCGCCGGCACCGCCACGGCGGCCGAACTCCTCGGCGTCGCGGACGACCTCGGAACCCTGGAGGCGGGCAAGCTCGCCGACTTCGTCGTCAGCGCGGTCGACCCCCTCACCGACATCGTCGGCCTCGGCGACCCCGCCAACGTCCTGCTCGTCGCCCAGTCCGGCGTGATCCGCAAGGACCTCGTCGGCCTTGCGGCGACCACGGCTCAGGGCCAGCTGGTCTCCTGACCGGCCGGCCGTCCCCCGGGGAGTTCCATTCTCCTTGGCTCCACAGGCCAGAGGCCCCCTCCCAACAGGGGAGGGGGCCTCTGGCGTGCCATGCCCGACGAGCCTCGCGATCTCCATGGCGGGGACGTCGGGATCGGATCGCTGCCCGCAGCGAGGTTGCCGGAATCCGCTGGCGTCGCCCGTTCCAAGTCTGTTTCGCAACTGTAAAAAACTCGGTCTCATACTGATTGATTCAATCAGAAAAAGCTAATGTCTCGATCAGTTCAGCTTTTGAGAGACCGAGGAGGTCGGTGCGCCGATGCGTGACCCAGTAGAGCGGCTGCTGGCCGAGTACGGCATACGGGAGGTTCTCGCCGTGACGGCGACGGCGTCCGAGGTCGACCGCACCTGGCTGGTCGAGACCCCGCGTGGCGGTCTCGTGGTGAAGCGGTCGCCCTACGGGAGCAGCGCGCCGCGCACGCAGGCGGGGCTGCTGGCGCTCGCGGCCCGGGACGCGAGCCTTCCCCTGCCACGCCTGCTCACCAGTGCCGTCACCGGCACCGCGCTCAGCTCCGACGGCACCGCCTACGTGACGACGCGCTGCCCTGGCCGCCCGCTCGAGGAGGCGACCATCACCGACGACCTGGCCGCCGCGCTCGCCCGACTCCAGGCCGCGCTCATAGGCGCGCTCGCCGACGCCGACGCGGACGCGCTCGGCGTCCCGGACGTCAACGAGTGGTCGCTCGACGCCGTCGTCGACTACGAGCCGCTCGTCGGCGCGCACGCCCCCGCCGGCACGGCGGGTTTCCTGCGCGGGGTGATCGACGCCTACCGCGCGACGGTCGCGCCGGTGCGCGACCGGCTGCCGGTCCAGGTCATCCATGCCGACGTCAACCTCTCCAACGTCCTGGTCTCGGGCGACGGCCGGGTGACCGGAATCTTCGACTTCGGAGACGCCGTTCGGGCGCCGCGCGCCTATGACGTGGCGGTCACGGCCTGCTACCTCGCGCTCGCCCTGGGCGCGCTCGACCACCCGGTCGTCCGCGGCTACCTCGATCAGGCCGTCCGCCTGTGCCGCCTGCACGCCCTCGAGGTGTCGCTCCTGCGCACCCTCGTGCTGTGCCGGCTGGCGATCGTGATCCTCCTGGGTCGGGAGTCCGCACGACGCTCGCCCGACCGGGCCGCCTATCAGCTCCGCTACGACCACCTCGCGGAACGACTGCTCACGCGAGTCGCCGACAAGGACGCACCCCAGGGAAGGGAAACGATCTCGTGACGGCGACATCCAGCGAGGTCGGCCAGATGATCAACCGGTTCGATCCCGGCGCGGCGCACACCCTGTCCGAGGCCGACCAACGGTTGCTGGCGCGCCGACGGGCGACGCTCGGCGACATCTATCCGCTGTTCTACGACAAGCCCGTGCACGTGGTGCGCGGCAGCGGAGCGTGGCTGGTCGACGCGGACGGCGTGGAATACCTCGACGCGTACAACAACGTGCCCGCCGTGGGGCACGCCAACCCGCGCGTCGCCAAGGCCGTCTACGCCCAGCTCACGCGGATGAACACGCACACCCGCTATCTGCAGGACGGAGTCGTCGAGTTCGCCGAGCGGTTCCTCGCCACCCATCCGGCCCATCTCGATCACGTCATCTTCACGAACTCCGGGTCCGAGGCCAACGATCTGGCGCTCACCATCGCGAAGTGGCGCACCGGGAACGAGGGCGTCATCGTCACGCGGATGGCGTACCACGGCACCACGAGCCTGCTCGCCGGTGTCTCGCCCGAGAACGGCCCCGGCATGCCGGTCGCGCCGTTCGTGCGCGTCGTCGACCCGCCGGACACCTTCCGGTACGGGGACGCGGCGGGGGCGATGTTCGCGGCGGCCGTGGGTGAGGCGATCGACGAGCTCACCGCGAGCGGTCTCGGGGTCGCCGCGTTGCTGATCGACACGATCATGTCGACCGACGGCATCTTCCCCGGCCCGCGCGGCATGCTGGCCGAGGCGTTCCGTGCCGTCCAGGCCGCCGGCGGCCTGGTGATCGCCGACGAGGTGCAGCCGGGGATGGCGCGCATCGGCGAGGCGATGTGGGGCTTCCAACGCCACACGGACCAGGTCGACCTGGTGACCTCGGGCAAACCCCTGGCGGGCGGCCTGCCCATCGGCAGCCTCGTGCTCCCCGCCGAGCTGTCCGACGGATACGCCGCCGGCCACCGCTACTTCAACACCTTCGGCGGCAACCCCGCCTCCATCGCGGCGGCTGGTGCCGTGCTCGACGAGGTGCAGGAGCGCGGCCTGATGCGTGGCGCGCTCGAGGTCGGTGCCGCGCTGCGGCGGTCGATCGCCGAGGCGAGCGCCACGAGCCCGTACGTCGCCGACGTCCGCGGCGTCGGCCTGTTCATCGGCGTCGAGATGGTGGACCGCGAGGGCCAACCGTCGCGTGACGTCGCCCGGCGCGTGGTCAACGGCCTCCGGGACCGCAACGTGCTCATCTCGGCCGTCGGCCGCCTGGGGCAGGTCCTCAAGGTCCGCCCCCCGCTGGTCTTCACCCACGACGACGCGACCGCGTTCCTGACGGCCTACCGGGCCGTGCTCGACGAACTCGACCAGGAGGGATCCCATGGGTGACGAGGTGCTCACCATCTCCGACGTGGGGAAGCGGTTCGGTGCCGTGACCGCCCTGCGCGACGTGAACCTCACCGTGCGAGCCGGCGAGATCGTCGCGCTCCTCGGTGACAACGGCGCCGGCAAGTCGACGTTGATGAACGTCATCTGCGGATCACACGCCGCCGACACCGGAGTCGTCGCCGTGAAGGGCGAGCCGCTGGCCTCGCTCGCCGACGCCAGGCGCCTCGGCGTGGGCGTCGTCTACCAGGACCTGGCGCTCGCGCCGCACCTGAGCCTCGCGGAGAACCTGTTCCTCGGCCACGAAGTGGTCCGCGGGGCCGGCCCGTTCCGCGTGCTGGACCGGGCGAGGATGCGCGACGAGGCCAGGGACGCGATCGAGCGCCTCGGCATATCCACGCTCCGCGACGTGCGGCTCCCGGTGGCGAGGCTGTCCGGCGGCCAGCGCCAGGTGCTGGCGGTCGCCCGAGCGATGAAGTGGGCCAGGCACCTCATCCTGCTCGACGAGCCGACGGCCGCGCTCGGCCCCAAACAGGTCGGCATCGTGCTCGACTCGATCAAGAAGGCGGCGGATCACGGCCTCGGCGTCGTCCTCGTCTCGCACGACATCCCGAGCGTGCTCAAGCTGGCGGACCGGATCGTGATCCTCCGCCACGGGACGATCGCCAAGGACGTTCCTCCCGCCGGCCTTTCCGTCTCCGACGTCGTCACCGTCATGGTGGGTGAGGAGTGACCATGTCCCAGACCTCGACCGTCGCCGCAGGCCCTCGCCGCCTCGCCGTTCCCCACCGACTGACCTCGGTGCTCGCCAACCGCGCCGCGCAGATCATCGCCGTCGAGATCCTGGTGATCGCCGTCTTCCAGGCGCTCTCGCCGAACGGAGCGTTCCTCAGCGAGGCGAACGTCCGGGGCATGGCGCTGACCGCGTCCCAGGTCCTGCTGCTCGCGGTCGGGCAGGCCGTGCTGATGTCCGCGGGGCACATCGACATCTCCCAGGGCGCCGCCGTCATCCTCACCTCCGTGGTCGCCGGCAACGCGATGCTGTCGATGGGGGAGAGCCTGCCGCTGCCCGTGGTGCTGCTGCTCGGAGTGCTGGTCAGCGTGGGAGCGGGCGCGGTCATCGGCGCGATCAACGGCGTGCTCGTCGGCGTGGTCGGCATCAACGCGCTGGTGACCACGCTCGGCATGCTCTCCATCGCGACCGGCGCCGCGCAGGTGATCACCGACGGCGTCAACCTGACCGGCATGCCGGGCGAACTGCAGACGTCCTTCGGCGCGGTCAACCTCGGTCCGCTCCCCATGCCGATGATCGTGAGCCTGGTCGTGATCGCGATCATCTGGGCCCACTACCGGTTCTCGCCCTGGGGCACCCACACGCTCGCGATGGGCTCCAACCCGCTTGCCGCCCGCCGCGTGGGCATCTCGACGCTGCGCAACACGATCGCGATCTTCGTGTTGTCCTCGGCACTCGCCGGCCTCGCCGGCTACATCGACCTCGCCCGGTACTCGACGACGAACATCTCCGGGCACCTCAACGACTCGATGGCGGCCATCGCCGCCGCACTCATCGGCGGCACGGCTCTGACCGGCGGGCGCATCAGCTTCCTCGGCGCGGTCGTCGGCGCGTTCCTGGCGATCATCCTCCAGTCGGGCCTCGTGATCATCGACCTCTCACCCTTCTACCAGACCATCGCGATCGGAACCATGCTCCTGATCGCCGTCAGCTTGGACCGCGGCGCGCGCAGGAGCGCCCCGGGCAGCGGATAGATCCGCCGCCGGTCCGAGGTACCCGCAGCAGTCGGCCACCCCCTCCGCACCACCCAGGACAAGGACGAAGACATGAAGCACAACATGCGGGCCCCCGCGGGGCGGATGCTCGGTGCCGGTGTGGCCGTGGCCATGACGGCTCTGCTCGCCGGATGCTCGACCAGCGACCCCACCCCGCCGTCCGGCGGCGGCAACGCCGACGGCGGCGGCGGCGACTACACGGTCGCCATGGTCACGCCCGAGGCCACCGGCGAGTTCTACGGCGCGATGTACTGCGGCGCGCAGGAGGCGGCCGACGAACAGGGCGTGACCCTGAACATCCAGGGCACCCCCGGCACCACGGTGGAGGAGGAGATGCAGGTGCTGCAGTCGGTGCTCGCCACCGACCCGGACGGCATGCTGCTCACGGTGTGGGACAACACGGCCTTCAACCAGACCATGAGCTCCTTCACCGACGCGGGCAAGCCGCTCGTGATGCCCGACTCGTTCCTCTCGAACGACGCCTACGTCCAGAGCATCCGCACCGACAGCTACCAGTCGTCGTTCGACGCCGCCGTCCGGGCCGTCGAGGACTTCGACGTGACCTCGGGCAAGGTCCTCATCGTCACCGACGCGCCGGGCAACGCCATCCAGTCCGCTCGTGCCGAGGGATTCCGCGACGCGATCCGGGACGAGACCGACCTCGAGGTGCTGGAGATCCAGTACGTCGGAGGCGACTCCGCCGAGGCCTCGCAGGCCGTCTCCTCCACCCTCGCGGCCAACCCGGACCTGTCGCTCGTGTTCTCGACGAACATCGGCGCCGGGACCGGAGCCGCGAACGGCATCCGCACCGCCGGCGGTGACGACGTCGTACACATCGGATACGACACCTCCTCCCCGCAGGTCGAGGAGTTGCGCGACGGCGACTACGACGCGCTCATCGCGCAGAGTCCCTACACCATGGGCTACGACTCGATGACGCTGATCTCGCAGATCCTGAAGGGCGAGGTCGAGGCCGAGAGCATCACGGAGCAGACCGAGTACTCGCCGTGGGAGCTCGTGACCGCCGACACCGTCGACAGCGACGAGATCGCTCCGTACCTCTACACCACCGACTGCGGCTGAGCAGCGGGCGCCCGGTCCGACCCCCGGGGCCGGCCGACCTGGTCCCGACTCTGGAGCACGAAGCACCGAAATGAACGCCCACGCCACCCCGGCGGACATGCCGACGATGCCCGTCGCCGTCGCGCGGAAGTCGCTCGCCTCGGGGACGACGAGATCGCTCGCGCTCACCCACCACGCGCTGCGTCGCGTCGCGGCCCTCGACCGAAGCGGCCCGCGGCTCGGCGCGATGCCCGTGCTGAACCCGGCCAGCTACGACGAGGCCGCGCGACGCGACCGCGAGCGCGCCGAGAACCGCGTCCGAAGCCCCCTGCACGGCGTCCCCTTCGGCGTCAAGGACAGCTTCGCGGTGCGCGGCCTCACCGCGGCGGCGGGCTCCCCGGCCTTCGCCGACCTCCTCGCGGACCGTGACGCCGTGGTCGTCGAGCGACTCCGTGCGGCGGGCGCACTGCTGATCGGGAGGACGAACATGCCGCCGATGGCGATCGGCGGCGGCCAGGCCGGCCTGTACGGCCGCACCCGCAGCCCGTACAACCCCGACTTCCTCGCCGCGGCCTGGCACTCCGGCTCCTCGATCGGTTCCGCGGTCTCGGTCGCCGCGGGCTTCTGCTCCTTTGGCATCGGTGAGGAGACGGTGTCTTCAGGACGGTCGCCGGCCTCCAACAACGCGCTCGTCGCCTACACGCCGTCCTGGGGTGTCGTCCCCAGCGCCGGAAACTGGCCGCTCCACCCCTTCCGGGACGTGGTGGTGCCGCACACCCTCGACGTCTCCGATCTCCTCGACGTGCTCGCCGTGCTCGCCGGACCGGACGACCGCGACGTGTGGCAACGGCAGAGCGCGATCGACGTGTCCCCGGCCGCTCGGGTCGCCGCCGACATCACCACCCTCACCACCGCCGACGGCGACCTGCGCGGGCTACGCGTCGGCGTGCCCCGGCTCTACGTGGGCGAGGCGTACGACGATGTCGCCCCGATTCCGCCGCGCGCCTCGATCCGCGCGCTCTGGGACGGTGCCGAACGTGCGCTCACCGATGCCGGCGCCACGCTCGTGCGGGTGCCGTTCCCACTGGTCGAGGCCTACGAGTCCCGCTCGGCGCGGCGGCGGGACCTGGTGGCGAGCGGCTACCTCCCCGCGGACTGGACCGCCTACGAGCTCGGCCCGCTCATGACCGCGGCCTGGGCGGGATTCCTCGAGGACTACTGCGGCGGCGCCGTCGCGTTGCGTGACATCGCGCCGGGCAGCGTCCGGCCGGACGTGCCGTACTCGGTCGACGCGATCGAGAGCGGGCGACCACGCCCCGGGCAGGACGTCTTCGACTTCGGCGGGATCCTGCGGGCCGAGCCGGTGCCGCTGGCCGAGGCGATCGCACACGCCACACCGGCGCTCACCGGTCTGGCCGCCGCGCGGGAGCGGCTCCTCCACGCGTGGATGGACGAGGCCGGGCTCGACGTGCTCGCGTTCCCGGCCAACGCGGACATCGGCCCCTGGGACGCCGAGTCCAACCCCGACTCGGCGCGACTCGCCTGGGCCGACGGCGCCGTGTTCTCGCACATGAACCACGTGATGCGTCGCGTCGGCCTGCCCAGCGTGACGGTGCCGATGGGCCGTACCGCGGACCTCGGCATGCCGGTGGGGCTCACGCTGTGCGGACGCGCCTACGCGGACGCCGATCTGCTGCGGTGGGCCGCGGCGGTCGAGGGCGCGCTCCCGCCACGCCCCGTCGCCCCGCTGCCCGCGGTCGGACCGCTCGGACTCCTCCGGTCCGATCGCGCGGCACCCCCGGGGCCCACCGCGCCGATCACGATCGCCGCCCGCGCCGCGATCGGGCCCGGCGGCGCCGTCGACGTCGCCGCGACCGTGCGGGCGGGCACCGCCCCGGTGCTGGTCGAGATCGACGGCCGCCGGGTCGAGGCGGCACCGGAAGACCGGGTCGAGGTCAGCCTCGACCCGGCACTGCGGAGGGTGCACGGCGACACCTCCGTACTGGTGCTCGCGAGCACGCTCGGAGCCGACGGGCTCACGTCGGCCGCCGCCCTCGCCGAGGTGCCCTTCCGGTGGCCGGCCGCCGAACCCCCTTCCGCCGCACCGACATCCCCGACCGCCCGCGCCGACGCGCAGACAAGGAGAACCGAATGACCACGACCGCGACGCCGATCCACTGGTGGACCGCCACCCGCCTCCGCGACGCCATCGCGTCGGGCGAGCTCAGCGCGGTCGAGGTCATGACCGCGTTCCTCGACCGGATGGACGCGACCGACGACGCCGTCAACGTCATGGTGTTCCGGCTCCCACGCGACCAGTGCCTGGCGCTCGCGGCGGAGGCCGATCGCGCCCGCGACTCCGGGGAACCGCTCGGACCGCTGCACGGCCTGCCGATCGCCATCAAGGACCTCGTCGATGTCGCCGGGATGCCGACATCGAGGGGCTCCCGTGCCTTCGCTGGCCGTGGCCCGATGCCGAGCGACGCTCCGCACGTGGCGAAGCTGCGCGCCGCGGGCGCCCTGCTCATCGGCAAGACGAACGCGCCCGAGGTCGGTGTCGGCACGGTGACCTGGAACGACGTCTTCGGCATCACGCGCAACCCGTTCGACCTGAGCCGGCACGCCGGCGGGTCGACCGGCGGCACCGCGGCGGTCGCGGCCGGCATGCTGCCCTTCTGCGACGGGTCCGACTCCGGCGGCAGCCTGCGCTACCCCGCCTCGTTCTGCAACGTGGTCGGGCTCCGCACCACCCCGGGGCTCGTGCCCGCGGTCGCCGGCGGCGGATCCTGGTCGCCGCACTCGGTGAACGGGCCCGTCGCGCGTACCTGCCGCGACGCCGCACTGCTGCTGGCCGGCATGACCGGCGAGGACCCCCTCAGCCCGCTCTCGGTCGGCGCGGCGCCGACCACGGAGCTGGGCGAGCCACGTACCGCGCCGCTCCGGCTGGCCTGGAGCCCCGACCTCGGCGGACTCCCGATCTCGGACGAGGTCCGCGCGGTGTTCGCCGACACCCGCGCTCGGCTCGAGGCGGCCGGCGTCGAGATCATCGATGTCGACATCGACTTCACCGGCGTCGGCCGCGCCTGGGAGGTCATCGAGCTGACCGGATGGTTCTCGCTGCTCGGCCGCGACCCGATCGACCATCCCGAGAAGTACCGCGACGACTTCGTCCGCAACGTCAGCGAGGCGTCCGCCTTCTCCACGACCGAACTCGTCGAGGCCGAGGACCGCCGCTACCGGCTGTTCGTCGAGTTCGCCGAACTCCTCACCGACGTCGACGGCTTCGTCTGTCCCGGCGCGCCCGTGGTGGCGCCGCCCGCTGAGGACAAGTGGGTCGCGCGGATCGGCGACGCCACGTTCGACCGCTACTTCCTGTGGCAACGGTTGGCCTGCGCCCTCGTGGTGACGCAGCATCCCGTGCTCGCGCTGCCGGCCGGGTTCTCGGACGGGCTGCCCGTCGGCCTGCAGATCGTCGGCCGATACGGCCGCGACGTCGAGCTGCTGGAGATCGGCGAACAACTCGAGACGATCCTCGGCGTCAGCGACGTACACCCCGAACTCTGAGGAAGCGCGCACCGCGCGAATCCATAGGGTGTGCCCGACGCATCATGACCGCCACAGAGAGGTGAACGTCCATGGCCGGCAAGCGCCAACGACGCCTGCAGCGCATCATCGAACTGCTCGAGCAGCACGGCAGGGTTGAGACCGCCGCCCTGAGCCAGGAGCTCGAGGTGACGGAGCTGACGATCCGTCGCGACATCGAGCAGCTCGACGCCGAGGGCATCGTCCGGCGCGTCTACGGCGGAGCCGTGCTGAACGCCGGGCGGAGCTTCGAACCACCGTTCGCGATGCGGCTCAACACGAACGTCGAGGGCAAGAAGGCCATCGCCAGTGCCGTCGTGGACCGCATCCCGCGCGGTGCCAACGTGGCGATCGATTTCGGTACCAAGGCCTACTACATCGCGCTCGAGATGCGGCGGCGGCACCTCCAGGTGCTCGCCGCGCCGACCAGCGTGCAGGTCCTCGAAGTGCTCGGGCAGGACCCCGACATCCGGGTGATGGTACCTGGCGGTGACCTCAAGCCCGGCGAGCTGAGCCTGCACGGGTCGGCGGCCGAGCAGTTCTTCCGCGCGCGCCGCTGGGATGTCGCGATCGTCGGTGTCGCCGGCATAAACGTCGAGACCAACGTGATGACCGACTACAACGAGGGCGACGCCCGGCTCAAGGCCGCCATGGTCACGGCGGCCGATCGGGTCGTCGTGCTCGCGGAGAGCCGGCACCTCGGCGCGCAGTCCTTCTCCCCGGTCAGCTCGCTCGACGCGGTCACGACGGTCGTGACGGACGCGCGCGGCGGGCACGAGACGCTGACGGCTCTCGAGGGCAGGGGCATCGAGGTCGTCAGAGCGCACGACGCGCGCTGAGCGACGACGCAGAGACAGACGGGAGCGACGACCATGGGACCGAGCGTCGAGCGCGTGCGGCGCGCCTATCGACGGCTTGCCGAGGTGGATCGGCCGGAGGTGTGGATCTCCGTACGCGACCAGGCGGACGCCGAGCGGGAGGCCGAACTGCTCGACGCCCGCGCGGCGGCGGGACGGACGCTGCCGCTGCACGGCGTCGTGCTCGCGGTGAAGGACAACATCGACGTCGCCGGCATGCCCACGACCGGTGCGTTCCCCGGCGCCTTCCGTCCGGCCGAGGTGGACGCCACCGCCGTGTCGCGACTCCGCGCGGCCGGCGCGGTCGTGATCGGCAAGACGAACCTCGACCAGTTCGCCACCGGACTCGTCGGCACCCGCAGCCCGTACGGAGCGGTGCGCAACGCGCGGCGTCCCGAGCTGATCTCCGGCGGATCGAGCTCCGGTTCGGCGGTGGCCGTGGCGCTCGGTGTGGTCGACATCGCCCTCGGCACGGACACCGCCGGCTCCGGTCGCGTCCCAGCGGCGCTCAACGGCATCGTCGGCGTCAAACCGACCCTCGGGCTCGTCTCCGCCGTGGGCATGATGCCCGCCTGCCGCCCGTACGACACGATCACCGTGTTCGCCCAGGAGCTGTCCACCGCGATCCGCACGGCGCGCACCATGACCGGTCCGGACGCCGTCGATCCCCTCTCCCGCGACTGGCCGGCCGACGTCCGGCTCGCCGGCTCGCCGCGTCCCGTGCTCGGCGTCCCGTCCGACGACGATCTCGACTCACTCGAACCGTTCGCGCTGGCGGCCTGGCGGGATGCCCTCGACCGGCTCACCGAGCACGCCGAACTCCGCCCCATCGAGATGGCGCCGCTGCTGGGCGCGGCGAAACTGCTCTACGAGGGCGCCATCGTCGCGGGGCGGTTCCACGCGGCCGGGGAACACGTCGAGGGCGCGTCCGGCGACGCCGCCGGCCTCGATCCGACGGTCGCGGGCATCGTGCGCGACGCCCGGGACGTCGCAGGCTGGGAGTACGTACGCGACCGGGCGGAAATCGACCGCATCGCGGTGCTCGCCCGTGAGCTGCTCGCCGGGTGCGAGTGCCTGGTGGTGCCAACGGCTCCCGCGCATCCGACGATCGCCGCCGTGCGGGCGGATCCCGTCGCGCTCAACGCGCGCATGGGAACCTTCACGAACTTCGTCAACCTGCTCGACATGTCCGCGGTCTCGGTGCCGGCGGCGTCGACGGACGACGGCGAGTTCGGCATCACCTTCATCGCCAGGGCGTTCGACGACCAGCTCGCGGTCGACGCCGCCGCCCGGTTTCTCGGTGTCCCGGCGGAGCCGTACGCCGAAACGTGGCCGCACGTCGCCGTGTTCGGCGCGCACCTGCGGGGGCAACCGCTCAACGACGAACTCGTGGCGCTCGGGGCGAGGTTTGCCCGGGACGTCCTGACGGCCGACGAGTACCAGCTCTACGCGCTCGACACCACACCACAGAAGCCAGGCCTCGTCCGGGTGGGCCCCGGTGGGTCGGCGATCGCGGGCGAGCTCTGGTCGATCTCGCCGGCCGGTCTCGGCGCGTTCCTCAGTGCGCTGCGCGCGCCCATGACGCTCGGCTCGGTCACCCTGGCCAACGGAGAGGAGGTCGTCGGGTTCGGATGCGAGCCACGAGCACTCGAGGGCGCCAAGGACATCACCAGCTTCGGTGGATGGCGCGCCTACCGCGCATCGCTCGGTGCCGTCTGACGCCCCGTTCCGGGGCAGGTTCGGCGGTTGCCCTCAGCGGTGCGGGGTGGGCCGGTAGATGAGTTCCTGGGTGTGGCCGTCGAAGGTCCGGTGGGCGAGCAGTTCGAGGTCGAAGTCGGCCGCCCCCTCGAAGATCCGGTCGGTTCCCGTCTGTCCGCTGATGACGGGGAAGATCGTCACCTGGACGCGGTCGACGAGACCCGCGGCCATCAGCGCCCGGTTGAGCGACAGGCTGCCGTGCGAGCGCAACGGCACCGCGGACTCCTCCTTGAGCCGGGCGACGACGTCGACGGCGTCGCCGGCCACGACGGTCGCGTCCGGCCATGCGAGGGGTCCTGTGAGCGTCGTCGAGACCACCGTTGTCGGCATGCCGCGCATCCGGGAGTTCACCGGGTCGAGGTCGGTGTCCGGGACCGGCCCCAGCAGCTCCAGGAACTGCCGAAAGGTGTTGGCCCCCAGCACCATCCGCTGCTCCCGGCTGATCACGGCAAGGCGGTTGGCGAGGAACTCGGGGCCCTGCTTTCCCCAGTAGCCGCCCCAGTCGCCGTCGGGACCGTAGGAGCCGAAGCCGTCGAGCGTGGAGAAGACGTCCCAGGTGTAGACAGCGGTCATGATGCGCTCCTCGAATGCGGTTGATGGCCTGTTGTGGATACAGACGAGGAACCATGACGAAACTCATCGCACCTGAACGCCTGGAATCTGGCGCGGGACCGGCCGATGGCGTGATCCGGCGCCCAGGTTCCACCGAAAGTTTCGCATTCCTCCGCACAGGTTCGACTTGGGGCAGGTTTCTCCTAAGCTCCGGGCGGCGAACGCTGGTTCGAAAGCGAGCCGCCGCAAGACGAGGAGCAACGACATGCCGCTACGCAGACCACGCCGACGACGGCGCGCTCATCCGGTGGGAGTGGGGTTGGCCGTTCTGGGACTGACGGTCGTCGCGCTGACTCCGGCGGCGGCGATCGACGCCGAGACGGCCGACCGGACTTCCACCGCCGGCGGGCGGACGGTGGAGACGACGCTGTTCCCCGTCATCGACACGGACACCGTGGGCACGAGCAACCAGGCACGCAGTTGGGCCGACACCCTCACGGTGAACAACGCCGGCGGGCTCGACGCCCCCGATTCGATGGCGGCCTTCCTCCAGTTCGCCGTCGGCGACGCCGCGGCGGTTCCGGGAACGATCGTGGAGGCGCGGTTGGTCCTCACCGCGACGCCGCGGTCGGCAGCGGGCGAGGACGTCGTACTGACCACCGGCATGTTCACGAACGACCACTGGACCGGTCAGAACCCGCGCAGGTCCGATCCGTCCTTCATCCTCACCGGGGCGACGAAGCCAGAGGTCACGGCCATCGAGGGGACCGAAGCCCCGCTTGTGACGGAGCGCGGAACCACGACCTATCAGGCGGACGTCACCGCGGCGGTCGCGGCCGAGCGCGACGGGGACGGCGCCGTCTCCCTGCGGGTGTGGAACGAGACGGCGGGCGGCCGGGCGGCGGAGTTCCATTCCGACTCCGGCACGCACGGAGACCTGCGCCCCCGGTTGGTCGTGACGTCCCGGACCGACCCCGGCACGGCCCGCGACCACGCCGAAGCGGCCTCGGACCTGGCCGCCGTGTCCCGCGCCGTCGCCAGGTACGCGGACCGCGCGGTCGACGACCTCCCGATGCCCGACCGCGGCCGGCGCGGTTCGTCGATCTCCTGGTGGTCCTGGGACGAGCAGCACCTGCGGGACGACGGCACCGTCACCCGCCCCGTCGACTCCCTCCCCGACGCGACCGTGTACGTCGACGTCACGGCCGCCAACGGCGAGGTGAGACTCGAGGACCGGCTCCGGGTCGTGATCCCGCACGAGACCCGCTCCGCCGAGGCGCCCGAGGTGGACGCGGCCGTGCGGCCCGTGGAGATCGAGGACGAGGTGCTCGGCCTGATCGATTCGGAGTGGGACGGGGAGTTCACACACGTCAGCTATCCACGCCAGGTCCTCGACCGCGAGATCGGCGTGGCCACCGGCGAGTCGATCCAGGCCGCCGTGGACGAGGTCGGCGCCGCCGGCGGCGGCGTGGTGAGGCTCGGCGAGGGGCTGCACGAACTGGAAGCGCCACTCGACCTCCACGATCGCGTCACCCTGGTCGGCGCCGGGCAGGACCGCACCGTCGTGCGCTACTCGGGGTCCGGCGAGGCCATCGGCACCACCGACCGGCAGATCACCGACGTGGTGATCAAGGGCCTGACGCTGGAGGGAGCCAGGGGTGACCTCGACGCGCCCAGCGGTGTCTACTTCGCGGGCGCCGACCCCGTCAGCGCCCGACACCAGCGCATCGTCCTGCAGGACCTGACCGTTCGGAACTTCGGCGGTCACGGCATCCACATCAAGCGAGCCAGCGACATCGTCACGGACAACCTGACGTCCATGTACAACGGTGAGCGGCACAGCCTCTTCCACAACGTCTACTGGCTCTTCGACAACAACATCCTCCAGTCGGACGTCGACCTGTCCAAGCCGGTCAACGGCAAGGGCGCCAAGTACACCTCGACCGCCGACGTGATCGTGCAGCGGGCCGAGATCCGGCACACCACGCGCAACGCCGTCCAGGCCGACGGCCGTGACGACGAGCGGATCTTCTTCCACCGGTTCGACATCAGCGGCGCCGGGGCCACGGCACTCTGGATGATCTGCGAGATCTTCCACGACCCCGGCCGGTACACGGAAGACCCCACGTACTCGCCGAACCAGGTGATCATCAACCGGTCGAACATCGTGGACAACACGCGAGGCGGGGTCTGGAAGATCGTGACCGACGTGCGGGTGCTGAACAGCCGCTTCGACAACATCGACAGCGACCTCATGCTGCTGAACACCCACCCGACCTACCGCGACTCCACGTTCGCCCACGAGCCCGAGCACTACACCGACCGCTACGACGTGCCGGACCTCTGACCACGGCCGCCGGGCGGGCGACGCGTGGCGGACGTTCGCCCGTCCCGGTTCCGGCTGGCACGACCCTGACGCCCGATGGAGCCGCACGCTCAGGAGCCGGCCGGGGGCCGGACGGAGTCGCGGATGACCAGTTGGGTGCTGAGCACCACATGGTCGTCGCTGCCCGAGTGGTCCGGGTTCAGGGCGAGGCGCACGGCGGTGCGACCGAGGTCCTCGAAGGGGACGCGGACGGTGGTGAGGGAGGGGGTGAGGTCGGCGGCGAAGTGCAGATCATCGAAGCCGACGATGGAGACGTCGTCGGGAAGGGAGCGTCCGGCCTCGCGTAGTGCCGCCGCCGCGCCGGTGGCGACGAGGTCGGTGTCGGCGAAGACGGCGGTGAACTCGAAGCCGGCCTTCAGAGCGTCGCGGGTGCGTTGGTAGCCGGAGCCGCGGTTGTAGGCGCCGGGGATGTCCATGTCCTCGCGGTAGGGGATCCCGTGGGCCCGCAGGGCCTGCCGATAGCCGGCGCGGCGCTGGATGGCGGAGCTGTTCAGCGGAACCCCGCCGAGGAAGAGGATCTTCTGGTGGCCGGCGGACAGCAGGTGGTCGGCGGCCTGGAAGGCGCCGCCGCGGTTGTCGTACTCCACCACCGTGGCCGGCGCCCTGCCGGGCAGCGGTGGGCGCCCGCAGAGCACGAGGCGGGAGCCGGCGGCGTCGAGCGCGGTGGCGTACTCGGCCATGCGCCGGTGGTAGGCGTCGTCCGCGTCCACCCCGCCGACCAGGATGACGGCGGCCGCGTGCTGCTCGCGCATGAGCTGGACGAGGTCGTCCTCCCGTTCGGGATCACCGTGGGTGGCGCAGACCAGGCTCAGCCTCCCCCGCGAGGCGGCCTCCTGCTCCACACCAGCGGCCACGTGGGCGAGCGAGGGACCCGTGATCTCGGGGATGACCAGGGCGATGGGGCCGGCCACACCCCGGGAGAGAGCCTTGGCGTGCACGTTGATCACATAGTGCAGGGACTCCACGGCCGCCATGACCCTGGCCCGGGTCTCCTTGGACACCGGATAGTTGCCCGCGAGGGTACGGGAAACGGTTGCTACCGATACGCCGGCCCTGGCCGCGACATCACGGATGGTGCTGGGCCGGTCGGAGCCCTTCCGACCGGATCTGGCGGGCCCCGATACGGCTCCTGCCCGTGTGTTCTTCCGGCTCTCCTGCACAGTTCGACGTTACTCCATCAGGGAGGCGTGTTCCGTCGGGTGGCGGGCGTTCGCACGGTAAACGTTTCTATGAGTGCGCGGGCCGCCGTCCCGCCCCGAGCTCTCCCACGGCGGGACGGCGGGTGTCGCGCTGTTCCTCAGCGTCGCCGAAGGACCACGGTGGTGCCGGGGCGGACCCGCAGCTCGGCGCTGCCGCCCACTCGGTCGCCGGTGACGAGGTCGGTGGAGGCACCGAAGCCTCGGGTGGCGAGGGTGTAGGTGCGGCTTGTCGTGGTGTTCATGGCGATGAGGTAGGGCCCGTACTGGCAGCGGTAGAAGGCGGCGCGGCCGACGAAGGGGGTCTCCTGCCCGGCCGGTTGCTCGGGGACGTCGTCCGGGGCGGCGGCCAACGGCAACTCCTGGCCCGCGAACGCCTGGTGCGGGGTCTCGCCGGGCGGGGGGAAGCCGCCGGGCGGGATGGGCGCGTCAGCACCGACGTTGAACTCCCAGTTGACCCAGTCGGGTTCGACTGCGACGCGGCCGTCGGGAACGTAACGCACGTCCGTCCAGACGGTCGCGGAGCGTTCGATGCCGTGCACGTCGATGTGGTGGATCCGGGCGAGCCGGTTGACGCCCCAGCGGGCCCGCCAGTACAGCGAGGCGTAGAGGATCTCGTCGCCGTGTTTGACGGCGACCACGGCGTTCTCGGGGTCGGCGAAGACGAAGTCGGGCTGGCCGGGGGTCATCGGCAGCCGGGCGTCGCTGGCGGGGGCGGTGGTGACGATCTCGTAGTCCCGCTGGACGGACAGCAGGTTGCGGTCGACGACGGCGCTGGTCGCGGCGAGGTGGGCGTCGAGCAGGAGGCTGAAGTGCTGGTGGTCCTCCATCGCCTGGCGGGCGTAGGCGGTGAGATCGGGGTCCCCGACCAGGGCCGCGAGTTGCATCGTCTGGCCTTCCCAGCTGTTGGCCTGGTCGTAGTCGCGCTTGCCTGGGTAGACCAGGTCGCGCCAGCCGATGACGGTTTCCAGCCGCATGGTTCGGTACCCGTCGGCGTCCAGCGCCGGGTGGTGGAAGATCGCCCGGGTCTTGGCGATCTTGACCAGTTGGTCGCGCAGCCGGTCGTCCCGCACCCCGCCGAAGACGCTGACCACCTCGTGGATGAGGGCGAGCCAGCCCTGGACCTCGCCGTAGTTGCCGACGTACCCGAGCTCCTTGGTCAGGCCCGCCCGGGTCACCTGGTGGTAGGAGCTTCCCATGGGCCGGGTCGGCGTACCGTCCTCGTTCTCCGGGCCCAGCCACGGGGTCAGGCCGACGGCCTCGTACAGGTAGGCGCGGGCTCGCTCCTCGCCCCAGGCGTCGGGTGAGCCGAGGAGTTCGAGACCGCGGTCGGCGAGGTAGATGCCGAGGTCGACGATCATCGTCTGGTTGGTGTACCAGCGGCGGTTCCGCCGCCAGAACTCGCGGCTGGTCAGCAGCAGCTCGGCCCAGGCGTCGCGCCGTATGACGGGGGTGTACGTCGAGTCGCTCGGCGGGGTCAGCGTCAGGTCGTCGAACCAGGCCGTCCCCGGGCCCCGCAGCCGCACCTGGGTCTCCACCGAGACGGCCGTGGCCGGGGTGTCCAGTGTGACGGTGACCCGCTCCCAGTCATGGCTGCCCCCGGTGGCGTGGGCCTTGTTCTCCGAGCCGACGACCCGGCCGCCCGAGTCGAAGAAGAGCACGTCCAGGTAGGCGCCCTCGCTCCCGGTCACGTTCTCGGTCCTGACCCAGACCGTGTAGGTGTGGGAGCCCTGGGCCACCGGGACCCTGGCGTGCGGGACCAGACCGACGACGCCGGATGACGGGATCGTGATCCTCGCGGAGGCCGTGCCGCCGTCCCGGGTGACGTCGGTGTCGCGGACGGTCGTGCCGGAACCGCTCCAGGTGTGGGTGCGCCAACCGGTCGGATGGGCGTGACCGTCGTCGAAGCCGGGGTTGTTGAGGACCCCGGGATCACCGGTGAGCGGGGCGTCCAGACGGGAGAGCAGGTCCTCGCGTAGTTGGAGCAGGAACTGTCCGGCGATGCTCGCCCCCATCCAGTTCCCCTCGATCACCGAGGGGTTGGTCAGGGACCTGCGGTAGAGGTCGTCCACGCTCTGCACGATCTGTGCCGGCACGGCCGGGCTCCGGTGGGCCTCGCTCCCGGGCATGGCATAGGCCCGGGCCAGGATGTTCACGTAGTCCATGTTGCCCTGCACCGAGGTGCGGTTGAGCTCGCCGCGCACCCGGTTGGCCACCCTGGTCGCGATCGTCTCCAGCACCTCGGGGCCGGGCTCGGTGCGCACGGGGGCGTCGGCGAAGGAGCCGGTGACCTCGTCGTCGGCGAGGTCGAAGTACGGCTCGGCGTGCGTGTACAGACGGTAGACACCGCGGGTCGGGACCTCCAGCGCGTAGTAGTAGCGCTCGGAGGTGGCGCCGTAGGGGTAGATGCGGCCCATGGACCGGATCTCCAGGCTCACCGACTCCCTGCCCTCGGTCAGCTCGGGAGGCAGCGGCAGGGTGTGGAAGTAGAACCGTCCGGGGGTCCGCGGCTCCCGGCCCGCGATGTCCAAGGGGTCCACGGCGCCCAGGTGGAAGTGACCGACCTGTGCACCCTCCGCGTAGAGCTGGAGCCGTCCCTTCTCCTCGCCGAAGTCGTCGCCCCAGAGCTTGATCGTGACGTACGTCCTTCCGCGCGGCCGACAGGCCATGGTGAGGGCCAGGGTGCCGCCCCAGAAGCCCGGGGTCTCCAGCGGGTTGAGGACGCGCGCGGGCTGGTCGAGACCACCGTTCAGGGTGGTGGAGCCGGTGGCGACCAGGCCGTGTGCGTCCTCCGACCCGGCGTCGCCGAAGACGGCCGTGTCGAGCGCGGCGCGGGCCTCGCGGGCGGCACTCGAGGCCTCGGCCGCGTGGGCGGGAGCGGCCTGCCAGAGCCAGCCGGAGGTGGCCGCGGCACCCGCGGTGCCGCCGGCCAGTCTGAGGACCGACCTGCGGTCCAGCGATCCTGACATGAGGAGACTTCCCTTCGATGGAGAACCGGTTCCGTCCGCTCGTCCCGCGGAGGAAGGCGGATCGGGCGGCGACCGCCGGCCGGGGAGGTGCGAGCCGGTCGACGCGACGCCTTCAGGCGCTGATGGCCAGCTCGGCCCGGTGGACCTGGTGGGCGAGAGGTCCGTCGCCGGTGAGGCGTTCGAGCTCCTCCACGACGGTGCGGCCGAGGCGTTCCAACTCGTTGCCGAGCGAGCCGGCGATGTGCGGGGTGACGAAGACGTTGGGCAGGTCCAGGAGCGCGGAGTCGGCTGGCAGCGGCTCGGGTTCGGTGACGTCGAGCACGGCGGCGATGCGGCCGGAGACCAGTTCGTCGGTCAGCGCCCGGGGGTCGATCAGGGCGCCGCGCGAGGTGTTGATCAGCACCCCGCCGTCCGGGATCATCGCCAGCCGCGCGCGGTCCAACATGCGGTAGGTCTCGGGTATGTCGGGGGCGTGCAGGCTGACGATGTCGCAGGTCCGCAGCAGTTCGTCCAGGGGCAGTGGCTCGGCGCCGAGCGCCCTGGCCTCCGGGTCGGCGACGTGGGGGTCGTGGAGGGCGACCTCCAGGTCGAAGGGGCGCAGCAGGTCGAGCACCCGTCTGCCCACTCGGGAGGCGCCGATCAGGCCAACCCGGCGGCCCAGGTTGCCCAGTTTCGGGTAGGCGGTGGTGGGGTCGGGGAACGTCCGTCCGGCGCGGACCCGTTCGCGGAGTCGGAACGCGTCCTTACCGGCGAAGAGGATCGCCGCGAGCGTGTACTCGGCCACCGGGAGCGCGTTGGCGCCGGCCGCGCTCGACACGGTGATCCCGCGCTCCCAGAACGCGTCCCCGACCATGTGCCGCACGCTGCCGGCGGCATGCAGGACGGCGCGCAGCCGTGGCGCCGCTCGCAGCGCGTCCGCGTCGATGGGCGGGCAGCCCCAGCCGGTGATCAGCACCTCGGTGGTGGCCAGCACGGCGGCCACCGACGGGTCCGCGAAGTCCCGCACCACGAGGCCGGGGTCGATGTGGGCCAGCTCGCGCAGTCGAGCCATCTGGCGGGACGGGAACAGCTGGGGCAGATGCGCCGGGTTCATGGCGAACAGCGCGGCGGGTGGTTGTGCGGCGGGCATGGCGCTCCAGCGTCGGCAGGGAGGGGAAGGGATAGTAAACGTATTCGACGCTAGAGGCGGGAACTACGCAAGGTAAACAGTTGTGACTCGTACATGGTCGCGGAATCCTCCTCGGCTGAGGGCTGCTGAGGGAGGACGGGTGCGCGATTCGCGAGGAGTGTTCCGATACATTCCGCGAAGCGGGCGTGTCACATCTCTTGTGGCGGGGATGCCCGACCGCTACGGTCCACGGCAAACGGTTACTGTCGCGGCGCTGTGGACGGTTCGCGCGCGGCCCCGTGGTCCCACCGAGGAGTACGACAATGCCCAACAGATTCAGGCGCCCCGCGTTCGCCGGAGCCCTCTGCGCTCTCGCGCTCACCAACTCGGCGTGCGGTGGCGGAGGCGGGGACGCCGGCGCCTCGTCCGACGGTCCGGTCACCGTGTCCTTCTGGGGCTGGGCCAACGGGCACGAGGCGCTGGTCGACGCGTTCAACGCCAGCCATGACGACATACGGATCGAGTATGCGAAGGGCACCGACGCGACCACGATGATGCAGCAGCTCACCAACGCCTTCGAGGCCGGTGACGCTCCCTGTCTGTTCCAGAACTCCTCGGAGTTCGTGCCGAGCTTCCTCTCGGACGGCATGCTCGCCGACGTCACCGAGTACGTCGAACCGCACCGCGACGAGTTCATCGAGAGCGCGTACCTCGGAGCCACCGTCCAGGGCACGGCGTACGGAGTGCCCACCAGCTCCGCACCGGCCTTCACCATCTACCGCGCCGACGTCTTCGAGGAGTACGGCCTCCAGCCCCCCGAGACGTGGGACGACATGATCGAGGCCGGGCGGGTGCTGGCCGAGGACGGCATCAACATCACCAACTACGCCGGCGAGGACCCCAGCACCCTGGTCACGATGGCCATGCAGGCAGGCGCTCACTGGTACCAGATCGAGGGCGACGCCTGGAAGATCGACCTCCTGGACCCGGGGTCGCTCCGGGCCGCCGAGATCATCCAGGAAATCGTCGACGGCGGCATGCACTCCTCACTCACCTTCGCCGACTACGCCGCGGTGCAGCGCAACTACGACCAGGGCGGAACGGTGACCCGGCAGATCTCCACCTGGCAGATGTCCGGAATGGTGCAGAACTTCACCGACTCCCTCGGAGCGTGGGCCCTGGCACCGTGGCCGACCCTCGCGGGCGAGGCGCCCAGGACCCCGGCGGGCACCAACAACAGCGGCGGAGTGAACCTGGTGACCTCACAGTGCGAGTACCCCGAGCAGGCCGCCGAGGCCGCGTTGTGGATGTCCACCGACCCCGAGGCCGTCGAGCTGATGGCCAGCCCGGACACCGGCAACGGCCTGATGCCGGCGGTCACCAACGCCGGTGACTACGTCGACCAGACCATCTCGGAAGACCTGCTGGGCGAGAACTACGACGCGGCTCGCCAGATCGTGATCGACAGCCTGGACACCGTCACCACCGACTGGACCTTCGGCCCGAACTGGACCGCCATGAGCACCGAGATGGCCGACGGCTGGGCCCGGGTCATCACCGGGGAACAGACGGTCGTCCAACTGCTGGAGTACATGCAGGAGTGGACAGTGAACGACCTGACCTCCCGCGGCATCAACGTCGTCACGAGCTGAGGCAGGCCCATGATCCGCTCTCTGCGTTGGAAGGGCGCCGCCTTCACGGCACCCTTCCAACTCGGCTTCGTCTTCGTCTACCTGCTGCCCATCGGATACGCCGTCTACCAGAGCCTGTTCGTCGAACGCAGGTCAGGTCTCGGCCTGGGGGGCGGCTCGACGACCGAGTTCGTCGGCCTCGACAACTACGAGCGGGGTCTGACGGACCCGGTCTTCCTCGGCGCGATCGGGCGGGTGTTCCTGTTCGCATGCGTCCAGATCCCGCTGATGCTCGGCGTCGCCCTGCTCGTCGCCCTGCTGCTCGACGCGCTCACGTCGCGTCTCACCAGCGCGTTCCGCATCGGACTGTTGGTGCCGTACATGATCCCCGGCGTCGTGGCCACCATCGTGTGGGTGAACGTCTACAGCCCGGACGTCGGCCCCCTCACGGATCTGGGCCGGCTCTTCGGCTGGTCGTGGAACTTCTTCGCCCCCGAGATGGTGTGGCCCTCCATCGGCAACCTGCTGACCTGGCACGGCATCGGCTACAACATGCTGATCATCTACGCCGCGCTCCAGGCCGTGCCGCGGGAGATGTTCGACGCCGCCCGGGTGGACGGCGCCTCCGAGTTGCGGATCGCCCTGAGCATCAAGGTGCCCTACGTCCGAGGCGCGCTGGTGCTCACCGGAATGCTGTCGATCATCCACATGCTGCAGATCTTCAACGAGCCCCAGTTGTTCCGCAGCGTCACCCCGCAGACGGTCGACGCGAACTTCACCCCCATCATGATCATCTTCAATCAGGCGTTCGCCTCCGGCAACTACAACTACGCGGCCGCCCTGTCGGTGCTCCTGGCGCTCTTCCTGGGCGTCGCGTCCTTCCTCTTCTACCGGCTGACGACGAGGGAGGCGGACTGATGGTCCTGACCCAACCCGACGCCACGGCGACCAGGCCCGAGCCGAAGGCCCGTCCGGTACGACGGCTCTCCCGCCCGGACAGAGCCTCCCGCACCCGGGGCGCCCAGCGCTTCCTCCTCCTGGGGCTGGTTCTCGCGACCACGTACAGCGTCTTCCCGGTGTGGTGGCTGATCGTCGCCGCCACCAAGGACCAGGTGGGGCTCTACCAGACCAACGGCCTGTGGTTCTCCGACTTTCACCTGTGGGAGAACCTGGAACAGCTCTTCACCTACAACGACGGCATCTTCCTGCGCTGGGTCGCCAACTCCTTCCTCTACGCCGGAGTCGGCTCCCTCGGCGGCACCCTCGTCGCGCTGGCCGCCGGCTACGGCCTGGCCCGCTTCGACTTCCCCGGCCGCAAGGCGGTCTTCGCCTGCGTCGTGGGCTCCTTCCTGGTCCCCATCGCGATGCTCACCCTCCCGCTGTACCTGCTCTTCTCCGAGCTCGGCCTGATCAACACCGTCTGGGCGATGCTGATCCCGTGCTTCATCAACCCCTTCAGCGTCTACCTGGCCAAGGTCTACACCGAGTCGGCCATCCCCTACGAGCTCCTGGAAGCGGCACGACTCGACGGGGCCGGCGAGATCCGGATCTTCTTCAGCATCGTGCTGCGGATGATGACCACCGGCGGCGCCACCGTCTTCCTCCTGGCCTTCGTCGGCACCTGGAACGCCTTCTTCTTCCCCCTCACCATGCTGCGCGGTGAGGAGATGTGGACGCTCAACCTGGGCCTGTACAACTGGTCCGGCATGCGCATGCAGTCCGGTGTCGATCTCACCAGTCTCGTCATCACCGGCTGCCTGCTGTCCATCCTGCCGCTCGCCATCACCATGATCGCCATGCGCCGCTACTGGCGCACCGGCGTCACGTTGGGCGCGCTCAAGTGACGGCCGGCCGGGCGTCTCTCGCCACCACGAGGCAGGTAGACGCGCCCGGCTGGCCAGCGGCCCCTGGCCCATGGCTGACGACCGCGGCTCGGTGATGCGGACCGGGGGTCCTGACCCGTGAGGAAAGGGCAGGAGGCACCAGGGTGAACCATCGCGGAGAGCGGAACCGCGCACCGGCCGGCAGGTAGTACAGCAAGAGGTTGGCGACCATCCCGGTCGCCAACCTCTTCTTCTGCCTTCGGACGCCTGAGGGGCGACGGTCAGTCAGCGGTGGGCGTCAGGCGCAGCAGTAGCGCGGTGGGGGTGCGGGGGAGGGTGACGGTCAGTTCGCCGGTTTCGGTCGACCAGGTCGTGGTGGCGTCGGAGGCGCCGGCCGGGTGCAGCATCTCGACGCGGACCGGGTGGCCGGCCAACTCCGGGAGCGGCAGGGTGTGGTGTGGTTCGCCGGCGCGTCGCCAGATGGTGAGGTAGCGGGTGTGGCCGGCGGTGAGGCCGAGCGCGGTCCAGTCGTCGGTCCAGCGGGGCAGGCCGAGGGGCCAGAACGGGGTGGCGTGTGGCAGGTCGGGTCTGATCTCCCCGTAGGCGTTCAGGGCGTCGCGCACGCTGGCGAGTTGGTCGTCGGTCATGCGGTTGAGGTGGCCGGAGAGGTGGATGCGGCCGAGGAGTGCGCTGGCGAGTACGAAGGCGTTCTCGTCGGTGGTGAACTCGGGTTGGGCGTAGGCCCATACGGCGCCCTGTTCGGGTGGTACGGCGGTGGGTGCGGCGGCGGCGATGGGTGGGTAGCGCAGGTGGTCCTGTTGGTCGCTGGTGGACTGGAGTTGGGTGACGGCGTGCAGGGCGCCGTCCATGCGCATGCCGCCGGAGGCGCAGTTCTCCAGGACCAGGTGGGGGTGGCGGTCCAGGAGTGAGCCGAGCCAGGCGCGGTAGGCGCGGGCGTGGCCGAGGAGGCCGGCGCCGGGGCTGGTGGTGCCGCCGGTGTCGGTGCCGGGCGGGACGCTGATGTTGTAGTCCAGCTTGAGGTAGCCCACGCCCCACTCGCCGACGATCCGGTCCACGGTGCGGTCCAGGTGGGCGACGGCCGCCGGGTGCCGCAGGTCGAGCTGGTAGCGGCCGTGCTCCCGGACCCGCACCCCCTCGCGGCGGAAGAACGCCTCGGCGGGCAGGGCCTTCGCCAGAGGGCTGCGCACGCCGATGACCTCGGGTTCCAGCCAGAGCCCCGGCACCATGCCGTGGGCGCGGATCCGGTCGAGCACCTCGTGGATGCCGTGTTCGCCGGGGAAGCGGTTGGCGGCCGGCTCCCAGGCGCCGACGCTGTCCCACCAGCCCTGGGTGTCGTCGTCGTACCAGCCGGCGTCGATCACGAAGTACTCCGCACCCACCTCGGCGGCGGCGTCGATCAGGGGCAGCAGCTTGGCGGTGGTGGGATCGCCGTTGAGAGTGTTCATGAAGTCGTTGAAGACGATCGGCAGTCGACGGTGGTCCTCGTGCGGCCGGCGCACGGCCCTGCGGTAGGCGGTGAGCGCACCGAAGGCCGCGGTGAGGTCACCGCCGACAGCGAGCGCGGCCGGCTCGGTGGTGAACGACCCGCCAGGGGCCAGCGGTTGACGCCACTGGTGCTCGGTGTCGGTGGGGCCGTGCAACGCCAGATAGCTGCCGGGGGAGCGCTCCCCGACCTCCCACAGCCAGCCGGTGGACGACTCCACCTGCCACAACCAGGCCGCCCCGCCGTCGCCTTGGACCAGGGCGCCCATCGGCAGGTGGCCGTCGGTCGACCAACTACCCCTACTGGCATAGCCGACCCGCCCCCGACTGTCCTTCTGATTCCGCGCCCGACTCAGATCCGGGACCCGGGTACGCAGCGGCTCGTGGCGCCAACGGCACTCCGCCAGCCAGTCGTTCTCCGCCCAGTACACATCCAGCACGTCCGGAGAAGGCAGCCCACCAAGGCTGAGCGAGGAGACCGCCAGCAGTGTGACGGGGTTCGGGCCCTCGTTGGTGACCCGGGTCCGGGACCTGACCACCGGCACCCCGTCGGGCGAGTCGAGCAGCACCTCGACGGCGAGCCCCGTGGTCTCGTCGCGCAGCCGCAGGGCCAGCCGGTGCCAGTCGCCATCCCGGGCCGTCTCATGACCGACCAGCCGCAGCCGCGCGCCGATCGAGGACTCGATCCCGCGCTGCCCCGACCACTCACTGCCCTCACCCAGCGCTAACACCTCCACCAACGGCGTCGCCCCGGCCTCGGCCAGCGCGGCCGGACCGAGCGCCACCAGGCGCGGCGGCCCGTCAGGCCCGGCGGCCACCTCCACGCCGAGCGCCTCGTGCCCCCAACGAACCCGAACCACCCCTTCGCCTTCCGTAGCGTTCTTCAACACGTCGATACTCCTCGCGACATTCCGACTACCGATTCCTTGATGTCCTCGTGGCCTGCCCGGAGACAGCACGCGGGTCCGCCGGGTGGGGAGCGCCCGACGGACCCGCGCGTGGGGAGGGGCGCCGTCAGGTGGCGACCCTGATCCTGGTGCCGTGGCCGGCCGGGACCACACCGCTGACGGTGCGGCCGTCGTTGTCCGGCTGGTCGGCCGGGTTCCAGCCGTCGCCGGTGTCGTAGTGGAGCCGGGCGCGGCGGCCGTGGCGACCGGTGGGGAGGGTGACGCGGACGGGGGCGGCGGCCGAGACCTCGAGTCCGTCGTCGGCGCGTCGGAGTCCGGCCGCGACCGCCTCGTCACCGGCCGCCTCGATGCCGTGGTCGCCGTGGAAGAGGCGGTGTCCGAGGCCGAGGTACAGGTACTGGAAGCCGTCGCGGTTCTCGCTGGTCACGCCGAAGGTGCCGCGGAAGGTCAGGCCGCCGCCGAGGGTGTGGGTGGCGTCGTCCGTGGCGCTGAGGATCCGCTCGACGCGGTCGCGCAGTTCCCGCGATCCGCCACCGCTGGTGACCTTGAGCCCGGCGAAGGCACCTGTGGAGCCGAGGTCACGGACTCTCCGGACGGACCGCTCGCCCTCCGCGGAGGGCTCGAAGACGCCGACGAACGGGGCGGTGGCGGCGTTGTTGCCGTTCTGTCGGACGATCAGGGTCGGCGTCGTGTCCGGTGCCTTGTTGACGCCGGCCGGGGTGACAGTGTCGACGATGGTGGTGGGCGGGGCCTCGACCTGGTAGACAGTGCGGCCCGACTGGCCGACGAGCCACAGGTTCATGGTGATGGCGGGGCCGGCGGCGGAGGCGTCGATGGTCCAGCGGGCGCTGAGGTCGCCGTCGTGCGCGGCGGACCGTACCTCGGTGAAGTACGCGTAGGCGGCGTCGTACTCGGTGCCGAGGTCGGTGGCCGGGGCGAGCGACAAGGGGGTGCCGGAGGCGTCGGTCAGTTCGAGGCGGTGGCCGAGGTTGTGGTGCAGGTAGTCGTTGTCCTCCTGGTCGGAGCGGAAGACGTCGACGTAGTAGCCGGTGGTGGGAGAGGTGCGGACGATGGCGATCTGACGGCGTTTCTCGGCGGCCGTGACGTCCGCGAACGAGACGTGTGGGGAGATCGGGGGACCGCCCGTGAACGCGTCGGCGGACACGGCGGGTTCGATGGCGTTGACGGTGACAGGGCCCTGGCGGTAGCCGGGAAGGATGGTGTTCGCCCCGGCCGCCCCCCGGTGGTAGCCGTAGTCGGCGCTCCAGTACGACTCGTACGCCTTCGCGTTGGGGGAGAGCGCCCAGCCCTTGCCGTAGAACTGGACGGCCAGGCCGTTGTCCGTGAGGTGGTACGCGCCGTCGTAGCCCCCGTAGAGGGTGGCCATCAGGCCCGTCTCGGCGTCGTTGCGGTTCTTCAGCGTGATGTGCCGGTGGTGGGCGGAGTAGGCGGCGCGTATCTCGGCGGCGCCGGCACCGCCCGCGGGCACGAGGTCCGTGCCGTCGACGATGCCCAGCCAGCCCACCGCGTTGCGCGAGTACTGGCCCGCGGCGATGGCGTTGCGCAGGACGTCGGAGACGAGCTGGGCGTTGTCGCCCTGGCCCGTCCTGGTGTAGTAGGAGAGCAGGCGCTCGAACGTGGTGTAGCCGGGTGAGCCACCCCGCCCGTCGCCGAAGACGACCATGTTCCCGCGTCCGTCCAACCAGGGGACGATCGCCAGCGAGGCCCGCCGCAGCGTGTCGTTGTCCGCGATCGTGTCCACGCCGGCCTTGGCCACCGGCACGGAGAACTTCAGCAGCGAGCCGATGGTGCCGAACGAGTAGACGGGCGACTCGGGCCACAGGCCGGTCACGGGGTTGTACTCGGTGAGGATGTCCGGCAGCGCCTGGTGGTACTCGGTGCTGGTCTCCGTGTAGGACTCCAGGTAGTACTCGCGGCCCCGACCGTCGAGGTAGTGGGCGTTGGGTTCCAGAGCCAGGATCGCGTCCAGCACGCAGCCCCAGCCGTTGATGTTCCAGTTGCCGGTGGAGAAGCCGCGCACCCTGTTGATGTCGATGAAGCGTTTGAAGACGATGCCGGAGGTCTCGATCAGGCCCTTGCCGATCTCGGCGAGATGGGGGTGCGGGTTGGCCTGGAGGTGGTCGAACACGAAGTCGTAGACCACGGCGGCGAGACCGCCCATGGGGTCGTGGATGACCTCGTAGTCGTAGTAGCCGCCGATGCCGCCCGGCTCGTAGCCACCCGGGCCGCCCAGGGAGCGTTCGGGATCGAGCGCCGGATTCATGTAGTAGACGCCGAGCAGCCACTGCCAGTAGATGTCGGCGGCGAACCGCGCGTACTTCTCCTCCCCGGTGACCCAGTGCAGGAATCCGGCATCGCCCGCGATGGCCAGGATCTCCTCGTTGTTGAGCCGGACCATGTGGCCGGTCTCGGCATAGGGAACGAGGCCGTTGTTCGACATCATCGAGCCGTCCTCGCTGTAGGGGATGCGATCCGCCAGCGGGACGTTCCGGTTCGCGTTCCAGATCCGCATCGCGGGGTAACGCACGGTCGGTACCGGCGCGTTGCCCTCAGCGCGGTCGAAGCGCTGGTCCTTGATGTAGACCTGGGTGTACCGCTCACCCTCCTTCCAGAACATCGCCATCCGGGACAGGATCCACGCCGGATCCGTGAGGTGACGGTCGGCCAGTGGGTCGATGGTCGCCTTCAGGGCGGCGAACGACCGGGTCGCCCAGTCGGACCGCGCGACCCTGTCCAGGACCGCTTCGCGGTCGGTGGCCGTGACATAGACCTGCGGGTGGGTGGCGACGGCGCTGCCGGACGTCTGGGCCCGTCCCACCGCAGTGGCCCGGCCGTCGGCCGGGCCGAGTGCGAGCAGGGCGGCGGCACCGGTGGCGGACGCGAGCACGTGACGGCGGGTCGGGTTCGAAACGTGTGATCGAGGCATGAGGCGGCTCCCACACTGCGACGTCGCAGTGGTTCCGTGCGGAGTAACCGTTTACTGCGTACGGAACTTACGGCAGCCCCAAGTGTAAGGCAAGAGAGTAGACACCGTTTTCTATAGCGTCTCCGCGGGGCAGTCGCTGTCCGGTGTGGTGACCCCGCCCACCCGTCGCAGAGGCGCTTTTCTCAGCGCCAATGGTCGCGGCGCCTGCCGGCGTCGCGGTGGGCGTTACGCCTTGAGCAGCCGCTCGCTCAACTCCCAGAGCCGACGCGCCGACTCCGGGTCGATCGCGTGCGGCACCACGTCGGACGGCACGTCCTCGTCGGTGCCGAAGGCGAACGGCCTCGGGGTGTCGAGCGGCGAGACGTCGTTGTCCTTGAGGTAGACCCCGCCGATGTCGGCGAGCAGGGGGCTGGTGGCCGCGAACACGCTGGTGCTGGCGCCCTGCCGCGGCGTCTTCATCTCGCGCGCCGGATCGATCACCGGTCTGCCGGCGTCGTCGAGCAGCCCCATGGCCCGCAGCGCCTCCTCGCTCACCGCGGGACCGTCCTCGGACCGGGCGGGGCCGAGGTTGGTGGTGACGACGACGCCCGGGTGCACCGCGTAGCCGCGGATCCCGTCCTCGGCCCAGCGGCGGTCCAGCTCGACGGCGAACAGCACGTTGGCGGTCTTGGACTGGCCGTAGGCGAGCATGCCGTCGTAGCCGGTGGTGAAGTGCGGGTCGTCCCAGCGGATGTCGGAGAGCCGGTGGCCGCCGGACGTCACGTTCACCACCCGGGCGCCGTGGGCCGCGCGCAGCGCGGGCAGCAGGGCCAGGGTCAGTTGGAAGTGGCCGAGGTGGTTGGTCGCGAACTGCGACTCGTAGCCGCGCGCGTCCCGCACCAGGGGGCCGCTCATGATGCCGGCGTTGTTGATCAGGATGTGCAGCGGGCGCCCGGAGTCGAGGTAGCGGTCGGCGAAGGCGTCGATCGACGCCGGGTCGAGCAGGTCGAGCCGGTCGATCGCCACCCGCTCGATGCCGGCCAACGCGGGGGCGGCGCGCTCGGGGTCGCGCGAGCCCACGGTCACGGAGGCGCCGGCCCCGCTGAGCGCGCGGGTGGTCTCCAGGCCGAGCCCGACGTGGCCACCCGTGACGATGACGTTCCGGCCCGTCAGGTCGATCCCACGGAGGACCTCGTCCGCCGTGGACGCCGCGGTGAAGCCGGACCCGAGAGGCTGCTGTTTCTGTGTCATGACCCCACTCTGCGCCCGACTGCCCGAACTCTGAATCATTGACCGTTCGTATTTCTTGCGCGAGAGTACGGACATGGTCGAAGACCAGCTGTCACAGGTGCTCGAACTCGTCGAGGTGCGCGGGCAGCTGACGGGCGGGTTCGTGACGCGGGGCCGCTGGGCGTCGCACGCCGCCCTGGACACCCCGCTGAAGTTCATGGCGATGGTGCGCGGCCGCGCCCGGCTGACCACCGACGGCGCCGAAGGGCCGATCGAGCTCGAACCCGGAGACGTCGCGATCCTGAACAACCGGTCGTGGCTGAGGCTCGAAGGCGGCACCGGTGAAGGACCGCGCCGCGAGATCACGCCCGAGCCGGGCTTCCCCTCGCCCCGCCTCCTCGCCGCCGACCGCGTCGCCGACGACGTCGTCCTCGGCGGCCGCATCGACCTCAACCCGGCGGGTCGGGCCCTGCTCCTGCAGGCGCTGCCGCCGCTGGGGCACGTCCGGGCGTCGGCCGCCGCCGCGGCCAACCTGCGCGGCAGCCTTGAGCGGCTGTTCGACGAGGCGACCGGGAACCGGGTGGGCTCGGCGTTCGCCATCCGGCAGCACGGCCAACTCCTGGTGCTCGAGATGCTGCGCGCCTACCTGGGCCAGGCCGAACTGCCCCCGGGATGGCTGCGGTTGCTGACCGACGAACGGTTGCGCCCGGCGCTCGGCCGGATGCACGCCGAGCCTGCGAAGCCCTGGGGGCTGGCGGAGTTGGCGCGCGCCGCGGCGATGTCGCGGACGTCGTTCGCGGAACGGTTCAGGGCCGTTGCGGGCGTACCGCCGCTGACCTATCTCAGCCGCTGGCGGATGCTGCTCGCGCGGCGCGCGCTGCGTGACAGCGACGTCCGCGTCGGGGCGCTGGCGGCCGAGCTCGGCTACGGGTCCGAGAGCGCCTTCAGCACCGCGTTCAAGCGGGAGGTGGGGGAGTCGCCGCTTCGCTACCGTCACCGCGCGCGGCACGAGTCGCCCGACCCCGCCGAGCCCTCGCCGGTCTGACCGCCGCCGCCCTCCGGCTACTGGCCGAAAGTGCGTCTTGCCAGTGCGTGACGGAATGGGAGTATCTCGTGTGGAAGCTGTCGGAGTTGTAAGAGATCTTCGCCCGGCAGGTGTCCGATCACCGTGCTTCACGCACTCGCAGCCGTCTCATCCGTCGGATCGACGAATCCCACTGGAGGAATGCACGTGAGATCGAAGCGCACCACCTCGCGCCGGCGTCTCGCCCGGGGCTTACGGACCCTGGCGGTGGCCACCGGCCTCGCCGCCGCCGCGGCACTGTTCCTGCCCGGCGCCGCCCAGGCCGACGACGGCGTCTTCAACGCCACCGAACTGTCCGCCGCCAGCGAGGCCGTCGAGGCCGCCGGCATCGGCGGCGTGGCCTGGGCGGTGGACCCCTCGACGGACACCGTGACGGTCCTGGTCGACGAGACCGTCTCCGAGGCCGACCTCGCCGAGCTCACCGCGAGCGCCGGTGACCTGGTCGGCGCACTGGACATCCAGCGCACCGAGGGCACGTTCGAGAAGTACCTGCAGGGTGGCGACGCGATCTACGCCGACGTCGGCTGGCGCTGCTCGCTCGGCTTCAACGTCCGCTCCGGCGGCACCTACTACTTCCTGACCGCCGGTCACTGTACGGCCGACCCGTACGGCCCGACGCCGCCGTACCCGCTGTGGCACAACGGCTCGGCCTGGATCGGCTACACCGCCGGCTCGTCCTTCCCGGTCAACGACTTCGGCATCGTCGCCTACGACCCGCAGCCCTCCTCGGTGCCCGGCACGGTCGCGGGCGGCGGCACCATCACCGGGTTCGCCAACCCGGTCGTGGGCCAGTCGGCCTGCCGCAGCGGCAGCACCACGGGCGTGCGCTGCGGCTCGGTCACCGGCCTCGGCTGGACGGTCGACTACGGGAACGGCGAGGTCGTCTACGACATGATCCAGACCAACATCTGCGCCGAGCCCGGCGACAGCGGCGGCCCGCTCTGGTCCGGTTCCACCGGTCTCGGACTGACCTCGGGCGGCAGCGGCAACTGCACCTCGGGCGGCATCACGTTCTTCCAGCCGGTGGTCGAGGCGGCCAACGCCTACGGGGTCACCGTGCCCTGATCCACACCACGACGCGTCCCCGCCCGGCCCCGCCGGGCGGGGACGTTCGCTGTCGGGCGGGGAACTTTACCCGCTCGCCGGGCGGAAGTCCGGCAGCCTTGTGTGAGAAGTCTTCCCCAAGTCGTGCGTAAGCCTCTATCTTCCCTGTGCGTACCGCAGAAAGACCGGGTCTTTCGATCGCTTCCCTGCCGAGTTTCGCAGCGCAACAGCCTACTTGTGACGTACGGCTGCTCGATGAGCCCCGTTCATCGGAGCTCGCGGTCCTGACCCGGTATCACGCAACGGCGCCAACCAGATCTGGAGGCTCCCGCATGATCCGCCGCATCCGACATCTGACCGGCCTCGGCCTCGGGGCACTGCTCTGCCTCGCCGCGCTGCCGGCGACGCCCAGCTCCGCCGCCCAGGCCGCCGCCCCCGACGACCCCGCCTACCAGGTGTTGGTCTTCTCCAAGACCGCCGGCTTCCGGCACGACTCGATCGACGAGGGAATCGCCGCGATCACCCGACTCGGCGAGGAGAACAACTTCACGGTGACCGCCACCGAGAACGCCGGCGCCTTCACGACCAGGAACCTGGCCCGGTACGAGGCGGTGGTGTTCCTCTCCACCACCGGCGACGTGCTGAACCGCGGCCAGGAGGCGGCCTTCGAGCGCTACATCAACGCCGGCGGCGGATACGTGGGCGTGCACGCCGCGGCCGACACCGAGTACGACTGGGACTGGTACAACGGTCTCGCCGGCGCGCTCTTCCAGTCCCACCCCCAGATCCAGCAGGCCACCGTGCGGGTCGAGGACCGCGCGCACGCCGCCACCGCCCACCTGGGCGGCACCTGGCAGCGCACCGACGAGTGGTACAACTACCGCACCAACCCGCGCACCACCTCCCACGTGCTGGCATCGCTCGACGAGTCCAGCTACTCGGGCGGCACCATGGCCGGCGACCACCCCATCGCCTGGTGCAAGGAGTACGAGGGCGGCCGGGCCTTCTACACCGGCGGCGGCCACACCGCCGAGTCCTACGCCGAGCAGGACTTCGTCCGACACCTGCTGGGCGGCATCCGCTGGGCCGCCGGCGTCACCGAGGCCGACTGCCGCCCCGAGACCGGCTACACCCCGCTCTTCGACGGCTCGGGAACCACCGGCTGGTCACAGGCCGGGCCCGGCTCCTTCGAACTGTCCGACGGCACCCTCGTCTCCCGGGGCGGCATGGGCCTGCTCTGGTACGAGGCCCAGGAGTTCGGCTCCTACTCGCTGAAGCTCGACTGGATGCTGGAGGGCGACGACAACTCCGGCGTCTTCGTGGGCTTCCCCGCGTCCGACGACCCCTGGTCCGCCGTCGACAACGGGTACGAGATCCAGATCGACGCGACCGACGCCGCCGACCGCACCACCGGAGCCGTCTACGGCTTCCAGTCCGCCGACCTCGCCGCCCGCGACGCCGCCCTCAACCCGCCGGGGGAGTGGAACACCTACGAGATCCGCGTCGAGGGCGAACGCCTCCGCGTCTACCTCAACGGCACGCTCATCAACGACTTCACCAACACCGACCCCGCTCGCAGCCTCCAGCAGGGCCACATCGGACTGCAGAACCACGGCGCCGACGACACCGCCTCCTTCCGCAACGTCCGGATCCAGGAACTCGACGCCCACTCCTGCCCCGACGACCACCACTGACGCGTCTCCCCACCGGTTAGGCCCTGTCCGGCCGATCTTTCCGGGGCCGCGACGCCATACACGGCACCTCGCTGCGTTACCGAATCGCGCGAATACGGCCAAGTATGAGCTGCGATCCGGCGCCTTGAGCGAAGCGACTGGGGGCACCTCCCAGCGTTAGCTGGGGGAGCACCGCGTCTGACGCCGCGGCCTGATCCGAAAAGATCGACCGGACAGGACCTAGGCGCAGTTGCGTTCCAGCTCGGTCAGTCCCGCCCGGACCGCGTCGTCGGGGTCGTCGGCCAGCTGCCGCAGCGCGGGCAGCAGTCGGCGGAGCAGGTCCCACTGGTCGTCGGCGGCCTCGGTGCGGCCCCGCCGGACGTCGGCGAGGTCGGCGAGCAGCGTCATCAGCCGGCCCCGGACCGGGGTCCACCTGTTCAGCACCAGCTTCGCCAGCAGCGGCGCGGCCGCCAGGGCGGCGGTCGCGCCGTGCCCGTGCACCAGCAGCTCGTGCAGTCGCTCCGCCGCCCGCGCCGCGATCCGCTCGTCGTCCCAGCCGGCTCGCAGGATCTGGGACGGCACCTCGTGAGCCGGGCCCGGATTGCACCGGAGTCGGTCCCACGGGAAGCGGTCCACCTGCTCCTTGATCCGGCGCAGCACCCACAGCTCGTCCGGGTCGAGGCGCAGCGCGGCCCAGCCGGGCGCGCCGCCCCGCACCCACAACACGCCGTCCGGGTCGAGGCGGAGCGCCTCGACGCCGGTGCCGAGCCGCAGGTCGGCCGCGACGTCGGAGCAGCCGGTGCCCAGGTCCCACACCCGCACCAGGCCGTCGGCCCAGGCGGCCGCCAGCACCGGCCCCGAGCCGGGCAGCACCGCCGACGCCAGGGCGGTCACCGCCGTGCCGCGCCGGTCGAACGGCCGGGCCGCCGGCGGCCCTTCCGTCAGCCAGATCCGCAGCACCCCGGCCGCGTCGCCGCTGACCAGCAACCCCGACTCCGCGGACTGGTCGTGGCGCAGGCAGGTCACGGCGGTGACCGGCGCCCGGTGCAACCGCTCGCTCGACTCCAGCCACCTGCCGCCCGAGGCGCTGTCGCGAACCCGGGCGTGCACCACGCCGTCCGCGTCGCCCGCGACGGCGACCCCGCCCGCCACGTCGGCCGCCCGGGCCGTGCCGGCCGGCAGTCCGGCCAGGCCGGCCGCCGCCGGCACCGGCGGCTCGCCGCCGGGCGGCGCGGTGCCGACGGACACCACCCGCCAGCGCTCCCACTCGTCCTCGTCGCCGGGGGCGAACGCCGCCGGCGGCAGATCCGGCAGCGGGTCGGGCGACTCCGCCGGCGGCGCCACGGACAGGTCGGCGCCGACCGGCTCCAGCACGGCCAGGGCTGCCTCGACCGCCTGCCGCGTCCGGCCGTGGACCACCAGCGGCCAGTCGGCGAAGTCGCCACGGGCATGACGGATCACCACGTCGGGACCGCCGTGCAGGACGGCGTCGGCGCCGAGTTCCCGCCAGGGCAACAGGCCCATCTCGGGGAACGACGCGCGCAGCCGGTCCAGGACGGCCGGATCCCGCTCCAGGTCCCCGTGGGTCAGGACCGCGGTGAACCCGAAGTGGCCGGGCAGCCGCTCCAACGCCAGGTGCAGCAGGAACTCGGATATGGAGGCCGCCTGCGGCAGCCACTCCTCGTCCCCCGTCCGCACCAGCACCGGCGGATCGTCCCGCGCGGCCTCGGCGGCGGCGTAGCCCCACTGGTTGCAGTACTCGTACTCGGACATGAACACGCACACGGACTCGGGCCCGTCCTCCGCGAGCGGCGGCCACTGGGTGTGCACCCAGTACAGCCGGGGCCGGTACGCGAAGGAGTTGACGGGGGAGTGCCACCACTCGGTGAGGGCCGCAGGCACCGGAAGCCGGGGGTACCCCCGGACGGAGTCTGGGGGAAGGTCGCCCGCCTCGTCGACGTTCTCGCCGTCCCCGGGACCCCAGACCGGCTCGCCACCGGGGTCGACATAACCCCACTCGCGCTGCACCCGGTCCAGCAACCCCCAACGCTCCCCGGAGTCGACGAGGACCCGGTCCCGAGCCTCCCGCAGACGCTCCGCGAACCGCCCGTAGTCGATCACCTGTGGCATCCGCGCATCCTAGGCCCCGTCCCCGCCCCGGCGGCTCACCGGCCCGCCGAGCTCGACGACGAGCGGTCGGGACGCCCGGTCACCCGCGCCCCCGCATGGTGCAGAATGCGGCCATGGGGGCGTCCGAGCAGGCGATCTGGACCCGGGCCGTGCTGGGCCCCGGGCAGTCCCTGGACCTCATCACCGCCCGGTTCGCGACCCACCGCTACGCGCCGCACTGCCACCAGGAGTTCGCCGTCGGCGTCTGCACGGGTGGCAGCGAGATCATCGACTACCGCGGCGCCCGGCACCGGGCCGGTCCCGGCAGCATCGTCGTCCTCGCCCCCGGGGAGGCGCACACCGGCGCGCCGGCCGCCGGCGACGGCTACGCCTACCGGGCGTTCTACCCCACGACGGCGCTGCTCACCGAGGGCCTGCGGGCCGCCGCCCACTTCCGCGAACCGGTGATCGACGATCCGGAGTTGGCGGCCGCCCTCCGGTCGGCGCACCACGTCGTGAGCCGCCCAGGGGATCCCCTGGAGGCGGAGTCGCGGCTGATACCGCTGTTCACGACGCTGGCCCGGCGCCACGGCAGGACCTCCCCGACCCGGGACCTGGTGTCCGGAGCCGCGGGGGTCGCGGCCGCCGTGCGGGTCCGGCTGACGGACGAACTGCTCCGGCCGCCCTCGCTGGCGGAGATCGGGCGGGATCTCGGACTGTCGCGGTACCAGGTGCTGCGGGCCTTCCGCGAGGCGGTCGGCATGCCGCCGTACGCCTGGCTGGCGCAGCACCGGGTGACGCGGGCCCGCGGCCTGCTGGAGGCGGGCCACCGGCCGGCGGAGGTGGCGGCGCTGGTGGGCTTCGCGGACCAGGCACATCTGACGCGCTGGTTCCGCCGCGTGGTGGGGGTGACGCCGGCGGTGTACCGCAACGGCGTTCAAGACGGGCCGGGGCGCGGAGCTCGAAGCTGACGGCATGAGTGCACGCGGCTGGTTCCTCTTCGCCCTGATGGGCGTTCTGTGGGGCATCCCCTATCTGATGATCAAGGTGGCGGTGGACGGCGTGTCCCCCTCCGGGGTCGTGTTCGTCCGCTGTCTGCTCGGCGCGGCGCTGCTGCTGCCGTTCGCGCTCCGCACCCCGGGTTTCCGGACGGCGGTGCGGACGCACTGGAAGCCGATGCTGGCGTTCGCGGCCATCGAGATCATCGGCCCCTGGTGGACGCTGACCGACGCGGAGCGGGAACTGTCGAGCTCGATGGCGGGCCTGCTGATCGCGGCCGTCCCGATCCTCGGCGTCGTGCTCGCCAGGCTCTTCGGCGACACGGAGGAGCTGGGCGCCCGCCGTTGGACCGGCCTGCTGCTCGGCCTCGGCGGGGTGGTGCTGCTGGCCGCCCCGGAGCTGAGCGGCGGCTCGGCGTGGGCGATCACGGAGGTCTTCCTGACGGCGCTCGGCTACGCGACGGCGCCGCTGATCGTGACGCGGCGGCTGAAGGACGTGCCGACGCTGCACCTGATCGTTCCCTGTCTGCTGCTGGCCGCGGTGGTCTACGCGCCGGCGGGCATCGCCGGTTGGCCGGCGCGGACGCCGTCGACGACGGTCCTGATGTCGCTCGTGGGCCTCGGGGTGTTCTGCACGGCCCTGGCGTTCGTCGTGTTCCTGGAGCTGATCAGGGAGGTGGGCGCCACCCGGGCGGTGGTCTTCACCTACGTCAACCCCGCGGTGGCCGTCGCGGCCGGTGTGGCGTTCCTGGCGGAACCGCTGACGGCCGCGATCGTCGGCTCGTTCGGACTGATCCTGGCGGGTTCGGTGCTGGCGACGTCGGCCACGCGTCCCGCACGGCGTCGGCGCGGGACGTCAACGGGCCCGATCGGCCGTCCCCGCGCCGTTCGCCTCCCGCGTGGCCTCAGCCGGTGAAGACGTGCTGGCCCGGGGCGAGCAGCTGGTGCGGGTCGTAGCGGCGCTTGGCGGCGGCGAACTCCCGCCATGCCTCGCCATACTGGCCGATCCAGTCGTCGGCGGTCATCGGAACGGACCCCACCGGGTACTGGGTGCCGCCGGCCGCCCGCACCCGCTCGAACGCCGCCTGGTTGGCGGCGATCCGGGCGGTCACCGCCGCCTGGTCCGCCGGGTCGAGTGCCCACAGCACGGCCATCAGGTACGGCACCCGGCCGTCGGGGACCCGCAGCAGCGGGGCGCGCAGGTGACGGCGGAGCAGCGGGTAGAGCAGCACCGCGCCGCCGGGGCCGACCTCCTGCCCGGCGAGCTCGTCCAGCAGGCCACGGGACAGCTCGGCGACGCGGTCGCCGGGCAGCAGCAGGTTCAGCCAGGGGTGGGCCCAGGTCCAGACGCCCTCGTGCTTGAGCTCAGCCACGCCCGCGGCGAGCCGGTCGAGGAAGTCGAAGTACCCGAGCGTCTCGGCGGTGAACGGCCCCGACCGCCCCGACCGGTCGTACCGCAGCCCGCGCAGCAGTTCGGCGTCGCTCCGCCGGGGCCCGGCGGGCGGGCCGTAGGCGACGGCCTCCAGCACGTACCTGGTGTAGGCCCCGTCGTCGTCCGGCTCGACCTCGCCCTCGACATACGCGAACCGCACGTCCCCGGCGAGGGTCCGCTGGTCGGCGAGGAACGTCTCGAGGTCCGCATAGGGCAGCAGGAAGCGCCGTACGGCCTCGGGGGCGACGACCAGCCGCAGCGTCGCCGAGACGATGACCGCGCACTGGCCCAGGCCGGCGAGGACCGCGTGGAACAGGTCCGGGTGCCGGCTGGGCGAGCAACCGACCACGTCGCCGGCCCCGGTGACGACCTCCAGCGCGATGACGTTGTCGACCTGCGCGCCGTGCCGGTGCGCCTGGCCGCCGAGCCCGCCGACCGACAGGGTGCCGCCCACGGACAGCTCCAGGTAGTCGGTGAACACCGGCGGCGTCAGCCCGTGCCGCAGCGTCTCCCGCGCCACCGCGCTCCACACCGCCCCGGCCCCCACCGTAACGTGCCCGGCGCCCACCGGGCCGACGTGGTCCAGCGGCTCGGTCTCGACCACCAGCCCGCCGTCCACCTGCGCCTGCCCGTACGTCCCGTGCCCCTGGCCGCGGGCGGCGACCTCGATGCGGTAGGCGTTGCAGAACCGGATCACCGCCGCGATCTCCTCGACGGATTCGGTCCGCAGCACGCCTCCCGGGGTGGTGTGCACGATGTGGCCGAAGTCGTCGCCGTCGTCGGTGAGTTCCCTCCCGGCCGTCCGCAGTGAGCCACTCAGCCGCGGCACCCGCACCAGCCCGTCCCGCCCGGCGTCCGCCTCCGTCACCCACGCCCGCGCCCGCGGGTCGAAGGCCACCACCTCGGTCCCGGCCGTCTCGGCTCGTGAATCCGCTGGCCGCTCCGGCTGTTCCGCCATGCCTCCCCCTTCCACCCCCGCCCGACCCGGGCGGCGCGTCACGGACCCCAGGACAGGCCAGACGAGCGTAGCGCCGACCTTGGCCCCGGCTGGCGGCGTTCAGCCGTATCTGGCCACTCGGCCGGGGCCGGTCACCGCGCGGCGGAGCGCGAACTGCGGAAGGTGCGACGGTAGGTGTCCGGGGGCACGCCGACGGTCCGGTTGAAGTGCCGGCGCAGCGTGGTGGCGGTGCCCATGCCGGTGGCCGTGGCGATGGCGTCGACGCTGTCGCCGGTGGTCTCCAGCAACTCCTGGGCACGCCGGATCCGTTGGGTCAGCAGCCACCGCAGTGGGGTGGTGCCGGTGACCGACCTGAAGTGGCGGCCCAGGTGGCGGGAGCTCATGTTCGCCCGACGGGCCAGGTCCTCCACGGTCAACGGGTGGTCGAGTCGTTCGAGCACCCAGGGGAACAGCTCGCCGAGCGGGTGGTCGTCCTGGGCGGGCACCGGGGCGGTGACGAACTGGGCCTGGCCGCCGGCCCGGTGCGGGGGGACCACCAGGCGGCGGGCGACCGTGTTGGCGATCGCCGAGCCGTGGTCGAGACGGACCAGGTGCAGGCACAGATCCATCGCGGCGGCCTTGCCGGCGGAGGTGAGCACGCTGCCGTTGTCCACGTAGAGCACGTCCGGATCGACCGTCACCCGGGGGTAGCGGGCGGCCAGAACGTCGGTGTGCGCCCAGTGCGTGGTCGCGCGTCGGCCGTCCAGCAGCCCCGCCGCGGCCAGCACGAAGGCGCCCGTGCAGAGCGAGGCCACCCGCGCGCCCGCCTCGTGCGCCGCGCGCACCGCGTCGACCAGCTCGGCCGGCGGGTCCACGTCGACATCGGCCCAGCCGGGGACGATCACGGTGTCGGCGTGCGGAAGCCGGTCGAGCCCGCGGTCGGACTCCAGCCGGAACCGCCCGGCCCGCACGGCGCCGGGACCGCAGAGGGCGACGTCGTACCAGGGGACCGTCACCCCGTCGGGCACGGAGGCGAAGACCTCGTACGCCACGGAGAGTTCGTAGTGGAGCATCCCGTCGGTGACGGCCAGCGCGAGCGTTCTCATGTCCGAAAGTGTATGGGCCATGTCGTTCCCGACACTCGCGCCGGGTCCATCGCGCCCGCCAGGATGTGCACAGTTGATCGTTCAAGCACTTTGGAGAAGCGATGGGAACGGGTCAGACGGTGGCGGTGTTCGGTGCCTACGGACACACCGGGCGTTTCGTGGTGGCGGAGCTGCTGGACCGCGGATTCACCCCCCTGCCGTCCGGGCGCGACGCGGACAAGCTGCGGGCGCTCGCGGTCGCCCACCCGGGACTCGACGCCCGGCCGGCCTCGGTCGACGACCCGGCCTCGCTCGACCGCGCACTGGCCGGCGCGGACGCCGTGATCAACTGCGCCGGGCCCTTCGCCGCGACCGCCGCCCCGCTGGTCGAGGCCGCGCTGCGCGCCGGCATCCCGTACGTGGACGTGGCGGCCGAGATCGAGGCCAACCTCGACACCTTCTCCCAGTTCGCGGACCGCGCCCGCGCCGCGAGCACCGTCGTGGTCCCCGCGATGGCCTTCTTCGGCGGCCTGGGCGACCTGCTGGTCACCGCGGCGATGGGGGACTGGGCGACGGCGGACGAGGCGCACGTCGCGTACGGGCTGAGCGGCTGGCACCCGACCACCGGGACCCGCGAGGCCGGCACGGTCTCCCGGCGGCGCAGGGACGGCCGGCGCGTCCGCTACAGCCAGGGGCGGGTGGAGTACCGCGACGACGCCCTCCCGGCCCTGAAGTGGACCTTCCCCGAGCCGATGGGAACCCGCGCCGTGCTCGGGGAGTTCAGCATGGCCGACATCGTCACCGTCCCCAGCCACCTGGCCATCCCGGAGGTGTCCACCTCCATGACGGTCGAGGCGGCCGGTGAGCTGGCGGCCCCGGACACGCCGGCGCCGGCCGCCGTCGACGAGCGCGGACGGTCCGCGCAGACCTTCCTGGTCGACGCCGTCGTCCGGTCCGGCGGCGCCGAACGGCGTGCCGTGGCCGGCGGTCAGGACATCTACGCCGTCAGCGCGCCGCTCGCCGTGGAGGCGGTCCACCGCGTCCTCACCGGGCGGACCAGGACGGTGGGCGTCGCCTCCGCCGGCGCGATCTTCGACGCCCCCGACTTCCTCCGCGCGCTGTCCGGGCACCTCTCGTTCGACCTGTCGCGGTGATCCCCGGACTCCGCTTCCCGGGCCCCGGCGCCGCCGGGGCCCCGTGACCCGCCGCGCCGCCCCGGGAGTCGGGCGGCCGGCATCTCGCGGCGACAGTTGGCGCCGGGTGGCATCAGATGGTGCCATCCGGCGCCGTTCCACTTCTTCCCGAGATCTGCGGGCCCTGCGTGGCGCTGCGGGGGATCAGCTCGCGCTCTCGTGTTTCCGCAGCTCAGACCCGCTTTTCGCGGGTTTGGCCCGAGTGTAGCGCCATCCACGCTTGCGTATGGCGCCATTCAGGTGCCATGATGGCGTTATGGACCTCACCCCGTATGTCGACGCCCTCCGCCGCGAACTCGCGGTGGCCGCCGAAGCCGGCGGCGACGAAGCCCGCGAGCTGGCCGAGCGGCTCACCGCTCCGCTGGAGTCGGCGACCCGGCTGACCATGCTCAACGTGCTCTCCGCCGCGATGGACGAGATCACCCGCGAACTCGCCCCCGGCTCGGTCGACGTGCGGCTGCGTGGCCTGGACCCCGACTTCGTGGTGACCCCGCCGCCCACCGACAGCGCCGCGACGGAAGCGTCCGCCGCGCCCGTCGAACCGCTGAGGAGCTCGGCTCCGGTCGACGGCGACGAGGGCGGCACCGCCCGCGTCAACCTGCGTCTGCCGGCCCACCTCAAGGCGCGGGCCGAGGAGGCCGCGAGCCGCGAGGGCCTGTCGGTCAACGCGTGGCTGGTGCGCGCCGTGGCGGCCGCGGTCGACGGGGACCCCCGGCCGCGTACCCCGGAGAGGGCCCGCGCCCTCGGGCAGAGCTTCACGGGCTGGGTGCGCTAGCCGCGCCCCCGCCCGCACCACGTCACCCACACCACGTCCCGCCAACGGGACGACCCGAGACCCATGAGGACGGTACCGCCATGCCTGCTTTCGACACCCCCGAACCGATCTCCGTCACCGCGCGCGTCGAGGCCGGTTCCATCCAGTTCACCGCGAGCGACCGCCGTGACACCGTCGTCGAGGTGCGACCCCGCGACCCGAAGAAGGACCAGGACGTGCGGGCGGCCGACCAGACCGAGGTCACCTACGCGAGCGGCGCCCTGACCGTCAGGACACCCAAGCAGCGCTACCTCGTCGGGCGCACCGGCACCGTCGACGTGACGGTCGAACTGCCCACGGGCTCGCACGTCGACATGACCGGCGCCTGGGCCCAGGTGCTCGGCGAGGGCCGGCTCGGCGAGGTGCACGTGAAGACCTCGTCCGGTGACGCCCGCTTCGACACGACCGGGCCGCTGCGGCTGACCGCCTCGCACGGCTCGATCACCGTGGACCGGGTCCAGGGCATGGCCGAGATCACCACCAGCTCCGGCAGCATGCGCGTCGGCCTCGTCGACGGGCCGGCCGTCCTGAAGAACTCGCACGGCACCACGACCGTCGGTGCCGCGATCGGCGAGTTGCGGGTGAGGGGCGCCAACGGCGACATCAACATCGAGCGCGCCGAGAGCTCGGTCGCCGCCACCACCGCCCACGGCACCCTGCGCGTCATCGACGTCGTGCGCGGCACGATCGACCTGGAGACCTCCTACGGCGCCATCGAGATCGGCATCCGCGCGGGCACCGCTGCCTGGCTCGACGTGAGCTCCGGCCACGGACAGGTGCGCAACACGCTCACCGCCTCCGACTCTCCCGAGGAGACCGAGGACACCGTCAAGGTCCGCGCCCGCACCCGACACGGCAACATCGACGTGCGCCGCGCCCGGGCCTGAACGCCGGCCCCCCGCCGGCCCCGCCGGCTCGTCCATCCCACACCCCAGTCGCTTCAGCCTTCGAAAGGGAGGGCTCCATGCCTTCTTCTGTCATGCCCATGCCTGGATCGGGCGGGCGCGGGCGTTCGCAGTCGCCCGCCGCCATCTCCGCCGTCGGGCTGCGTAAGTCCTACGGCGAGAAGACCGTCCTGGACGGTGTCGACCTGGCCGTCCCGGAGGGAACGATCTTCTCCCTCCTCGGCCCGAACGGCGCCGGCAAGACCACCGCCGTGAAGATCCTCTCCACCCTCATCACCCCCGACGCCGGCGACCTCCACGTCGGCGGCCACGACCTGGCCACCGCACCGCAGGCGGTGCGCGCCGCGATCGGCGTCACCGGTCAGTTCTCGGCCGTCGACGGGCTGATCACCGGCGAGGAGAACATGCTCCTCATGGCCGACCTGCACCACCTCCCCCGGCGGGAGGGACAGCGGGTGGCGGCCGAACTGCTGGAGCGCTTCGACCTGGTGGAGGCGGCGAAGAAGCCGGCCTCCACCTACTCCGGTGGCATGAAGCGGCGGTTGGACATCGCGATGACCCTGGTCGGCAGCCCCCGGATCATCTTCCTGGACGAGCCGACCACCGGCCTCGACCCGCGCTCCCGTCACACCATGTGGGGCATCATCCGCGAACTCGTCACCGGCGGCGTGACGGTCTTCCTCACCACCCAGTACCTGGAGGAGGCCGACGAACTCGCCGACCGCATCGCGGTGTTGCACGACGGCACCATCGCCGCCGAGGGCACGGCCGACGAGCTCAAGCGCCTCATCCCCGGCGGCCACATCCGCCTCCGCTTCACCGACCCGGCCGCGTACCGGACCGCCGCCGCCGCACTACGCGAAGCCGCCTCGGACGACGAGGCGCTGGCGCTGCGGATCCCCTCCGACGGCAGCCAGCGTGAGCTGCGCTCCGTCCTCGACTGGCTGGACGCCGCCGGCATCGAGGCCGACGAACTGACCGTCCACACCCCCGACCTCGACGACGTCTTCTTCGCCCTCACCGGCGGAACCGACCAGCCCAAGGAGACCGTGCGATGAGCACCCTGGCCCTCGCCGTCCGCGACGCGAACACCATGCTGCGGCGCAACCTGCTGCACGCCCGGCGCTACCCCTCGCTGACGTTGAACCTGCTGCTCACCCCGGTGATGCTCCTGCTGCTGTTCGTCTATGTCTTCGGCGACGCGATGAGCGCGGGCATCGGCGGCGGGAACCGATCGGACTACATCGCCTACCTGACTCCCGGGCTGGTGCTGATGACCATCGGCTCCACCACCATCGGCACCGCGGTCTCCGTCGCGATGGACATGGCCGAGGGGATCATCGCCCGCTTCCGCACCATGGCCATCCACCGCGGCTCGATACTCGTCGGCCACGTCGTCGGCAGCGTCCTGCAGTGCGTCGCCAGCGTGCTCCTGGTCGGCGCCGTCGGACTGGCCATCGGCTTCCGCTCCACCGACGCCACCGCCCTGGAGTGGCTCGCCGCCCTCGGCCTCCTCGCCCTCTTCGCCACCGCGCTCACCTGGATCGCCGTCGGCATGGGCCTGGTCAGCCCCAACGCCGAAGCCGCCAGCAACAACGCCATGCCGCTGATCTTCCTCCCCCTCATCTCCAGCGCCTTCGTCCCCGTCGACGCCATGCCCGGCTGGTTCCAACCCATCGCCGAGTACCAGCCCTTCACCCCCGCCATCGAAACCCTCCGCGGCCTCCTCCTCGGCACCGAGATCGGCCACAACGGCTGGCTCGCCACCGCCTGGTGCCTGGGCCTCACCACCCTCGGCTACCTCTGGTCCAAGGCCACCTTCAACCACGACCCCAAGTAGCGGCGACGGCCAGGGCGGCGTACCCCGACGTGTCGGGGTACGCCGCCCTGGCAGCGCGCTCAGTCGCGCGAGGGAGGACGAAGATGGGTCGCGCCGGCGATGTCCGGCACGGCCGCCGTGCTGATCATCGAGGGCATGCACAAATCCTTCGCCTTCCTCGCCGCCCCGCTCCTGATCACGGCCTACGGCCTCATCCGCGTCCTCGACGGCCTGGACGGGGAGCGTGGCCCGGGACCCGCGTGGACGACCGGCCACCTGGCCTTCCTCCTCGCGCTGCTCCTGTTCGTCCCGGTGCTCCGGGAGATGCGACGACTGACCGGCGGCAGGGCCCTCGCCACGGCCACCCTCGGCATCGCGCTCGTCGGCGTCACCTGCTCCCTGGCCCAGGTCTCCATCGACCTGGTCATCGGCCTGCTGGCGGCCGACCACGACGACATGCGGCGCATGTTCACCGACGTGCACAACCTGCCCGGCATGGACATCGCCGTCTACGAGGCGGGACCGGTGCTGTTCTTCCTCGGCCTGCTCGTGCTGGCCTGCCACCTCGCGGCGGCCCGCGCCGTACCGGTGTGGCGCGCGGCGGCCGTGTCGCTCGCGGTACTGGTCGCCCCGATCGATCTCGACCTGCTGCCGGCCGTCGGCCTGCTGCTGCTCGTCGGCCTCGCCCCGTTCCCCCGCGGAGCCCGGCCGGCCGCCGCGCGTTCCTGAGCGCCGCCGAAGTGGGAGAATCCAGGCTCGTGTCCGCCCCAACCGCCCCGTGGCTCGACCGCCTGCTGAGTTCCCCCTGGTCGGACGTGGGACTCGCGGTCGCCGCCGCCATCGCCCAGACCGCGCCGCTGCTGTTCCGCCACAGCGACAGCGGGCTCCCCTGGCACTGGTGGGGCTACGTCGCCACGGTCGGCGCCTCGCTTCCGCTGGTCGCGCGGCGCCACCGGCCCGTGTCGGTGCTGCTGGTCTGCGCTGTCTTCTCCGGCCTCTACGACCTCGCCGACCCGGTCGCGCCCCAGCCGCTGTGGTACGGCGTCCTCATCGCCCTGCACGGGGTGGCCGCCACCGCCCCGCCCAGAGTACGGCTACCGGTCTTCGTGGTCATGTGCGCCGGCGGCCTCCTGACCGTCGGCTCCCCGGACACCGCGACGCGCGGCATCGTGCTGTACGTCGCCGCCTACGCCCTCGGCAGGGCCACGGCCGGCTCCCGCGCCCAGGCCGCCGTCCTCGCCGAGCGTGCCCTTCGCCTGGAACGGGAACGCCGCACGCACGAGGAACGCGCCGCCGAGCGTGAACGCGCCCGCATCGCCCGCGACATGCACGACGTCCTGGCCCACTCGATCAGCCTGATGATCGTCCAGGCCGAGGCGGGCCCTGTCGCGTTGCACACCGAACCAGGGCGTGCGGCCGCGGCGTTCGGGGCGATCGCGCGCACCGGCCGGGACGCCCTCGACCAGCTGCGGCGCATGCTCGCCGTACTCCACGACACCGACGGCACCCGCGCCCCACAACCCACGATCCACGACCTGCCCGCGCTCGCCCGCCAGGTCGCCGGGGCCGGACTCGACGTGCGGCTCACCACCGAGGGCGACCCGCGCCCGATCCCCGCCGACTGCGGCCTCGCCGCCTACCGGATCGCCCAGGAGGCGCTGACCAACGTCGTCAAGCACGCCGGCGCGGCCCACGCCGAGATACGGCTGCGCTGGCACGACGACGGCCTGGAGATCCACGTCCTCGACGACGGCCACGGCGTTCCCGGCCCCGACCTGCCGTCCGGCGGCAACGGCCTGATCGGCGTCCGGGAACGCGCCGCCGCCTGCGGCGGGACCGCGACGGCAGGCCCCAGGACGGACCGTCACCCCGGCTTCGAGGTGCGCGCACTCCTCCCTCTGCCCGCCCCCGAACGGGCGGTGCCGGCATGACCATCCGCGTCGTGGTCGCCGACGACCAGGAACTGGTCCGCGCGGGATTCGCCATGATCCTGGCCGCCCAGCCCGACATCGAGGTCGTCGCCGAGAGCGGGAACGGGTTCGAGGCGGTCGGCGCCGCCCGCACCCACCGCCCCGACGTCGTGCTGCTCGACATCCGCATGCCGGGGATGGACGGCATCGAGGCGGCCCGGATCATCTGCGCCGAAACCCCCTCCCGAGTGATCATGCTGACCACCTTCGGACAGGACGACTACGTCTTCGACGCGCTACGCGCCGGCGCCAGTGGCTTCCTCCTCAAGGACGTGCGACGTGACGACCTCGTCCACGCGGTCCGGGTCGCCGTGGCGGGGGAGTCCCTGCTGGCCCCCTCCGTCACCCGCACCCTGGTCGCCGCCTTCACCTCGGGCAGGGCAGTGCGTCCCCCGCGAACGGAACTGCTGACGGTCCTCACGGAGCGCGAACGGGAGACCCTGCGGCTCCTCGGCCGTGGCCTGTCCAACGCGGAGATCGCCACCACTCTGGTGGTGAGCGAGCACACGGTGAAGAGCCATGTCAGCAACCTCCTCGCCAAGCTCGGCCTCCGCGACCGCGCCCAGGCGGTCATCGCCGCCTACGAGACCGGGCTCGTGATCCCCGGCCAACTGGGCGACGCCGAGCCGGACCTCGACTGACGCGGAGTGCCTGATCACGGGCGGCCCGGAGCTGTTCGAAGGAAGTCGGTGAGCGCCGAGGCCAGGGCCTCGGCCTCCTCGAATCCCTCGAACATCGAGCCTCCCTCGGCCCTCCTGCCCCGGCCGACACCGGCCATGCGCGCGTCGGGCCCCACCGGGGCGGCGGTCGCCGACCGCCCCGGCCCGGTCAGGAGTCGACGCGGCGGTGGGCGCGGCGCAGGGCACGGGCCTCCCGGCGGCGACCCGTGGCGGCCAGGCGGTGGACCAGGTTCCTCCTGGCCAGGGCGAGGGGTGGCCCGTACTCCTCGGGGTCGACGGCGGCGAGGCGGGCGGTGACCTCGACCGCCCGCTCGGTGACCGGGGCGGACTCCGCGTGCTCCCCCTCCCACCACAGCGCGTCGGCCAGCCGGGTCAACGCGTAGGCGTGGTCGGGCTCGTGCGTCACGGGGTCCAGCGCGGCCAGCCGGGCGCGCACCTCCACGGCCTCCCGCAGGGCGGCCAGGTCGTGCGTGCGCGGTGGCCCGTCCGCCGCGGTCGGACGGTGCAGGTCCAGCAGCATCGCGAAGTGCGGGCCGTGGGTCGCGAGGTCGGCGGAGGCGAGGTGATGGTAGAGGGTGAGCTGCACGTCGTCCAGCACGTCCGGGACGACCTGCGAGCCGTACGTCGCCTGCCGCTCGGCACGGTGCGGTTCGGCCGCGTCGCCAAGCCGGTCGCTCAACGCCGCCGCCTCCCGCTCGTCGGTCAACGCCATGGCCTCCATCCCGCAGGCGTGCCGCACGGCCGCGCTGGTCCGCAGCGTGCCGGCGAGCGTGGCCTCCAGCGCCGCCGGGTTGGCCCGCGCCCGGCGGCGGTCGATCTCCACGGCCTGCTCGATCGCCGCCAGGGCCTCCTCCCGCCAGCGCGGCGGCGGCAGCAGCTCCGGGTCCGGCGCGCCGCCGGACCCGAGGTGCCAGGTCAGCAGCTCTTCCGCGTGCTTCCCCTGCTCCGTCAGCAGCGACGCGAGGTTCGCCAGTCCGCTGGCGAGCGTGCCCTCGTACGCCGCGGGATGGTCGGCCGCCAGCTCACGCAGCACCGTCACCGCCTGCCGCGTCGCGTCGATGGCCGCCTCCTTGCGGAGCGCGGCGGAGAGGTCGGCGCCGTGGTTGAGCAGGGCGATGGCGAGGTCCGCGCGGTACGCGCCGGGGTGCGCGGCGGCCAGCCGGCCGTAGCGGGCCAGCGCTTCCGAGCCGGCCTGGAGGGACTCCAACCAACGGCCGGCGTGCTTCAGCAGGTTGCCGTAGTTGGACAGGGACAGGGCGAGGTCGGCGGCGTGCCGACCCACCGGGTCGGTCAGCCGCCGGCGGCGGATCTCCACCGACCGTTCCATGGCGGCGACGGCCTCTTCGGTCCGCCGCTCCCGGTCGTAGCGCAGGCTGAGGTTGTTCAACGCCCGGGCGAGTTCGTGCTCGTACCGGTCGGGGTCGGCGCGGGCCAGCGCCTCGTAGCCGGCCGTGCCCCGCTCGGTCGCGGCCAGGCTCTCGGCGTAGCGGCCGGCGCCGGCCAGGCTCCAGCCGAGATCGAGGTGAATGGCGGCCCGCTCCGCCGGGTCGTCGGTGGCGGCCAGTCGGTGGTCGGCCAGCCGGACCGCCAGCACCGCCCCCGCCGGGTCGAGGTCGGCGTCGTCCCGGTTCGGCAGGTGGGCGGCGACCGCGGCGAGCACCTCGATGTCGAGGTCCGCCAGGGCGGCCACCGCGCCGAGCGCGCCGCCGCCCGCGGCCACCGCCAGCCACGGCGCCTCGCGCAGCAGCGGATCGAGGTACCCGGTGCGTACGTGCGGCCACCGGTCGGCGGCCGCGGCCACCAGCGTGAGGGCGCGCGGCGTCCACGGGGCGGTCGGCGTCCCGGCGTCGTGCGGCAGCAGCGCGTGCAGCGCCGACGGCGCCCAGTCCTGGGCCGGGTAGTCGGCGGAGTGGCCGGGCAGGGTGAGGGCGACGAAGTCCTCGGCCAGCCGGTCGGGGGTCAGCGGCTCCAGCACGGTGGGCCGTGCGGGGTCGGCGGGCGGGTAGTGCCTGGCGTGGTCGGTCAGCGCACGCTCGGCGGGGCGCGGCCCGCCGGCGCCGAGCGACGCCAGCGCGGTGACGCCGGCGCGCGGCGCCAGGGGCCCGGTGAGGGCGGCGGCGAAGACGGTCCGGTTCATCCCGTCCGGCGGTGTCGCGTCCGGCGTGGCCTGCCGGTCCCAGCGGCGGGCCCACTGCCGCTGCTCGCGGTCCAGCAGGTAGGTCGTCAGCCCGGCCGTGTCCCGCGGGGGGCGGCGCCCGGCCCGGTGGGCTTCCACGGCCACCAGCGCCGCCATGTGCACGGTCAGGGTGAGGCCGAAGTCCGGGCCGCTCAGCGGCATGGGGGGCGCGATGTCGGCGGCCGTCGGCAGGCCGTGGCGGGCGGCGAAGCTGTCGCGGGCCGCGCGGAACATCCGGGCCCGCTCGCCAGGACCGCCCGCCGCGTCGGAGCCGCCGTCCGTGCCGTCCGTGCCATCCGCGCCGTCGGGGTCGTCGGCGGGGAGCGGCGTCAGCGGGTGTCCCGCGGTGGCGGCCTGGAGGTCCGCGAGGGTGGCGCGGACCGCCGGCCAGGCGTCGGCGGTCCTGCCGAGCAGCAGCAGCCGGGTCGGCAGGCCGGGGCGGTGCAGCAGGGCGTTGCTGAACAGCCAGGTGAGGTGCGGCAGCGGCCACTGGTCGGCGTAGTCGACCACCAGCAGCAGACCGGCGGCGCCGTCGGTGGTCAGGTCCTGGCTGCCCGGCGGCGGCAGCACGCTGCCCGGCCCGTGAACCGCGCTGACGACCTTCCAGCCGTCCGCGAGCGACTCGCGGGCGAACCGGGCGGCGAGCCGGGTCTTGCCCTGGCCGCCCGGCCCGTGCAGCCAGCGGGCGGCGAGCCGCCGGTCCATCAGCCGCCAGGCGTGCAGCGCCGCGAGGTCCGCCGCGCGGCCGGTGAACGGAACGATCTCGTGCCGGGCGCTCAGCATCCGACTGGGCAGCTCCCGCAACCACGCGTCGTCGGCGGGCGGCACGGCCCGCCAGTTCTCCAGGACGTAGACGGGCTGCCCGTCGCCGAAGACATGCAGGTCGGCACCGACCACCCCGTACGCGAAGCCGCCCTCCGCGCGCACCACCTGACGCGGGTACGGATCGCCGGCGCCGGCGATCGGCGGGCCGGTCACCCGGCCCGGCCGGCCCCACCCACCGGGCCGTCGTCGGCGCCGGGCGTCGACGGGAGATGGACGTGAACGCTGCTGCCCGGGCCCTGCGCGCCGAACGCCGTGCCGCCGGCGTGCGCGGTGACGTGCTGCACCCACTGCTGCGTGCCGGGCGGCAGCTCGGCGGCGGCCCGCTCCACCAACAGCCGCACGTCCTCACCCGCCTCGGGGTGTTCGTTCAACAGCGCCGCGAGCCGCCGGGCCCACGGCCGGAGCAGGTCCTCACGGGCCGCCTGCGGATCCGGGTCGTCGGTCACCAGGCGCGCGTCGCCGTCCAGTTGGGCGCCGACCGTCGCCGGCTCGTCCGCACCGCGGCGCCGGAACAACTCGGCGACCCGACCTCGGGTGGCCTCCCACGCGGAGGTGGCCATGGCCCCCACGATCGTCGTCGCGCCGGCCATGGCCAACACGCTCATCGGGTCGCTCATCAAGTCTCCTGTTCCCCCGGGAGATTGAGTGACAGTCTAGCCACGGGCGCGGCCCGGCGGCCCGCGTTCGCCTGGCCGACGAACTCGGCGCCGCGAAGAACAGGGGGAGAACGGATGGAACGCACCGCCTGGGCGGACGCCGAGCGGATCGACCGACAGGCCGCCCGCTATCTGAACGGCGGGCACACCGAGCCGCTGCGCCGCCTGATCTGCTCGGTGCCGCTGGCCGACGGGGTGCGGCTGGCGAGACGCCTGCCCGGCCCTCCCACGGACGGCTCCGCGCTGGCCCTGCTGGCCGCCGCCGACGAGCGGGCCGTCCGCGACGCCGCCGACGCGGCGGCGCGCGCGGTCCGCACCGACCACCCCGTTCGGGCGGGCGCCGCACAGTGGGTGTCCTTCGGCGTCGGTGACCCGGTGCTGACGGTGACCACCCTCCCGGAGCCCGGCCTGACGCGGATCATGATGCTCGACGGCGCCACCTGGCGCGAGATCTACCGCGGGGAACTGGAGCACCACGCCGTGGGCTGCGTGGACGCGGAGAACGTCGTCGCCGTGCGCGACGACCCGGCACGGCGGCTGGCGCTGGTGCACTACGCGGCCGGCACCGAGAAACTGGTGATGACCGGGCAGGCGCTGCTCGGCACCCGACCGGCGGGCACCGCGGCCGGCTTCATCGCCGGCAGCGGGCTCGCTCCCGCGGTCGCGGTGGCCGGTCCTGACCGGGAACCCGACATCGTGGACCTCGCGCCGTTCGGCCTGGAAGCCGCCGCCCGGCTCGCGGTGGACCCCACCGGGCGCGCCGTCGCCTTCGGCGGCACCGCGGCGGTGGTGGTGACGGACGCGCGCATGGAGCACCTGCTGGCGCGCAACGTGGTGCCCCCGCCGCACGGCCCCGTCCGCGGCCTGGCCTTCACCGGCCCCGACACGCTCGTGGTCGGCGGGAAGGCCGGCGGCCTCAGCCGGTGGCGCGTCTCCCCGCACGAGGCGCTGGCCCTGGAGGGGATCGCCGAGGCACCCACCCTCGACGGGCTGTTCGCCATCCCCGCCTGGGGCGTGATCGGCGGGCGCTCGGGCGGCGAGCACCAGTACTTCGACCCGGACACCCTGGCACCGGTGCTCGCGCCCCGCCCGCTGCTGGAAGCCGGGTGGAACCCGCGGCTGGTGCACACCGTCACCGGATCGGCCGACGGCCGGTTCGCCGTCGTGGACGGCTTCCTCGACCCGGGCCCCGACGGCGTGCCCGCGCCCGCGATGGCCCGCTACGACTTCCACCACCCGCTGGCCCGCCTGCTGCGCCCCGTCGGCTCACTCGACGACGCCGACCTGACGGCACTCGCCGAAGCCGCCGCCCCCGGCTCGGGGCTGCCGCACCGCGAGACACTCGCCCTCCTCCACGCCGTGGCCACCGCCACCCGCGCCGACCGCGGTTGAACTCGGCGCGCCGTCCGTGAGCCGGCCCGCCGGAATCCGGTCAGGCCCGGCCGGCCGGCGGCGGTCCGGCGAAGGCCCCGGCGGAGGCGGCGAGGACGGCGGCCCTGGCCGCGTGGTCGGGCAGCCCCGGATCGAGCGGGGCACGGAGCAGGACCAGGTGGTGGTACACCGGCGCGGTGGCGGCGATGAGCAGCCGCCGCGCGTCGGTCCCCGGCGGGAGCTCGCCGCGCCGGACCGCGCGGCCGACGACGACCTCGCACCGGGCGTACCGGTCCTCCCAGAGCCGCTGTTGGGCGCGGTTGGCCTGCTCGGAGCGGAACGACGCGGCGATCAGGGCCGTGACGATCGGCGGGGTCGCGGTGAGTGCCGTCTGGATCTCGTGGTTCAGCGCCGCCAGGTCGCCCTGGAGCGTGCCGGTGTTCGGCGGCTCCCAGTCGTCGTCGCTCGCCGCGTCCAGGACGTCGGCGAGCAGGCCGCCGACGTCCCCCCAGCGTCGGTGCACCGTCGTGCGGTGCACGCCGGCACGGGCGGCGACGGCCTCCAGGGTGAGCCCGTCATAGCCGTGCTCGCCGAGCTCGGCGCGGACCGCGTCGAGCACCAGGGCGCGCGTGCGAGCGGTGCGGCCGCCGGGCCGGGTTCGGCCCGGCGGGGTCGGCCCGGTCTCCTCTGGCGGCGAGGCTTGGGGACTCATGCGTCCCACACTAATGCATCGTGTGTAGCATTAGTGGCGCTCCCCGGAAAGGAACGGATCACGATGCCGGCAGTCCCCGCCGACCCGACCCTGCTCCACCCCATGCCCGAACAGCCCCGGGTGGTGCTGCTGAAACCGCTGGTCACCTCGCCGCTGATCGAGGTGGGCGACTTCTCCTACTACGACGACCCGGACGACCCCACCGCCTTCGAGACCCGCAACGTGCTGTACCACTACGGGCCGGAGAAGCTCGTCATCGGGAAGTTCTGCGCGCTCGGCGAGGGCGTGCGCTTCATCATGAACGGCGCCAACCACCGCATGGACGGCCCCTCGACGTTCCCCTTCCCGATCATGGGCGGCTCCTGGGCCGAACACTTCGACCTCATCGCCGACCTCCCCGGTCGCGGCGACACCGTGGTGGGCAACGACGTCTGGCTCGGTTACCGGTCCCTGGTGATGCCCGGCGTCCGCATCGGCCACGGAGCAGTCGTCGCCTCCGGCTCGGTCGTCGTCGACGACGTCCCCGACTACGGCATCGTCGGCGGCAACCCGGCCCGCCTCATCCGCCGCCGCCACAGCGACGCGGACATCGACCGCCTCCTCGCCCTGGCCTGGTGGGACTGGCCGCTCCAGCACATCACCGAGCACATCCGCACCATCATGTCCGGCAGCGTCGACGACCTGGAGAACGCGGCCCCAGGACGCCGAGAGGACGGACACGGGTGATCTCCACCCGGGCCGAACCCGACTCGTGAGGGGCCCTGGCCTCAGGCGTCCGGAAGCCCGCCCGCGCGGCGGCCGCCCGCCACACCGGCGATCCGGGCAACTCCGCCGACTGCGGGGCGACGGGGCCGAAAGCCGTGCAGTCCCGGACCCCGCCCAGGCCCGCGCCGGCTCCGGCTCCCGAAACCGGCATCGCACGTCAGTGTCGCTCACCGCCCGACACCCGCGCGACGAAGCCTCGCTCCCGCTCGGATGCCCGCCCCGCGACGCTTACCTACGCTGGAGCCAACATCGGGTGCCCCCACCCGTCCCGGCGCACTCGACCAGCGCGTTCGCGGCGCGGCCGGGCCCGTGAGCGGAAGGAGCGCGCATGCCGCAGCAGCCGTCCAGGGACAATGCCTTCCCGGCGCCGAACGAGGGCATGGCGATGACCCTCTTCCTCACCGTGAGCGACGTGGCGCGGTCGCGACGGTTCTACAGCGAGGTGCTGGGCGGAGAGATCGTGCTGGCGGAGAACCCCTGCACCATCAAGCTCGCCAACAGCTGGGTCATCATGAACCCCGGCGGCGGACCCACACCCGACAAGCCCGATGTGACCCTGCGTCCCCCGGACGGCTCAAACACGGTCTCCAGTTTCATGAACCTCCGAGTAGCGGACATCCAGGCCACCTACGCGGACTGGACGGCCAAGGGCGCCGAGTTCCTGACCCCACCCATCGACCGGGAGGCCGAGCTGCGCTGCTACCTGCGCGACCCCGACGGCTACCTGATCGAGGTCGGCCAGGCCACCGGAATGCTGCACGGTCACTTCGCCCGCAAGGAGAACGACACCCGCCCGGGGGACCGGCGGCCCGACTGACCCCGCCCGTCAAGGTCGCCACCATGGCGAAGGGGAACCGGTCGAGTTCGAGACAGAGCGCGACGTCGTCGGGATGGACCCGCGTCAGTAGGGCAGCCCGACCAGCCCCCAGCCGCGCCGATCGGCCTCCGCCACCACGTCCGCCCACTCACGCAGCAGCGCGACGGCGTGGTCGAAGCTCCTCGGCCGACCCGCCCAGCCCGCCGCCTCGGCCGCGAACGGCGCCCGTAGCTCCTCCAGTCGGGGCCCGGCCCGCTCCCACGCCCGGGCCAGCGCCGGCACCTCGTCGGGTGGGCGGAACAGCAGCAATCGGGCGTGCCACGGGTCGGCGCCCACCGTGACCACGGGCTCGTCATCGGGCCCGTCCCACACGAGGCCGCCCAGGAACGTGTCCAGCGCGACACGCAAGTCCGGGTCGGTGAACTCCCGCATGTCGTCCCAGGCGTTGCTCAACTCGAAGTGCCACTTGTACGACCCGGTGGTGTGCACGAACCGGTACTCGGCGCACCACCGCTGCTCCTGCGCACGGGGCCACACCCAAGCACTCGTCACCGCCACGTCGGCCTCCGCGCACGGAACACAACAGAAGTCCGGACAGACGGTATCGATCAGCACTTCGACACGCTCACCGGCGGGCACCCGGTTCAGGCGTCCCCAGTCGACCATGACCACGGTGATGTCCAGCCCCATCCGTTCACCTCCCTGGCCAGGCACTATCCCTACACCGACGCACAAGCCGTAGTCGCTTACCGCCAGGGCCGAAGCCGGGGCCGGCGGGAGCGCCACCGTCCGAATGAGATCACCCCTTGGCGCGGGAGTGCACGTCGAATTCTCTTCCTGACACGACGGCTGCTCGTCACGCCCGTCGGCCAGGCCGCCGGGCGGATGGACCGGACGTCGACCGTGACGGGGCCGCCTCCCTCCACGTCGCCTGAATCATTCGAACGGGTGGTTTGAGCCGGGGCTATCACACGGGCGGCCGGGCGCGCGCTTGAGTTGGTCGGCGCGCGTGGTGACCACCCCGGGCGCCGCGACCGTACCCCCTGGAGGGTTCATGACGGCCAGCCATCCGGTCCTCACCGACTCCCTGTTGCGGCACACCCTCGCGGAACGACGCATCGCCCTGGTCGCCTGGCGGTTGCTCACCCTGCAGACCGCGCATCCCGTCGTCGCCGCCGGGATGGCGGACTGGTCCACGTACCGGGCACATCCGTGGCGACGGGTCGAGCACACCATGGACAGCGGACGCCGGCTGTTCTTCCACGACCGAGAGGCGTTGCGCCGCGAGGTCGCCCGCCTGGATCGCACACACCGCCGCATCCGCGGCACCGACCCGGCCGGCCGGGCGTACACGGCCGAGGACCCGGAGGTCCGCACCTGGGTGTTGGTGACCCTCTACGAGACGTTGACCGCGCTGCGCGCACTCTCCGGCGATCCCTTCGCGCCCGCCGAACTCGACCGGCTCTACTCCGAGTTCCGCGGCGTGTGCAAGGAATTCGGCCTGCCGGACGAGCTGTGGCCGGCGACCGCCGCGGACGTTCCCGGATACATCGACCGCACCATCCGCGAACGCCTGGCGGACGGCCCGGAGTTCCGGTACATGCTGTCCGGGATCCTGCACGAGGCGCCCCGTCCCAGGCGCCTGTGGTTCGTGGGGCCCGCCTGGCCGGTGCTGCGGGTGCTGATCGCCCGGCTGGTGACGACGCTGACCGTCGCGGACCTGCCCCCCGCCCTCCGGGAGCGGTTCGGGCTGCGCAGCGGCCGGGGCGCGGCCCTGCTGTCCTGGGCCGTGCACCACGGAGCGCGGCACGTCATGACCCGGCTGCCGCACCGGTGGCGCTTCCGTCTCTCGGCGACCCCGACGCCCGCCGCCCCCACGCGTCCACGGAGGGCCGGCCGCCCGCGCCGCCGTGACACCCGCCCGGTCCGCCTCGACACGTTCTTCCGGCAGGTCCTCGATCAGACCGGAGACGGCTTCATCGGCGTCGCCGACCTGCGGGCCATGGCGCACAACGTCTGCTGGCCGTTGGAGCTGACGGCCGAACGCGAGGCCGAGGTCCACGCCGCCTTCGACACGTGGTGGCGGCACCTGGAGGAGACCATGGACGCCGACGGCGACGGGCGGATCGGCCGGGAGGAGTTCGTGGCGGCCGCGATGGCCGGAGTCGACCGGGACCCCGACCAGCTCGCCAAGGGGCTGCACATCGCGGTCCGAGCGATGTTCCGTGCCGCGGACACCGATGGCGACGGACACCTGTGCGCCGACGAGTACCGCACGCTGTTCGGCGGCACCCGGGTCCACCCGGCCGAGCTCAACCAGGGATTCCGCGAGTTGGACGCCGACGGGGACGGCCAGATCACGGAGCGGGAGTTCGTCCAGGCGTTCACGGACTACTTCACCGCTCGCACCGCGACCACCCCCGGCACCCACATGTTCGGCCGGCCCTAGGCGTCCCAGCCGCCCGCCGACCGCCGGCGGGCGTGCGGTGGTTCTACTGGGCCCCGCCGCGCCAGACGGTGAGGTCGATGGTCACGTACTCGGTCGTGTAGTCCTTGACCGTGATCAGGCCGATGTCTCCCGCGGTGGTGGTCAGGCAGATCTCGGAGCCGGGCGGCGCCTCCTCCTCGATGACGAGCACGTCGGTGTATCGGGTCACCGAGCGGCAGGTGTCGAGCGAGCCGGTCTCGTCCTGCCGGAGCAGGGCGAGGGTGTTGTCGCCGCTGGTCAGCAGACGAGGCTCCAGGATGAAGTCCGATCCGGAGTACCCGAGGTCGCCCTCGTAGCCTGGCCCGGCCTCCGCACGTACCGGCCTGGGCGGGTCCTCCCACAGCGAGATGACGTAGTAGTCCGAGATGGAAAGGTCCTCGTACGTCACCGGTTCGGGTTCGGCCGGCGGTTCGGAGGTGGGCTCGGAGGGGGTGGTCTCGGTTTCCTCCTCCGCCGGGGTGGTCTCCTGGTCGGTGGGCGTCTGGGACGTCTCGTCGCCCGCGGCGTCGTTGTTGGTGGGGTTCTCGTCGTTGCCGCCGTTGAGCAGGGTGGCGCCGATGACCGCGCCGGCGACCACCGCGCAGACCGCCAATGCCGCGAGGAGGGCGTTCCGTCCGCGTCGGCGCGGCGGTGGCGCGGGGGTGTAGGGGGGTGTGGTGGGTGCGGTGGCGTGGAACGCCGCTGGCGGTGGGGCCGGTTGGGCGGCGAGGGAGGTGACGGTGGCGGCGTGGTGGTCGATCTCGGCGCTGAGGGCGGGGGGTAGCCAGCCGTGGGCTGGCAGTGTGGCGTCTCCGGCCAATGGGCGGCACATGGCCACGACCTCGGCCGGGGTGGGGCGGTCGGCCGGGTTCTTGGCCAGGCAGCGGGTGACGAGTTCGCGCAGCTCCGTGGGTACTGCGGAGATGTCGGGTTGTTCGTGGACGATGCGGTAGAGCACGGCGGGGGAGGAGCCGTCTCCGAAGGGTGGGGAGCCGGCGGTGGTGAAGACGGCGATCAGGCCGAGGGCGAAGATGTCGGCCGCCGGTGTCACCGGTTGGGCCATGGCCTGCTCGGGTGCCATGAAGGCGGGGGTGCCGGCGGTGACGCCGGTGCGGGTGAGGGAGGTGGCGTCGGCGGCGCGGGCGATGCCGAAGTCGATCACTCGTGGGCCGTCGGAGGCGAGCAGGACGTTGGAGGGTTTGAGGTCGCGGTGGATGACGCCGGCCGCGTGGATGACCTGGAGTGCTTCGGCGATGCCGGCCACCACTCTGGCGGCGGCCTGGAGGGGGAGGGGGCCGTGTTCGCGGATGGCGTTGTGGAGGGAGGGGCCGGGGACGTAGGCGGTGGCCAGCCAGGGTTGGGGTCCGTCTGTGTCGCTGTCGATGACGGGGGCGGTGTAGAGGCCCTGGACTCGTTCGGCGGCTTGTACTTCCTGTCGGAAGCGGCGTCGGAACTCGGGGTCGCCGGCGACTTCTGGTCGGATCACCTTGAGGGCGATGGGTCGCCCGCCGGGGGTGTGGGAGAGGTACACCTTGCCCATGCCGCCTTCGCCGAGGCGGGCGGTGAGCCGGTATCCGGCGATGGTGGTGGGGTCTTCGGCGTTCAGAGGCGCTGGCACGGCGCTAAATCTAGCGACGGGCGGAAACCGGTCAACCTTGCGATTGAATCAGTTCGGCTACAGCACCCACCCCCAGCGTGGGCGCCGAACCCGTTGCCCGCGTCATCGCCAGCTGGGCCGCGGACGACGACAACCGGCGGCACGCCCTGTCCTGGCAGCCCCTGCTCCTCTGACCGGTGTCGAAGGCCCGCCCGCCATCGTCAACCACGTCCGCCTGGACACCCCCTCCCGCTCAGCCGAACGTGTCGGCGGCACCGGGGAGTCGGACGTAGCGGTCGACGAGGGCGAGCAACGCCCGGAGCGCGGCGCTCGGACGGCGGGTCGCGGACGTGGCGATGTGCAGCGTCCAGTGTGACGTGGCGCCGGCCAGCGGTGATACGGCCAGGCGCGGGTCGGCCGTGGGGATCGCGAAGGACGGCAGCACGGCGACGCCGAGCCCTTGCCGGACGAAGTCGGCCGCGGTGCGGATGTCGGCCACCTCGATGCTGACGTGGCGGTTCAGCCCCTCCGCGGCCATCCGGTGGTCGACGACCGCGCGGTTGCCGTATCCGACGGGCGAGTCGACGAAGGGCTCGGCCGCCAGGTCGGCCAGGTCGAGCTCGGCGCGGCCCGCCAGGGGATGACCGGCGGGCAGCAGGGCGAGCATCGGGACGGACGCGAGCGTCCTGACGGTGAGTCCGGCGGGCGCGGGCCCGGGGAAGGACAGGAAGGCGGCGTCCAGCGTGCCCGCGACGAGCGCCTGGGCGAGGCCGGCCGAACCGCTCGGGGCCGCCTGAAGGCGGATCGCGACCTCGGGGTGCTCGGCGTGGAACCGCCCGAAGAGGCCGGGCAGATCGAGGATGTCGACGGACGTCAGGGTGCCGATGGTGAGCGTGCCTCGCAGGCCGCCACGCACCTGGTCGACGGCGTCGCGCGCCGCCCGCGCCGCGGCGAGCGTGTTGCGCGCCTCGGGCAGCAGGGCCGTGCCCGCGTCGGTGAGGGCCACGCGCTTGGACGTGCGCTCGAACAGGGGAGCGCCGAGCTCGCGCTCCAGGCTGCGGACGGCGGCCGAGATGCCCGACTGGGCGACGTGCAGCCGCCGGGCGGCCCGGGTGAAGTTCAACTCCTCGGCGATGGCGAGGAAGTACTCGAGGTGACGCAGCTCCACCCGACAACAATCGCATTCAATGATCGATCCGAGCAAGGACATGTGTTGGACGCGATCGCTATGCCGGACTGATTCTAGGTTCAACAACAGTGAACGGGAGCAGCGGATGTCCATCACCACTCAGCCACGCGTGGCCGGTCCCCGGAGCCACCACGCGGCGCCTCGGCCCCGGTCCGGGAGCGGAACCGTGAGCCATGGCGCGGGATTCTGGCTCATCGCGGCCGCCTTCCTGACCGCCATGGCGTTCTCGACCGTGCCGACCCCGCTGTGGGCGCTCTACCAGCGGCAGGACGGGCTCTCCACCTTCACGGTGACCGTGGTCTTCGCCATGTACGCCCTCGGCGTGGTGGTCAGCCTCTTCCTCGCCGGACACGTCTCGGACTGGCTGGGACGCCGGCGGGTCCTGCTCCCCGCCGTCCTGCTCGAGGCGGCCTCGGCGGCGCTGTTCCTGTCGTCCACGTCGCTGCCCGTCCTGATCCTGGCGAGGGTCGTCTCCGGGCTCGGCGTCGGCATGATCACCGCCACCGCCACGGCGCACCTGGCCGAACTGCACCTGACGGCGCGCCCCACCACCGACAGGACCAGGTCCGACGTGGTGGCCACCGCGGCGAACCTGGGCGGCCTCGCGGTCGGACCGCTGGTGTCCGGCCTGCTCGCACAGTACGTCGCCGACCCGCTGCGCACGCCCTACCTCGTCTTCCTCATCCTGCTCGTGCTCAGCGCCGTCGGGGTCGCCCTGGTGCCCGAGACCGTCGAACTGGCCGAGGAACGGCCCCCGTACCGGCCGCAGCGGGTGAAGGTGCCGGCCGCCTCCCGCCCGCTGTACCTCGCCGCGGCCGCGGCAGCGCTCGCCGCCTTCTCGGTGCTCGGCCTGTTCACCTCCCTGGCCCCCGGTTTCGTCGCCGGCACGATGCACCACCCCTCGCGGGTGCTCGCCGGCCTGGTGACCTTCCTGGTCTTCGGCACCGCGGCGGCCACCCAGGTCGCGCTGACGCGGCTGACCGCGCGCCAGCAGCTGGCGAGCGGCCTGGTGCTGATGAGTGCGGGGATCGTCGGCATCACGGCCGCGGTGTGGCTGCCCCACCTCGGGCTCTTCCTGGTCGCCGGCGTGACAACCGGCGCCGGAGCCGGAACGCTGTTCAGGGGGACCGTCGCCACGGTGGCCTCGGTGGCTCCCCACCGGGCCCGCGGCGAGGCGCTCGCCGGCCTCTTCCTGGCGGCCTACATCGGTCTGGCGGTGCCCGTCGTCGGAGTGGGCCTCGCGACCCGGTTCGTCAGCGACCCCGTCGCCCTCCTCGGCTTCACCGCGGCCCTCCTCATGATGAACACCGCGGTGAGCACCAGCCTGCTGCGCCGTCGATGAGCGAAGTCCGGGCCTCCGCCTCCAAACCGCCGGCAGCGGGGCATGTGACGGGCGGCCACGCAGTGCCGCGCGGGGCACGCCATCGCTGATCATGTTGACGCCGCGCTGCCGGAGACGCTCGGCTGCTCAGGCCGACCAGTCGCGGAGGATGGCGGCAACGGACGCCGCGGTGGCGGCATCCTGTTTGAGTTCGGTCGCGAGAGCGGTGACGCCTTCCTGCGTGAGCTTGGCGTCGATGCCGGAGGCGACCAGGTAGCCGTGGGCGACCGCGATGGCCACGCGGAGGTTGGAGCGCTCCAGCCATCGGAGCCGGCCCAGGGTGTGCGCGAGCGCCGCGGCCCTGGCGTAGACGCCGTGGTAGACGTCCTGACCGGCGAGCACGGCGCGGTGCCGCTCGACGGCCGCGATCGGCACGCCGTAGTCGTCGGGGGCCGGGTCGTCCTGGCCCGCGCGGCGGGCGACCTCGAGGATCCAGGAGAGGTCGACGTGCAGGATCACGCGGCGTCCTCGATCTGGTCGATGAGGTCTCCGTAGCCGTCCAGGACCTCCTGGGCGCCGGCGAGGAAGGTCTCGCGGAGCTTCTCGTTGTCCGCCCGGATCAACTGCTCGACGTACTCGTTCACGGGCAGGTGCCGGGTCTCCGCGGCCTGCCGGGCCATCTCGGCCGCGTCCTCCTTCAGCCGGAGGTTCATCTGGGTCTTCGCCATGAAAGGAAGCTATCACCTGGTAGCAGAGGCCGGTAGCGGGCGATGGCCGACAGCGGGCGCATCGTCAGCGCGGCCGCGCCGACGTGGTCCCCACCTGGCAGCCGCGCGCACGCGCCGGCCGGCGACTCGGTACGCGAGCAGGGCAGCACCTCCAGCAGCCCCGCTCAGCTGAGGAGTTGCGCGAGCTGCGCCATCTCGGTGGGCGGGTCGATCACCGGCTGGATGAGCAGTTCGTCGATGCCGGCCTGTTCCAGGGTGGTGACGCGGGCCCTGAGGTCGTCACGGGTGCCGACAAGGGCCAGGCTGTTCATCAGCGAGGGCAGGACCAGGTCCCGGTCCTGCGGCGCGATGCGAAGGAGGTAGTTGGGGTAGAGCTTGGTGTACCGGTCCGGCGCGGTGGCGGTGGTGCCGCGCCGGTCGAGCAGTCGCCGGACCGCCTCGCGCTCTTCAGGGCCGAGCTGCTCGGCGAAGGCGGGTGTGTCGGCGGCGTACGCCAGCAGTGACAGCGCGAGGTGGCCGGTCGCGTCCCGGGCCGCGTCGCCGTGTGGGTCCTCGCCCACGCCGAGGATGTGCAGCGCGGTGACCAGGTAGGAGTCGGGGTTGCCGCGTGTGTCCTGGGCGGCATGGCGGCGAGCGTCGTGCAGCGCGTGCCAGGCGGTCGGGTCCAGCAGGCCGAAGGAGATGAGGCCGGTGCCACGGCGGCCGGCGACGGCGGCGGCTTTCGGGCCGAGGGCTGCCACGACGAACTCGATCGGGTCGGTGGTGTTCGCGTGCCCGCCGGTGTGCAGGAACCGGATGTCGCGGATCCGGTCACCTTCGCGATGCTCGGTCGTACGTCCGGCGCACAGATCCTGCAGTGCGGAGGTGAAGTGCTCCAGCGTGGCCGCCGTGGTCGGCCGCATCCCCAGGGTGCGTCGGGCGGTGTTTCCCGTACCGACCCCGCAGATGATCCGGCCCGGGGCAAGGGCGTTGAGGCTGGCGAGCCCGCTCGCGGCGGCCGGGGCCGAGCGCAGCGCCGGCGAGGTCACGCCGATGCCGAGCCTGATGCGGCTGGTGGCCTTCGCGCAGAGACTCAGGGCGACGAAGGGGTCGCCGTGGACCATCGGGCTGTCGTAGACCCAGAAGCTGTGCAGGCCCAACTCTTCCGCCCGCCGGGCGAGATCCTCCACACCGGGGTGCGCGGTGACCACGACGCCGGCACGCATCAATACCCTCCACGGCGCGAGGACCGAGTCGAACTCGCTCAGCATGACAGGTCCTGGCACCGACCCCCAGGGCGCCTGTGCGGAAGGCTCAGCCGAGCCGGCGGATCGCCTCCAACGGGTGGGGAGTCGCCCGGCTCTCCCGCTGGAAGCGGCGATAGAAGTCCCCCATCGCCGCGGCGACCGGCGCGTGCCGGACGAGCGCTGCCGCGACCGCCGCCGGAACGTCCCCAGGCGTCACCCCCCGGGCGCAGGCGTGCACGAACGCTCGGCGTTCTTCCGGCTCGTACCCGTAGAGAGCGACGGCCAGCCAATTCACCAGATGGGTGACGGCGTAGCACCGGTCGTAGGTGCGGTGCTGCTCGAAGAAGTCGACCTCGTCCTGGGCGAGTTCGAAGCGGGAGGAGATCGAGAGGCCGTAGTCGGCGAAGAAGAGGCGCCGGCCGTCGGTCAGGATGTTCTGGAAGTGGGCGTCGAAGTGCAGCAGCCCGTGGTCGTTCATGAACGAGATGCCGGTCTCCAACTCGTTCTCCACCATGGCGCAGGCGCGCTCGGCTGTCTCCTCCCCGGCGCCGATCTGGGTCCCCAGCCAGTCGTGCAGGTTCTGCGGGATGTACTCCAGGAACAGCGCCAGGCTCGCCGAGGACTGCTGGAGAGCCTCGATCCGGCGGCGCACCGCCGGTCCGCCTCCCCAGTAGGCGACAGCTCTCTCCACGTCGGCCAGGTCCTCGGGAAGTGGTTGGCCGTGCCCTGGCAGCACCCGCCAGTGGTACATCAGGGGGAAGCCCTCGTGGTCGCCCGCGAGCACCCAGTTCGTCGTCATGATGTGCACCGCCAGCTCCCGCCAGGCTCCGAACCCCGAGCTGCCTATGGTGCCGAGGCCGTAGTGGCAGAAGTCCGGCAGGTCGAACAGGTTCGCCGTGGAGTGCGTGTTCCCCGGCAGTCGCTCCAGGTCGGTCAGGGGCACCTGCTTGACGAAGACCGGGGTTCCGTCGACCTCCAGCAGCACGGTCTTGCCGCCGATGCCGGAGCCCATCGGTGTGGCGGCGTCCACGAGCTCGTTCAGTCGGCGATCGCTCCGCAACGCCAGCGACGTGGAAGCGGCACCGTAGGCGGCCAGCCGAGCACCGCGGGACATGTCAGGACGCTCCACGTCGCCTCCAACCCGGCCCCCGCCTGTCGGGCAGCCACTTCGCCAGGCACCCGGGCGGGGCCGCCGCAACTCTCTCACAGCGGAGACGCCGGAGCCCTGGTCACCGCCGGCGGCGCCCCCGCCCAGGACAAGGCCCGGGAGGGGTCCCGAGCGAGGGTGGTTCCATGGCGACCATGATGCGTAGAACGTCATCCACCGCGGTCGTCGGTGCGGTTGTCGCCGTCGTGTTCGCCGCGCTCACGTCATGTTCCTCGGACCCTTCGGACGGAGCACCCCCCGAGGAGCAGTCCAGCGGGTCCGACTCCGGGGCGCGGGCATCCGACCCCGCGCCGACTCCCACGGAGCCGGCCACGCCGTCGCCATCGCCGACCGGGCCGTGTGTTGACGGGACGTGCGAGATCGAGGTCGCCGTGGGGGACGTCGTGGCGGTGCCGGAAACGTACGGTCTCGGGCCGATCGAGGTGACGGCGATCAGCGACGGCACGGTCGAGATGGTCGCGCCGCTGACGGGCTCGGGCTACAGCGTCTCGGGCTGTTCCGGTGGCGGCGGCGTGTCGTCAGCGGGCGGCGGCGGTGTCGGGCTGAGCTGCGACGAGGGGACCGTCGCGACGATCAACGAGGCCATGAGCCTGGAGGTCGTCGAAGCTCTCGGCAGCGCCGCGGTGCTCCGTATCGAACCCGCCGGCTGACGCCCGTCTCAGTCGTCGAGCGCGGCGAGCGCTCGGCGGGTGACCTCGGGTGGGGCCGCGGCGATCACCTTGTCGAGTGCGCCCAGGGAGGTCTGCAGGTCGCTGATCGACTGGGCGATCCGGTGGCGTTCCCGGTGCAGGTCGGCCAGCAGGTCCGAGCACGTGGGAACCAGGCCCTCGCCGGTGTCCCGCAGGCAGGGCAGGATGGTGGCGATCGTGGCGGTGTTCAGGCCGGCGGCCAGGAGGCTTCGGATGCGGCGAACGGCGTCGACGTCGTCCTCGTGGTAGTCCCGGTAGCCGCTGGGACGCCGTTCCGGGTGGAGCAGGTCCTGCTCCTCGTAGTAGCGCAACAGGCGCTCGTGGACGCCGGTTCTCCGCGACAGCTCGCCGATACGCATCCATCGCCCCTTCCCTCGACAACGCGACTTGACTCTCACATCGGTGTGAGAGTTTAGCGTCCGCGTCATGAGAGGAAGCTTCGCGACGCTCGCCTCCCTGTGTGTGAGCGTCTTCGTCGTCGGCACGTCGGAATACCTGATCTCCGGGCTGCTGCCCCAGGTCGGAGCGGACCTGGACGTGTCCGTGGGCACGGCCGGACAGGCGGTCACCGCCTACGCCCTCGGCGTCGTGCTGGGCGGGCCCGTCGTGGCCGCGGCCACCATCAAGGTGCCCCGCAAGGCGCTGGCGATGTGCCTGATGCTGTTGTTCGCGGTGGGCAGCGCGATCAGCGCCGCCGCCCCGACCTTCGAACTGTTGCTACTGGGGCGCGTGGTCTCCTCGCTCAGCCATGCCGCGTTCCTGGCCCTGGCACTGGTGATGGCCACGAGCGTGGTGCCACGGGAGAGGGCCGGAACGGCAATCTCCGCCGTCGCTTCCGGATTCACCGTCGCGACGCTGCTGGGTGTGCCGCTGGGCGCGCTCCTGGGGGAACGCGCCGGCTGGCGGGCCCCGTTCATCGCGCTGACCGGCCTCGCGCTGGTGGGCGTGGTACTCCTCGCGGCCGTCCTGCCCAGACAGGCGGCGCCCGCCACGCGGCTGCGGGAGGAGGTCCGCGTGGTGACCCGCCGCCCGGTCCTGCTGGCCATCGCCACCACCGCCGTCGGCTTCTCCGGAGTCGCCGTGGTCTTCACCTATATCGCCCCACTGCTGACCCGGGTGTCGGGCTTCTCCACCACGACGGTCTCCGGGCTCCTACTCGCCTACGGGGCGGGCAGCTTCCTCGGCAACCTGATCGCCGGGCGACTCACCGACAAGTCCATGAGCGCCACCGTGCGCGCGGTCTTCAGCGCTCTGACGGGAGCGCTGCTCCTCTTCCCCTTCGCCGCCGTATGGCAGCCCACCGCAGTGGTGGCGATCCTCGTGCTCGGACTCCTCTCCACCGCCACCATCGCGCCGCTACAGGGGTTGATCCTGCGCCATGCCGGCAACGCACCGACCCTGGCCATGGCGGCGAACGTCGGCGCGTTCAACCTCGGTGCCGCCGCCGGTTCGGCCCTCGGCGGCCTCATCGTCGCGGCGGACGCCCTGCGCTGGGCCGGGCTGGCCGGCGCCGCGCTCAGCCTCGCCGGGCTGGCCCTCACCCACCTCGTCCTGCCCCGCACTCCCCACGAGGAACGGTCCACGCGACCCACCGACGGCGACCTGCGCACCACCGTCTGACCGGGGCCTCCTCCGCGGGTGGACCCTTCGTGGTCAGTCAGGGGCGCCCGGACGCTGGCACCGGGGCGAGCGGCCCCGGGGTGACACGTTTGGCGGTGGCGCGCAGGTAGACGACCGAGGCGGCGGCCAGGGCGGCACCGAGGAAGTACATGGTGCCGGCACCTCTGCCGATGGCGATCCCGCCCAGGAGGGTGCCCGCGCCGATGCCGAGATAGATGCACGAGGCGTTGAGCGCCACCACAAGGCCGGCCTCCTGGGGCGCCGCCTCGATGAGCCGGTGCTGCTGGGCGGGGGTCTGGCACCAACTGGCCGCGCCCCACGCCGCGGCCAGCGGTCCGGCCAGGGACGCCACCTGGGCGTGGGTGGCGGCCAGGGCGCCCATGATGGCCAGGGCAGCCGCCATGACCAGGTAGCCGACGGTCAGCAGGCGGGTCGCCCCCCACCGGTCGGTGACATATCCGGACGACAGGCTGCCCCCGACCGCGCCGACCCCGTACAGCGCCAGCACCCACGCGGTCGAGGAGGGCGCGATGCCCAGTGCCTCGAACGCCGGGACGGCGTAGGCGTAGACGACGTAGGCGGCCGCCATGCCGAGCGTGGTCAGGGGGAGCGTGGCGGCGACGGTCCGGTTGCGCAGCACCGACAGCCGGGCGGCGAGCGGGATCCGCGGCCCGGCCGGCACGGAGGGCACCCAGGCCGCCACGCCGGCGGCGGCGAGCAGACACAGCGCGGCGACGGCCGCCAGGGCTGATCGCCAGCCCAGCCACTCTCCGAGCACGTCACTGAGCGGCACGCCGAGCGCGGTGGCGATCGTCAGTCCACCCACGACGACGGCCAGGGCCCGGGCCCTGGCCTCGGGACGGACCAGCGCCGAGGCGACCGCGCCGGCGTTGGGGGTGAAGGCCGCGGCGCCGACGGCGGCCAGGACGCGGGTGGCCAGCAGAAGCCAGAACGTGGTGGCCACGGCCGAGGCGAGGTTGGCGACGCCGAGCACGATCAGGGCCGTCACCAGCAGCGCGCGGCGGGGCACTCGCGCGGTCGCGGTGGCGAGCAGGGGAGACCCGAGCGCGTACGCGGCGGCGAACGCGGTCACCGCCCATCCCGCCGTCGCCGTCGGCACGTCGAGTTCGGCGGCCAGGTCGGGCAGGAACCCCGCGAGGACGAACGCGTCGGTTCCCACAGCGAAGGTGCCGAGGGCGAGGATCAGGGTGCGGCTGAGGCCGTTCGGTCCGGTGGTCGTCTCGGCCGCGACCGGACGTCCCCTGACCGGCTCAATCGGGATGTCTTGCATCCCGGTTCTCCCTTTCAAGAAAACCCGGCCCGGAGGCCGGGTGGTTCCCGGTCGTGGTCGACGGGCGGCTCAGGTCGTCAGGCGCTCATGGAAGCGGCGGACCCGCGACGGAGCACCCGCGGGTGTCTCGGCCATCAGGTCGGCGATCGTCCGGGCGGCCAACTCGCGCCGCCACGCCATCTCCGCGCGGCGCATCACCTTCGCGATTCCGCACGGCTCGGCGAACTCGGCGGCGGCCGCCGAGGCGCCGGAGCCACGCTGGCGGATCTCGGTGCACCGGAACGCGTCCTCGCGCCCCTCGATCGCCGCCACGACATCCAGCACCGTGACACGTTCCGGTGCCCGCGCCAGGCGGTACCCACCCCGCGCACCAGGCGTGGACTCGAGGATCCCCTCGCGCACCAGCGGCTGCAGGCGCTTCTTGAGGTACTCCGGCGGCAGTTCGAAGATCTCCGCCAACCGCCCGGTGGCGATCGGCGCCCGATCGTCGAGCCAGGCCAGCACCAGGCAGCAGTGCAGACCCCACTCGACGCCCTCGCCCATCAACATGAACAGGGATACTACACATCCCGAATGGGCGGCGGGCGGGTCAGGGATCCGGGGGAGCGGGGTGGCGGGTGCCGTGGGCGAATTCAGTGCTGAACGTCCGGTCGCCGAGAGCGCGGCGCAGCTGCGAGACCCGGGTCTGGAGCGCCGCGGCGGGGTCGCGCGGCAGCCGTTCCCGCCACAGGTCCGCCACCAGCCGGTCGACCGACACCGGCCGCCCCTCGGAGGTCAGCAGGTCGGCCAGCAGCGCACGGACCTTCGCCTCCGGGACCGGCACCGGCGAGCCGTCCTCCGTCCAGACGGCCAGCGGGCCGAGCACCCCGAAACGCACAGGGGCACCGTACCCAACGGCCCTGACGCCGCCTTCAGGCGGATCCGAAGCTCACCTGGAGCGGACCTGAAGTGCCTTCCGACACCGTGCCGGGGACAGCGCAAGCGAGAAACCTGACGAAAGAGAGGGGAGCGGCACGATGAGCGCGATCGTGAGTCGTGAGTTCCGGCTGGCGTCCCGCCCGGTCGGCGAGCCGGGTCCGGAGAACTTCGCGTTGGTCACGACCCGGGTGCCGGAGCCGGCGGAGGGGCAGATCCTGGTCCGCAACACCTGGATGTCCGTCGACCCGTACATGCGCGGGCGGATGAACGACCGCGAGTCCTACATTCCGCCGTTCGAGGTCGGCCGGGCGCTGGAGGGCAGCGCGGTCGGCGAGGTGGTGGCCTCCCGCAGCGCGGATGTCCCGGTGGGCGCGACGGTGTCGCACTTCGCGGGGTGGCGTGAGCACGCGCTGCTGAACGCGGCGGACGCGCCCGTCGTGGACGTCTCGGCCGCCCGCCCGCAGGACCACCTGTCGGCGCTGGGGCCGACCGGGCTGACGGCGTACCTGGCCGTCACCGAGATCGCGCCGGTGCGGGAGGGCGACGTGGTGTTCGTCTCCGGCGCGGCCGGCGCGGTCGGCAGCGTGGCCGGGCAACTGGCCCGCCTGTTCTGCGCGAGCCGGGTGATCGGGTCGGCCGGCGGGCCGGCGAAGGGCCGGATCCTGACCGAGGAGTTCGGGTTCGACGCGGCCCTCGACTACCGGGCAGGGCCCATCGCCGAGCAGCTGGCCGAGGCCGCGCCGGACGGCATCGACGTCTACGTCGACAACGTCGGCGGGGAGCACCTGGAGGCGGCCATCGGCGCGCTGAAGAATCACGGCCAGGCGGCCCTGGTCGGGATGATCAGCGGGTACAACGCCATCGACCCGGCGCCGGGTCCCACCAACCTGTACGACATCGTCACCAAGCGGCTGACGCTCCAGGGCGTGCTGGTCACCGACCACCTGGACCAACTCCCCGGCTACGTCTCGCGGGCGGCCGGCTGGCTCGCCGACGGCCGCCTGCGGACCAGGGAGACGGTGGTGGAGGGCTTCGAACGCGCCCCCGAGGCGTTCCTGGGCGTGCTACGCGGCGCCAACACCGGCAAGATGCTGGTCTCCCTCGACGGCACCGGGGCGCGCTGACGGGACGAGGTCATCCACCTGGCCTTCGCGCTCCTCGGCCGTGGTGGTCGGGGCGACCGCGGGGCCACCGGGAAAGTACCGGTGGCCCCGCGGTCGCTCCCGCGTCAGTCGTGGATGAGCGGCACGGCCGACTCGTCCAGGAAGCCGCCCGACTGGTGCTGCCACAGCTTCGCGTAGGTGGCGTCCAGCGCCAGCAGTTCCTCGTGCGTGCCCTGCTCGACGATCCGCCCCTGGTCCAGGACCACGAGCCGGTCCATCCCGGCGACGGTGCTCAGCCGGTGCGCGACCACGAGCGCCGTACGCTTCTCCATGAGCCGCCACAGCGCCTCCTGGACCAGGAGTTCACTCTCCGAGTCCAGGGCGCTGGTCGCCTCGTCGAGCAGCAGGATCGGGGCGTCGCGCAGGATCGCCCGGGCGAGGGCGACCCGCTGGCGCTGTCCGCCGGACAGCTTCACACCGCGCTCGCCCACCATGGTGTCGAAGCCCTGCGGCAGCGTGTCGGCGAACTCCGTGACGTGCGCGGCGTCTGCCGCGCGCCGGATGTCGGCGTCCGTGGCGTCCGGCCGGGCGAAGGCGATGTTGTCCCGCAGCGAGCGGTGGAACATCGCCGGGTCCTGCGGCACATAGGCGAGCTGGCTCCGCAGGTCCGCCTGGCTGAGCCTGCTGATGTCCTGTCCGCCGATCAGGATCCGACCGGCGTCGACATCCGTCATCCGCAGCAGCAGCCGCGTGAGGGTGGTCTTGCCGCCGCCGGAACGACCGACAAGCCCGATCCGCGACCCGCTGGGCACCTTCAGGTCGAGTCCGTCGAAGAGCGGTCTGCCTCCCGGGTAGGTGAAGGAGATGCGCTCGAACCGGATGTCGGCGTCCCGGGGCCTCAGCGGCTCGGGCGACGGCGGGTCGACCACGGTCGGCGGCGTCAGCAGCAGTTCGGTGAACTGCCCGGCCTCCGTCAGCGAGTTCTCCAGGTGGCGGTAGATCCGGTTGAAGTCGAACATGAGCCGGGTCGCGTTGCTGTAGTAGGTGAACGTGACCACCAGCGCCTCGACGCCGAGCTCGTCCACGGAGAGCCCGAGCACGATCACCAGTCCCAGCGTGCTGGCCAGCACGGACATCGGCGCGACCAGCGCGTCGATGCGCAGGTTGCCGTAGTCCCATGAAGCCAGCGACAGCCGTCTCGACTCCGCGACACGGGCACGGTGTTCGGCGGCCTCACGCTTCTCGGCAGCGAACGCGCGGACGGTGTCCATGTTCATCAGCGTGTCGGCGACGTGTCCCGACACCCGGGCGATGGCCTGCTCGCGCTGGTCGACGAGTGCCTGCCGGCGGCGGATGAGGGGCACCACGAACAGCGCCGTCAGCGCGATCACGGTCAGGAGCCCGACGACGAGCAGCGGTTCGTAGCCCCACAGCACGAACGAGCCGAACGCCAGCGGAACGAGGCTGCCCAGCACGGAGAACGTCAGGGTGTCGACGAACTCCTCGAAACGCGACGCGAAGCTGAGCACACGTTTGGTCAGCGATCCGGCGAAGTTGTCGTGGTAGAACGCGGCGTCCTTGCTGAACAGCTCGTCCATGCCGATCACGTACAGGTGCTCGATGCCGAGCGCGTCGAGCCGGTTCAGGCAGTGCATGCCGATCCGCCACAACGCCTCGGCCAGCAGCAGGACACCGGCGAAAGCGAGGACATAGGGCAGGGTCTCGTCGACGGACGTCGCGCCGCCCTCGGCGATGTGGCCGACGAGTTTGGCGACGATCAGCGGCGCGATGTAGTGGGTGCCGATGGTGCCCAACGCCGGAAGCAGCATGCCCGGCACGGCCAGCAGGCGGAGCCGGACGAGCTCACCCGTGTAATGGCGAAGGGCGAGGAGCATGGAACCCCTCTGCGGTTGACTCTCGTGTGGAGGCGACGTTCCCATCCCACCTCAGTACGGTCGTGCGGCGGCCCGCCACCGGTGACTTGACTGGGGAAAACCGGCCGCGATGAGTATCGGTCGAGTGGGTCCCTCTCATGGGCGCCCTGCAGAGTCCGGGCAGGGCCGGACCGCCAAGCGGTACTGGCGGGAAACACATGCGAGTACCGGGCAGGGACCAGTCAGTCTCCCGTACCGGCTCCGGGGGAGTCCAAGGATTTTCCCCGGCCCCGGCGTGCCCGGGACGGCCGTGCGCCCCCCGGCGGGGCATCGCTACACCGCGGAGCTGTCGGTCAGCGAGGTGACCAACCCGTCCGGTATGCCGAACGCCTGGGTTCGGCTGTTGCGTGTGGACACGCTGGGCCGCGGAGTCGGCGGCGACCTCCCACAGCGGGGCGCCGTTGCGACGCCGTCGGCGACGGCGTCCGCGAGGGGCGCTGTCAGGTCTCCGCTGTGTGTAGTGTGCGGAAATGACACGAAGCGAGCGACTCGCGGACCAGCTGGACTGGTACTGGCAGAAGAACCTGCGGCCGCGGCTGGACGGTCTCACCGATGAGGAGTACTTCTGGGAGCCGGTGCGCGGCTGCTGGAGCATCCGCCCCCGTGGCACGTCGCCCGCACCGATGTCGGCGGGTTCGGGGGAGTGGACGATGGACTCCGCGTCCTCTGACCCGGTGCCGGCGCCGGTGACCACGATCGCCTGGCGGCTGGCGCACATCATCGTCTCCTGCCTGGGCTATCGGGTCGGATGGTACTTCGGCGGTCAGGACGTCGACTCCGAGACATTCGCCTACGCGGGAACCGCTGACGAGGCGCTGAAACAGCTCGATGAGATGTATGGGAGATGGAACGCGGGGGTCCGCGAGCTCTCGGACGCTGACCTGGAGCATCCGCCCACGGTGGGTCCCGAGCGGTTTCCCATGGAGAACAGGGTCCTGCACGTCAACAGGGAGCTGATCCATCACGGCGCCGAGATTTCCCTGCTGCGCGACCTCTACCGCTGGCAGGACGGAGCCGTGCCGCGCCGGATATGACTGCCCGTTAACCGGTGATCGAGCTTCGGAAAGCTACGTGGACCTGCGGCGGTGCGGTGCCTGGGCCGGCTGGGGCGGCGGGGCCGCAGCGGCCTATTGCCTCCACGGTCGGCCCACGCCGCCGACCGTGGAGGCCCGGCGGTCCCGTACGTGACGGAGCTCTACCAGTCGTTGTTCTGTGAACGGCTTGCTGGGTTTTGTCTCAGGCGGCCTGGCGCGGGGTGATCTCGACGGTCGCGGCCTGGGGGCCGCCGGCGATCATCGGTGGCAGGTACGGGCTGCCGGCGTACTTGTCGCGGTAGGCCGCGTCGATCTGGTCCTTGAGGGACGGGTCCGCGGCGGCGAACGTGACCTCGAAGGTGGAGCCGGCGGCGGTGATGCGGCCGGCGTGCTGGCTCATCGCGGACTGGTACCAGCGGGAGTTCGTGCCGTTGTACGCGCGGACGAACAGGCGTCCGTCGACCACGACGGACCAGATCCAGGTCAGGGTGCCGTAGGTGACCCCGTCGGCCCGGAAGGGGGCGATGTGGAGGTCGTCGGTGGCCGCGATACGGGCGATGTCGTCAGAGGACCAGGCGGTCATCTGTATCGGGTGTCCTTTCGTCAGGTGGTGCTCTCACGCACGGGGAAATCGAGAATGACGCGTCCGCGCGTTCCGGCCGACGCGCATCGTCAGCACGCCCTGCTCGGCGAGCGGCACCTTCGGGGCGATCCGGTGCAGCTGGTAGAGGTCGACCCGGTCCAGCTTGAGGCGGCTCAGGTCCCCTCCCCGCACCGCCGCAGGTATTCCGGGCGGCCGTCCGGTACCCCCTGGTCGGGTCCCGGCCGGGTCTGCCCGGCCTTCGTCGCGATCACCAGGTGCTCGTACCGTCCTCTTTCGTCGTGTTCGTTGTGGGTCAGGGCTTGAGCAGGACCTTGATGGCGCGGCGTTCGTCCATCGCCCGGTAGGCCTCGGCGGCCTGTTCCAGGGGGAGGGTGAGGTCGAAGACCTTCCCTGGGTTGATCTTCCGGTTCCAGATGAGGTCGATCAGGTGCGGCAGGTACTGGCGGGCCGGGGCGGGGCCGCCATGCAGGTGGACGTGGGAGAAGAACAGCTCCTGGCCGTCGAGGGTGACGTCGTGGGAGACGCCGACGTAGCCGACGTGCCCGCCGGGGCGGGTGGCGCGGATGGCCTGGAGCATCGACTCCTGGGTGCCGACGGCTTCGATGACCGAGTGGGCGCCATAGCCGCCGGTCAGGTCCTTGATCCGGGCCACGCCCGCGTCGCCGCGCTCGGTGACGATGTCGGTGGCGCCGAACTCCCGCGCGAGCCGCTGGCGCGGCTCGTGGCGGGACATCGCGATGATCCGCTCCGCGCCGAGCTGCCCCGCGGCCAGCACGCCGAGCAGGCCGACCGCGCCGTCGCCGACCACAGCGACCGTCTTGCCCGGGCCCGCCTGGGCGGCCGTGGCCGCGAACCAGCCGGTGCCCAGCACGTCGGAGGCGGTCAGCAGGCTCGGGATCAGGTCCTCGTCGGGCGTGCCGGGGGTGGCCACCAGGGTGCCGTCGGCCAGCGGGACGCGCAGCCGCTCCGCCTGGGCGCCCATCGCGTTCATCCACTCCCGCTGGACGCAGGAGGTCTGGTATCCGGCGCGGCAGTTCTCGCAGGTGTTGTCCGAGGTGGAGAAGGCGCCCACGACGAACTGGCCCGGCTTGATGTTCCGCACCTCGCTGCCGACCTCCTCCACGACGCCCACGTACTCGTGGCCGATCGGGGAGGGGCCTTCGATGGGCTCCGCCCCGCGGTAGGGCCACAGGTCGGAGCCACACACGCAGGTCGCCGACAGCCGGATGATCGCGTCCGTGGGGTGCAGGATCTTCGGGTCCTCGCGCTCCTCCACCCGGAAGTCGCCGGGGGCGTGCATGACGACACCGCGCATGGGGGTTGCTCCTTGCCTTCGGGAAGAACCGGCGTCTCGGGGCGCCGGGCGGGCTGGGTGCCACGCTGTCCAGGTAATCGGCTTGACGCGGGAGCGACCAGGTACTGGTGAGGGATGTACTGGTAGTACATCCCTATGGCCGAGCGGGCGGCGTACCGTCGGCGGCGTGGACAACCGTGCCGAGGTCCGCGAGTTCCTCACCTCGCGGCGCGCCAAGATCACTCCGGAGCGGGCCGGGCTGCCGGCCGGCAGCCGGCGCCGCGTGCCCGGGCTGCGTAGGAGCGAGGTCGCGGCGCTGGCCGACGTCAGCGTCGAGTACTACGGCAAGCTGGAGCGCGGCAACCTCGCCGGCGCCTCACCCGCCGTACTGGAAGCGGTCGCCCGCGCGCTCCAACTCGACGACATCGAACGGGCCCACCTGCTCCACCTGGCCCAGGCCCAGGAAGGCTCCGACGCCCTCGCCCGACCCCGGTCGCGCCCCGGCAGGCAGTGGGTGCCGCCCAAGAACCTGCAGTGGACCCTGGACGCCGTCACCGCCGGGCCCGCGTTCGTCCTCAACGGCCGCCAGGACCTCCTGGCCGCCAACCGGCTGGCCCGCGCCTTCTTCGTCGACGTGGACGACGGCACGCAGCCGCCGAACATGGCCCGCTTCCAGTTCCTCAACCCCGCGGCCCGCCGCTTCTACCCCGACTGGGACCTCATCGCCGACATGACCGTGGACGTCCTGCGCATCGAGGCCGGCCGCAACCCCCACGACAAGGACCTGCACGACCTGGTCGGGGAGCTGTGCACCCGCAGCGACGCCTTCCGCACCCGCTGGGGCGCCCACAACGTCCGCCGACACGGCACCGGCGTCAAACGCTTCCACCACCCGGTCGTCGGCGACCTCACCCTCGCCTGGCACGGCTCAGCCGTGGACGACGAACCCGGCCTCACCCTCCTCATCTACACCGCCGAACCCGGCTCCCCCTCCGAAGAAGCCCTCCGCCTGCTCGCCTCCTGGACAGCCACCCAGGACGACACCACCCCCACCCACCACCCCTGACGCCGCGGCTCACCGCGACCGCCGAGTTCTCCCCTCGGCGCGGAACCGGCCAGCTTCACCCCGAAGGGCCGGGACGAGAGGACGTGTTGATGGAGTACGCGGTGCTCGGGCCGACCGGTGTCGAGGTGTCCAGGATCTGTCTGGGCACGGCGACGTTCGGCGTGGCTCCCCGCGCGGACGAAGCCGAGGAGGTCGTCCACGCGGCGCTCGACGCCGGGATCACCTTCTTCGACACCGCGAACGTCTACGGGACGCTGTCGGTGTTCGACCAGTCGGGTGCTGCCGCCGACCGGGAGCCGGCGGAGGTGATCCTCGGCCGCGCCCTGGAAGGCCGCCGCGACGAGGTCGTGCTCGCGACGAAGTCAGGTGAACGCCGGCTCGGCCCCGGCGCGGGGCTGTCCAGGCGGCACATCGTCCAGCAGGTGGAGCACAGCCTGCGCCGCCTGCGGACGGACTACATCGACGTCTACTACGCGCACTTCCCCGACCCGCACACCCCCCTGGAGCAGACGCTGCTCGCCTACGACGACACCGGCTGGCAGCGATTCTCCGGCCCCGGCTTCTCCGACGCCGAGCTGGAGGTCGGCCGCGAGGTCGAACGGCTGAGCCGGGAATGGGGAGGGCGCCCCCACGAGGTGTCCCGGGCGTGGCTGCTGTCACGGCAGGCGGTCGCCTCAGCGATCGTCGGCGCCGAAACCCCCGCGGAGATCACCGCCAACGCCGCCGCGACGGACATCGTGCTGGAGCAGGAACAGCTCGACACGCTGACGGCGCTGAGCACCCGGTGAACCCGCACGCCAACTCCACGGTTCCACGGAGGCCTCATGACGATAACGGAACGTAACGGCGTGGGGAGCCCCGCAGGGCCACGGCGGCGCGAGCGGTTCGGGTTCGTCGCCGCCGTGGTGTCGCTGGTCGGTGTGTTCGTCGCCTCCGGCGCCCCGATCCCGCTCTACGAGCGGTACCGATCCGCAGGCGGGCTCTCCACCGCTGATCTGTCGCTCGCGGCCGTGTCGTACTTCATCGCGGTGATGTCCACCCTCATCGTCCTCGGCCGAATCTCGGACCACCTCGGCAGACGTCCCGTCGGCCTCGCAGCGGTGATCCTGGCCGCCGCGGGATGCCTGACGCTGCTGGACGTGACCGGGCTGCCGGTCCTCGTCGCCGGCCGCGTCCTGCACGGTGTGGCCTGCGGTCTGGGATCGTCGGCGATCGCCGCGTACGCCGTCGACCTCGCCCCCCGAAAGCCGACCTGGCTGGCCGCGGCGGCCCCGGCCGGCGCCCCGCTGGTCGGCCTCACCATCGGCGCGGTCGGCTCCGGGGCACTGGCTGAACATGCTCCCGCCCCGGCCCTGACCCCGCACCTCACCGCGACGGTACTGCTGACCGTGTGCGCGGCACTGCTGCTGGCCAGCCCGGACCCCGTGACGTGGCGGCCCGGCGTGCTCACCTCCCTGAGGCCCAAGGTGCTGGTACCCGCCTCGATACGACCGCTGCTCCCGGCCGCGGTCGCGGTGTTCTGCGGCACCTGGGCGCTCGGTGGGTTCTACCAGGCGTTCAGTCCCACCATCGCCGCGCACGACCTCGGCACCAGCGACGCCCTCGTCGCCGGGATCGTGTTCGCCTCCTTCATGGCCCCTTACGCGCTCGGCGGGCCGCTGACCGGCCGGCTCGCGCCGCTGACCGCGCAGCGGACCGGGATCGTGGTGTTCGCGCTCGCCGTGGCCGGGATCGTCGCCGGCCTGTACACCGGCACCATCGCCCTCGTGATCGCCTGCGGCGTCGTCGCGGCCACCGGCCAGGGTGCCGCGTTCACCGGAACACTGCACGCACTCCTCGCCAGGGTCGAACCCACCGAGCGGGCGGGGCTCATGTCCACGGTCTACCTGGTCTCCTATGGTGGCGCGGCCCTCCCCAGCCTGATCGCCGGGCGGCTTGCCGGCGCCGGCCTGGAGCTGTCCGAGATCGCGATCGGATACGCCGGTCTCGCGACCCTCGCCGCCGTCATCGTCCTCACCCGCCCCCGCCTGCTCGGCACGTCCGACCAACCGTGGAGGCTCCCCCGACAGGTCGCCGGTGGCGGTACCGGCCCGTCGGGGGAACTTCCGGTCAGGCGAGGTTCTCGGTGAGGAACGCGTCGAGCCTGTCGAACGGGATGATGTCCTTCCGGTCGTACAGGTCGACGTGGTCCGCGCCGGGGACGGTCAGGAGGTCGACGGTGTCGGGGGCCATCGCCTGGACGTCCTCGGAGTAGTAGCGGGAGTGCGCCTCCGATCCGGTCACCAGGAGGGCCTTGCGAGGCGCGAGCATGTAGATCACCGCGAGCGCCCGCCGGCCCAGCTTCCGCCGTGATCGTGATCCCGTTCGCCGGGCGCGGATGGCCATCGGTCCTGCGGCTTCGGCCAGCCGCACCCGGGGGAGGCGGCGCGCCTCGGCAGGTCGGCTGCCGGCGGGCCGCCCGGGCGCTCTCCCCGAGCGACGTTCTTCACTCACCAGACCGGGCTTCGTGCGCCTTTTCGTCGGTGACTCCGTAGCCGGGCGGCCGTTAGGCATCGGCGACACGAGTAGGGGAGTGTTGGAGGAGCAGATGGCCGGACAGGCGGTTCAGGAGTTCGACGAGGCAGCACTGCGGGACCTGCTGCGGGAGTTCTTCGACGTGGCGGAGGAGGACCTCGATCCGGCGGCGACGCTGGACGACCTGGGGTTGGACTCCCTCGGGTTGATGGAGGTGGTCGTGGCCCTGGAGGACCGTACCGGGGCTGAACTCGTGGGGGAGATGGAGGCGTTGTCGCCTTCGAGCACGCTCGCCGAGGCGACCGAGTTCATCCGTTCCGCGATGCCGAATGGTTCCTGCTGAGGTGGGGGGCACAGGGGCATGAACGAGCGGGGTGTCGTGGCCGGGCGAGTGGATCTGCTGCGGGAGTTGGAGCCGGCGGTCGCCCGTCAGTTGGATCGTCACCTGGAGTCCGCGCGCGACTGGTTTCCGCACCAGTACGTCCCCTGGGAGGTGGCCAGGAACTACGACGGCCCGCTCGCCGGCGAGCCCTGGCGTGCCGAGCAGTCGCCGTTGGCGCCCGCCGTGCGGGACGCCCTGTTGGTCAATCTGCTCACCGAGGACAACCTGCCCAGCTATCACCACGAGATCGCCTCGCGCTTCGGCAGGGAGAGTGCCTGGGGTACCTGGGTGCATCGTTGGACGGCTGAGGAGGGGCGTCACTCCGAGGCGTTGCGCAGCTATCTGCACGTGGTGCGCGGGTTGGACCCGGTGGTGTTGGAGCGGGCGCGGATGGCGCACGTCAGCGCGGGCTACGACAGCGGGCAGCCGACGCTCGCCCACGCCCTGGCCTATGTGACCGTGCAGGAGCTGGCCACCAGGGAAGCACATCGCAACGCGGGCCAGGCCTGTGCGGAGCCGCACGGGGTTCGCCTGATGAGCCGCATCGCGGCGGACGAGAACCTGCACATGATCTTCTACCGCTCGATCTGCGCCGACGCGCTCGACGTCGCGCCGGACCAGGTCACCGCCGCCTTCGCGGACGTGATCTGCGGTTTCCGGATGCCCGGGCACGGCATCCCGGGATTCCACGGCAGGGCCGCGCGGATCGCCGCGGCGGGGATCTACGACCTGGCGATGCACCACGAGAACGTGGTGACGCCGCTGCTGCGGACGTTGCGGATCATGGAACGCGGCGGCCTTGGTCCGGTGGGACAGGAGGCCGTGGACCGCCTGGGCCGTCACCTGGAGACGCTGTCCGGGAAGGCACGGCGGGTGCGTGAGCTGCGGGCCCGCCTGGCCGACCGGCGCCGAGCCGGGGAGGGGGCGTGACGGGGCGCGGCGAGGTCGCCGTCACGGGGATCGGGATGATCACACCGGCGGGCGGTGACGTGGAGGCGAACTGGAAGGTGCTCGCCGAGGGCCGGTCGCTGGCGACCCACGACCCCGACCTGGCGGGCCTGCGTGTCGACATCTCCTGTCGGGTCGAGGGGTTCGACGCGGCGCTCGAACTCGGGCCCCGGCTGGCGAACCGGCTGGACCGCTTCGCGCACCTGGGGATCGTCGCGGCTCGCCAGGCGGTGGCCGACGCGCGGTTGGACCTGCCCGCCGCGCGGCCCTGCCGGGTCGGCGTCGTCGTCGGGGTGGGTGGCAACAGCCTGCACACCTATGTGCGGGAGTTCACCCTGCTCGGGTCCGGGAAACCAGCGAGGGTGTCGCCGTTGGCGCTGCCACGGAGCATCCCCAGCATGGTCGCAGGAGAGATCGCGCTCGACCTCGGCGTCCGCGGCCCCAACTTCACCGTGTCCAGCGCCTGTGCCTCCGGAACCAACGCGCTGGGCGTCGCCCGCGACATCCTGCTCGGCGGCGGGTGCGACGTGGTGCTCGCGGGCGGCGCCGAGTCCGGCAGGGCGCCCATGACCGCCGCGACCTTCGCCCAGATGCGTGCCCTCTCGGCGCGCACCGACCGCCCGTGGCTGGCGTGCCGGCCGTTCGACCGCGAGCGTGACGGCTTCGTCCTCGGCGAGGGCGCGGCGATCCTGGTCCTGGAGCGCGCGGAGCACGCCCGCCGGCGCGGCGCGCCGGTGCGCGCGGTGCTGCGTGGCCACGGTGCCGCCGCCGACGCGCATCATCCCGTCCATCCTCATCCGGAGGGTGAGGGCACGGTGCTGGCAGTCCAGCAGGCCCTGGCCGACGCCGGCTGCTCTCCTCGCGACATCGGCCACGTCAACGCCCACGGCACGTCCACGCCGGCGGGGGACGCCGCCGAGGCCAGGGCGCTGCGCCGGCTGTTCCCCACGTCCGTGCCGGCGGTGACGGCGGTGAAGAGCGTGGTCGGCCACGCCCTCGGGGCCGCCGGGGCGATCGAGGCCGCGGTCACCGTGCTGTCCCTCCAACGGGGGGAGGTGCCGCCCACGGCCAATCTCGGGCAGCAGGATCCCGGGCTCGAACTGGACATCGTCACCGGAGGGACCCGGCGGATCGAGGGCGACCTCGCGCTCTCCACGTCCTGTGGTTTCGGCGGACAGAACGCGGCGCTGGTGTTCGGCGCCGCGTGACGGCGACGGCGGCTCCGCCTCGTCAGCGGCGGCGCTGGCGAGGCGGCGTGTGCCAGGGGCCTTCCGGGTCGTCGTACGCGGTGACGTAGTCCGCCGACGCGATCGGGATGCCGGCGAAGAACGCCTCGGGTACGGCGAAGGCGTCCACCAGGGTGCGGGCGTGCCGCGCGATCCGCGTGATCAGCGCCTCCCGTAGCAGTGGCAGCCGCTCCACCTGGTCGGCGGCGATGAGGCCTTGGGCCAGCAGGTCCCCACTGTGCTCGGCGACCGCGCGCAGTGCGAACAACAGGTGCAGGGACTCCAGCAGTTCGCGACCGGCCCCGGGCGCCGTCTCCGCCGCCGCGCGGGCGAGGGCCTCGGCCGCCTGCCGGTGCACATGGAGATCGGCGGCGCGCAGCGCGGGACCCATCGAGCCGTTCCGCCGCGCCAGGGCCCCGGGCGGCGCCTGGCGCGTGCCGGCGACCGCGCGGTCGAGCCAGATGTTGCGAGCCGCCCGCAGAAGCCCGTGCGCCACCTCGGGGCGGGTCAGGTCGCCGCCCGGCACGGCGGCGGCGCCGTGCCGCGCCGCCCGGTGCTCCAGGACCAGTTCGGCGGCGACCTTCGACATGGTGGCCTGGTTGTCGCCCTCGGCGGTGATGGTGCCCTCGACGGCCGCCAGCTGGTCGGCGATGCCGTTGTGGACCAGCAGCCCCTGCGCGCCGCAGCGTTCCCTCGCCTCGGCGCCGATCTCGCGGCCCCGCCAGGTGATCCACGCCTTGGCCGCCGAGACCAGCCGGGCCGCGTCCTCCCGCCGCTCGCCCGCGCCGTCGTGCTGCCAGCGGCTGACCGCCTCCCGGTAGAGCATGTTCATGGCGTAGGTCGTCGCCAACGCCTCGACGAGCGGGCCGTGGTGACTGCGCAGCGCGAAGACCGGTAGCCGTGCCGTGCCGGTCAGGCCCGAGATCTCCCGCCCCTGTCCGTAACGGACGGCCAACGAGAGCACCGCGCGGGCGCCACCCACGGCACACGCGCTCATGCACAGCTTGCCGACCATCACCCGCCGCAGCGCCCTGAGATAGCGCTGACCACGCGGCGTGTCACAGCTGAACCGGCCCGCCTCGAAGCGCGCGTGCGTGCCGCCCAGCAACGCCCTACGCTCCACCCGCACCTGGTCGAACGAGGTCAGGCAGTGGTCGAAGGGGCTGCCGAGACGCGGCGGCAGCCGACGCACCCGGACGCCGGGCAGCGTCCCCGTGGCGTCCGTGAGCCGGACCAGGAAGAGGAACACGCCCTCGTCCACGCCGTCGACCAGCAGCCGCGCCGCGACCAATCCCGTCTTCGGCCCGCCGACCGGGCTCGCGTTCGGCATGAACTTCTGCGCCCCCGCGCTCGGCGTGTGCAGCAGGAAGGAGTCCGAGACCCGGTCGTAGGTGGCCGTCGTCTCCACCGCGGCGACATCGTTCCCGTGGGCGACCTCGGTCACCAGGAACGTCCCCACCTGGCGCATCGCCGCGAAGGGAGCCAACTCTTCGTGCGAGAAGGTGCCTTCGTCGACCAGGCTGCCCAGGAACAGGTTGTAGTGGATGGTCGCCGCCGACGTCAGCGTCGGATCCACGAAGCCCAGCGACTCGTGCACCGCCGCCAACCGGGCCGGATCGGCGACGAACGCCAGCGGATCGGGCACGACCCCGTTCAGCAACCGAAGCCGCTCGTAGGCGTCTCGCAACCGCCGCTCCGGAGTCGCCTCAGCGACCCGCCGGAACGCCTCGGTGGACAACAACCGCCAGTACGGGCCATGCGACTCGTCCGCTCCCGGCCCGAACAGGGCACCGCGCAGTGTCGCCACCGCGCCCTCAGTGTCCAAGGTCTGTGTCACCGCGTTCATGCACCGTCCAACGACGGGCCGACGGGTGGGGCACGCCCAGCCGGCGCGGCCGGATCTCCTGACCTGGCCCGCGACACGGGCAAGCGACGCCTGGTGTCGGGTGGGAGTATGGGGCGCGGGGTCAGGGCGACGACCGACGCGGCGAGCGCGACGGCGATTGCGGCGGCTTCGCTCCGGCCGGTCAGCGCCAGCAGCGCACCGGGCAGCAGGAGCCGCTCGAACAGGTGCCAGGTGATCGCCTGCCGCGGCCGGGCGCCGCCGAGACGGTGTGGCCAGGCCACGGCCAGTGCGGCGACTGCCATGAGCAGGGCGACGCCGAGGAAGAGGAAGAAGCCCGGCGTGGGCCGACGTCCCGTCACCAGCGGGGCCAGCGCGGCGGTCGCATAGGTGGCCGCCGCGAGCCCGGCCAGGGCTCGCGCCGCACGGGCTTGGCCGTGGCGGACGGGAAAGGTACGGCAGCCGGCACGCTGGTCATGGGAACGGTCGTTGACGGCCAGGAGAAGATTGCCGAACGCCCCTTGCAGTCCCAGCGCGGCGGCGACCACGATCAGCCCGGCGGGCGGCCACGGCGTCGTGAGACAGGCACCGACCAGCAGGGAGCAGGACCAGCCGGCGAACCCACTGGCCGCGTCGCCCCACAGACCTCGGTTTTTCAACCACTTGCCGTAGGCGTAATAGGCGGCCGCGCTCAGGGCCACAAACAGCAGCGTGCGGGGATTCATCAGGCAGGCCAACACGACCGTGATGAGGGCGGCAAGAATCGCAGACGTCTTGGCAGCGCGGGGCGACAGCCGCCCGGAGGGAATCGGCCGCCGTGGCTTGGTCGCGAGGTCCTCGGCCCGGGTCAGGTAGTCCGCGGCGTACAGCGCGCTCGAGCACGCGGCGGCGGCGATCACGGCCGCCGTCGACTCCGCCAGCGGTGCCGGGACCGGGGCGGCCAGGGCCGCGCCCGCGGCGGCGACCAACGGCACCACGACCAGGTCGTAGGGGCGCAAGGTCTCCAGATGGCCCGACAGCCGCGGCCAAGCGGCGAGGCGCCCTCGCTTCCGGGCCGGTCGAGCCCGCAACGGGTCAGAACGGTTCATCGCTCGCCCGCTGCCTCGCTGCCGGTACCGCGGTGTCGGCGTCATCGGCGACGATTTCGATCAGTTCCCGTAACACCCGGCGGTGCGGGCCGGGTGGGATCTCGTCCCCGAGTTCGCACGAGGCCCGCGGCAGCGCCGCCCTCTCCAGCCGTACCGTCTCCGTGTAGTCGGCGAGCGCCGATTCGGGGCTACTGCGTCGCGTGACGGCGGTGCAGGTGAGTTCGCGAGCCACCCCCGCCGCGATATCCCTGCCCGCACCGGCCAGCACCCCGACCGCCTGCTGAACCGCACGGGCCGGGACGCCTTGCTCGCCGCAGCGCACCACCTGCTCGAATGAGGCGAACAGCATTTCGTCGCCGGTCAGGATCGCCCGCGGGATTCCGAACCGCCGGTATGGGGCGTGCCTCCCGCGCCGCATATCCTCGCCGTCGAGGATGTCGTCGTGCAGCAGGCTGCCCACGTGCGCGAGTTCGATCGCCCGACGCACTACTGCGGCCGCAGCGCCACCGGCCCAGCGGAAGCCTGCCTCCCGACCGGACGATCCATCAGCGTGCCGCTCGTCCGCGTCTGTGCTCACCCGTCCGTCACCCACTCGCGCGAGGATCATCGATGCCCGCGCAGCTAACGACCCATCGCCGAATCGAGTAACGACTCTTCCGTGTCATGTCCCCGGTGTGTGGTGTCCGGACAGGGCACAACAAGCGGGTCCCGGACCGCTGAACGCCTCGCTGGGCCCGGCGGACCCGGCGGCAAGCGGCGCCATGGTGCCGGCCGCGGGCTCCCCGCGGTCACGTCGAACACCTGGTTGCGTATCCGAGGGCGACGCGGACGGGCTGAAGGTCGCCTGTTCGGAGTGGCTCGGCTTGAGGCTGTTCGTGGTCGGTGAGGTGGTGAGGGAAACAGCGAGCACCAGGTCGAGGGAGAGGCACCCATGGAATCTGTCGTGGACCAGGACGCGCGGCGGCGGACGGTGGTGATCACCGGGGTCGGGTTCCGGACGTCGGAGGTGGGGGCGGATTCGGGGAACGTGTTCACCGCCTCGCACATCAAGCCGAACATCGGCGCGCCAGCGCGCTGGAGGTCGCGCGGCAGGGGCAGCCGGTGATCATGGTCGGCCGGGACACCAAGCGGCTGGCCCAGGTCCAGGAGTCGATGCTCGAACTGCTGCCTGAGGCGGCGGTGAGCTGGGTCCGGGCGGATCTGATGGATCCCGAGTCGGTGGCTCAGTGACATCTTGGACCGCGACTCCGAGCACGCCTGCTCGCCGCGGACCGGTCAGACCAGCCCCCTGGTGACAAAGACGTGCAAAGAAAGCTCCGAGACAGTGAGCGGCGTGGTGTGACAACCGGGCGTGGTCAGACGGGCTGGCCCATGGGCCGGATGGTCAGGGTGTTGAGGTCGACGCCCGCCGGCTGGTCGAGGGCGAAGCAGATGGCCTCGGCGACGGGCTGGGGAGGCAGGGCGAAGGGGGGAACGCTGGCGCCTTGCCAGAAGGGCGTGTCGATCACGCCGGGGTTGACAAGAGTGACACCGATGCCGCGGGTCGTGGCGTGCAGGCGCAGGTTCTCGGCGAGTCCGGTGGTAGCCCACTTGGTGGCCGAGTAGAGATTGGCGGGAGAGTTCTTCAGCCCGGCGACGCTGCCGATGAGCACCAGCCGTCCGCCAGTGGCCTCCAGGTGCGGCAGGGAGGCATGGGCCAGCAGGGCGGGGCCGAGGACGTTGGTGAGGATCATGGGCGACCACAGTGTCGGGTCGCCGGCCCCGATGGAGTCACCGGACATGAATCCGGCGTTGGCCACCGCCGCGTCAAGGGCACCGAAATGCGCCACGGTACGGGTCACGGCCGACTCGGTGGCCTGCCAGTCCGCCGCGTCCGCGACCAGGCCCAGCAGCCGGTCGGGGTGGCCGGCCTCGTCGAGGAAAGTCTTCAGTTTGCTCTCGTTGCGGCCGGTGACGGCCACGCGGTGGCCGCGGTCGATGAGCAACCGCGCGGTGTGGGCGCCGATACCGCTGGTCGCGCCGGTGATCAGTACGGTCTTGCTGGTCATGGTCATGCTCCTGAGGCGTGGATGGATGACGGCGGACGACGGCCCGCGACGAAGGAGTGCCGTGCAAGTCCGCCGACCCCACGAAACCGGCGCCGTCAGCGGCGGGCAAGATCGCGTTTATGGGGGGTATAAACACAACCTCTCTCTGTCGGCCGGACCATGGGTACCGTGGGCGAATGGAACCTCCGCCCGGAAACCACACCGGGAGTCACACGGACAACCGCTCGGACATCCGCGACTTCCTCGTCAGCCGACGCGCCAAGCTCGCCCCGGAGCGGGTCGGACTGCCCACCGGCCGACGACGCCGGGTTCCGGGACTACGGCGCGAGGAGGTCGCGACCCTCGCCGGCGTGAGTACCGAGTGGTACACGCGGCTGGAGAAGGGCCACATCAGCGGCGTGTCCGAGGACGTGCTGGAAGCGGTCGCGCAGGCATTGCTCCTCAATGAGGACGAGCGCGTCTACCTGCTCGATCTGGCCAGAGCGGCTCGCCCCGCCCGCCGCAGGTCGCTCCGCCGCAAGGACGTCAAGATCCCGTCTTCCGTCCAATGGATGGTGGACTCCATGGCCATGGCTCCCGCCTTCGTACGCAGCGGCCGTTTGGACATCGTCGCGAGCAACGCGCTGTGCAGGGCCCTGTACTCACCGATGTTCGACAGCGACACCACCGGCGACCGGGGCTGCGCCAATTTCCCCCGTTACTTCTTCCTCGACCCCGGCTCTTTCGACTTCTTCGTCGACTGGGAGGAAGGCGCGAGGGCCACGGTCGCAGTGCTCCGCGCCGAAGCCGGACGTGAACCTCACGACCGGGCCCTGCGTGAGCTCGTTGGCGAACTGTCCACGCTCAGCGCCGACTTCCGCACCATGTGGGCCAGTCACGACGTCCGAATCCGTCACGAAGGCGTCAAGCGGCTGAACCATCCCGAAGTCGGCCGTCTGGAGATGACCTTCCGCTCCCTGGACCTGCCCCTGCCTCAACGGGCCGTTCACGACCTGATCATCTACACGGCCGAGCCGGGCACCGCCTCGGAGGACCGCCTCAAACTCCTCGCCAGTTGGACAGCACCGCAGACCCCACTGACGGAGCGCGGTTCAACCCAGGAAACGCCGGAGAGGGCGGAAAGCCCGGCGCCTGGTCAGGACTGAGCTCTCGTCACCGTCACCGTCACCGAGAAGAGCGGCGCTGGTAAATCAAGATGTCTGCCTGTGAGCTCTTCCCAACCTGCTCGGTCGGAGGGCTAGTCGGGCTGACAGACAAGTCAAGCCCCTGGCAGATGGGTTTTCGACCAAGAAATCGGTCTCCATCAGAGGCCTCGTGCCCTTGTCCGCCTGAGCGTCAGCCGTCAGGTCCTCACGGATCCCTTCGGCCGGCTGCTGGGGGCTTCCTGCGACGGCAGCTGGTCCGCGGCCCGGTGGATCGCGTCCTGGCCGGGGCCGGTCAGGACCACGGCGGCACCCTCGCCCACGAAGTCCCGGGCGGTGGCCGGGTCCTTTGCGGCACCCGCGCCGGTCACCAGCGCCACCTTGTCCTCGAACAGGTCACCCAACATCTGCTCCTCCCCTCGAAGGGGAATGTCCGCCCCGTGAGTCAGGGCGCTGCGTTCAGCTCGTTGTCCAGGGGCGGAGCTTCTCGGGGTTGAGTACCGCCCAGATGTGGGTGATCTGATCGCCGACGATCTCGAAGGCGTACACGGCTACGGTGCGGCCGTCCAGCTGAGCAGCCAGGCCGGGCTGGCCGTTGACCGTGCGTTCCACGACGGTCAGGGTGCCGGGTGCCCTGGCGATGAGGTCGGTCAGGTAGTGCGCGATCCGCTCGCTGCCTTCGACGGGGCGGAGTGAGGCTCGGGTGAGGCCGCCGCCGTCGGCGATCACCGCGGCATCGGGGTCGAGGAGGCCGATGAGGGCACTGATGTCCTTGGCCTGCCACGCCTGCTTGAACTCCCTGACGATGCCGGCCTGGTGGGCCGCCGGTGTCGCGGCCGTCCGGGAGGCCTGGATCCGGCGGCGGGCGGAGGAGGCCAGCTGACGGCAGGCAGCGGGCGTGCGGCCGAGGATCTCGGCGACTTCGGCGAAGGGGTAACGGAAGACGTCGTGGAGGATGAACGCGACGCGTTCGGCCGGGGTCATGGATTCCAGCACGACGAGGAAGGCCATGGTGACCGACTCGTCGAGCGTGACGCGGTCGGCCGGGTCGGCCGCGCCGCCGCCTGCCTGCCCGGTGGTCCATGGGGTGGGTCCGGGCAGCGGTTCGGGGATCCATTCGCCCACGTAGCTCTCGCGCCGGGCCCGTGCCGAGCCGAGCAGGTCCAGGCAGACGCGGCTCGCGACCTTCGTCAGCCAGGCGCCGGGGGACTCGATGGCCTCCTGCTGTTGGCGGGACATGGCGTACCAGCGGGCGTAGGTCTCCTGGACGGCGTCCTCGGCCTCGGCCAGGGAACCCAACAGCCGGTAGGCGAGATTGATCAGCTGGCGCCGCTCGCTCGTGACCGCGCTCAGGCTCTGATCGTTTCCAGTGGCCATGGTCTTCCCCTCGTGCCTCGCGCCGAGCGTATCCGGCTCGTGTCGTTCACCAGTCCGACGAGACAGCGCACCGGAATGTGAGGTCGGCGGCTCGCCTCACATTCCGGTGCGCTGTCTCGTCGAACCGCTGACACCGGCACCGCATCCCCCGGTGGATTACGAGAGGGAGGGAACGATGAGCGACTCTCAGACGATCGCGGATCGGGTCGAGATCGAGGCGCTGCGCGGTGAGTTCACTGACGCGGTGATGATGCGCGACTACGACCGTGTCGCGTCGCTGTTCACACCGGACGGCGTGTGGCGGATGCCCGACATCCCCGCCGAGATGACCGGCCAGGAGCAGATCCGCGCCTGGGGCCGACGGGTACCGGAGTTCGTGGACTTCCTGGTCCAGAACACCCATCCGGGCGTGATCCGGCTCGACGGCGACACCGCGTCCGGCCGTGCGTACATGTCCGAGGTCGGGCGCGGCCGCGACGGCCGGTCCGGAGTGAACTTCGCCATCTACCACGACCGCTACCGGCGCACCCCGGACGGCTGGAGGTTCAGCGAACGCGTCTACGAGATCCGGTACCTCGACGAGAGCCCCCTGACGGGCTCCGCGCCCCGGCGCGGCGCGGACGCCCGCTGACGCGTCCATCGCACCACACGACAGATACAGGAGGACCGGACATGACCAGGATCGGCATCATCCTTGGCAGCACCCGCCCCAACCGCAACGGCGAACAGGTCGCCACGTGGGTCCTTGAGACCGCGTCGCGCCGCACCGACGCCGAGTTCGAGCTGATCGACCTGCGTGACCACCCGCTCCCTCACCTGGACGAGCCGCTGGGGGCCAAGCACGGCCACTACCAGCACGCGCACACCCGCGACTGGGCGGCCAGGATCGCTTCGTTCGACGGGTTCGTCATGGTCACCCCCGAGTACAACCACGCCACCTCCGGGGTGCTCAAGAACGCCCTCGACTACCTGTACGCGGAATGGAACAACAAGGCGGTCGGCTTCGTCTCCTACGGCGTCGTCGGCGGTGCCCGGGCGGCCGAACAACTACGGCTGATCTGCGGCGCGCTGCAGATGGCCAGCGTGGGCCAGCAGGTCACGCTGTCCCTGATGACGGAGTTCGAGCACTACACCACCCTCAAGCCGGCCGACCACACCACCGCCGCGCTGGACGCCCTCCTGGACCAGGTCGTCGCCTGGAGCGCCGCACTCGCGCCGCTGCGCGCCGCTACCCAAGCCGCCGCCTGAACAACGACCAGGATCCGCGGCAGGTCCCGTCGCGGCCAGCCAGGGCCGAGCGTGGGTGACACGCACGTCTACTCCGGCACCGCCATCGGAGACGGTCGCAGCGTCGGACGTGGCGGCGGATCATGTCAGGTCATCCACGTCGCGGGCGAGGATCTCACGATGCAGTCGCTCTGGTCGGGGGGAACGAGTTCGCTCGACATGGCCATCACCGGCGGTACCGGCGTCTACCGGAACGCACGGGGCACTGCTCGCTCCTGGGACATCGCGACGCCGAACGAGCGGTTGCGCGCTGAGATCCTGCGCTGACCCGCGAACGGAATCTCGACCGGGCGTCACGGTCTGTCCCAGATCGCCGATCACCCGTGCGCCGCCCTCCAGTCCGGTACGGGCATCTTCTGTCACGGGGAGCGATCCGAGCTTTGCGCCGTGGCCGTGGTGCGTGCCCCGGCGAGGGCCGTGGCCAGGGCGGCGACTGCCGCGGCGAGCAGCGCCCAGCCGGGGGCGAGGCGGATCAGTGCGGCTCCGGTGGTGGCGCCGGCCCCCATGAGCGCGATCGCGCCGGCCCGGCGTGGCCACGGCTGGGCCCGGCCGGCCCCGAGTGGGGAGTCGGCGGAGAAGGCGGTCAGGGTGGAGGTGACCACGACCGTGGTGACGTCCCTGACCGCGAGTTCCCTGGCCGCGGCGGCCTGCGCCCCCATCGCGAGGGCCAGGGCCCCCGCGACGGGCACCTCGGCTCCCCCGGCGAACAGGGCCGCGCCGGAGCCGGCGGTCGCCAGGCCGCCGCCGCCGACCAGCGCCGTGTGCCGGACGTTCCAGCCCGGCGGGGAGGAGCGCAGCACGCGCCCGCCGGCCGCCGCCCCGAACACGAAGCACGCCAGGGTGACCCCGGGACCCACGGCCGGCAGGTGGTCCGCGCCGGTGATGGCGGCGCCGATGATGATCACGTTGCCGGTCATGTTCCCGGCGAAGACACCGTCGAGGGACAGGAAGGAGACGGCGTCCACCATTCCGGTGGTGAAGGTCAGGACAAGCAGCAGCCGGAGGTGGATCTCGGGGCGCATCGTCGGATCACCGGTCCCCGGCCGCGGTCCCGGCCGGAGGCGCCGTCAGGTCCGCCTTGGTCATGCGGCCGTGTACCCCTTTCACCCCGTCCACCACCTGGGAGATCTGGAAGTCGGCGGCGGCGCTGAGGTAGGCGAGACCCACCGGGCCCGGGATGCCGTGGCGGTGGTCGAGGAGCGTGAGGGCGTCGCGGACCGCGTGCCGCACCGCCTCGTCGAGATCGGTGTCCAAGCCGAGGACGATGACCTCGTCCGCCGTCTCGGCATAGGGCGCCCGCAGCCGCGCGGCCAGAGCGCGCGCTTCGGGGTCACTGTGCAGGGTCAGGCGCAGCGTGGCGCGGAGCGGCGCCTCGAACGCGGTGAGGGCCACCTCCCCGTCGCCCTGGGCGAAGTGGGGGTCGCCCGCGTAGAAGAGGGCGTCGGGGACCTGGACGGGCAGGAACAGGCGGCTGCCGGCGAGGAGGTGACGGACGTCGAGGTTTCCGCCGTGCCGGCCCGGTGGCACGGAGTGCACATGGGCCTCGGTGGCGGGGGCGACGCCCATGATGCCGAGGAACGGGCGGAGCCGGAACGACAGGTGGCGGCCGTCACCGACGGCCAGCCTGCCGCGGCCGTCGTCGCTGACGGTGGCGACCAGGCTGTGCACGGTGGCGGGTGGTTCCGGGTACTCCGTCGGCAGGGCGCCCCTGCCATGCCGGTTGCTGATCACTCCGTAGGGTGCCCGGCGGCGCAGACTCAGTACCTCGGCCTCCAGGACGTCACCGGGGCGTGCGCCGTGTACCGCGATCGGTCCGGTCACCACGTGCGGGCCCCGGGTCGCGGCGTCGTGCTCCCGGGGCGAGGCGGCCAGCGCGACGGCGTCGGCCAGGAGCGCCGTGCCCGGTATGCCGGCGGCGCCGAAGAAGGCGGCCGGGTCGCGCCCCTGGTCGGCGAGGATCCCCTCGTGGCTGATTGTGTCAAGGGTGACGGTCTCCCCGGAACGGATGGTCAGGGCTGGCTCCGACCGGGCGTTGGGCAGGAGGCCCCAGTGCACGACCTCCGGATCTGCCGGCAGGTAGTGGTCCCCGTCGACGGGACCGGCCCCGGGCTGCAGCAGGACCGTCACAGGGACTCCGCCAGGGCCGTGCCGGTGAGCGTGAAGCCGAAGCACTGGCGGACGTTGTAGAGGGTGGCGTCCAGGCAGAACGGCGGGGAGGTGGTGGCGACGGCGTCCTGGAGCACGAGGACGTCGTAGCCGAGGTTGGCGGCGTCCATCAGGGTCGCCAGGACACACTGGTCGGCGTTGACCCCGGCGAAGAGCAGGGTGTCGACGCGCAGGTTGCGCAGCACGCTGTCCAGTTCGGTGTCCTGGAAGCCGCTCATCCGGTACTTGGCGACGTGCACGTCGCCGGCCGCGGGTTCGAGTTCCGCGACGACGGCGGCGGAGGGGCTGCCTCGTTCCAGGACGGGCCCCCGGCCATCGGGGAGGACCGCGCCGATGCCGCCGCCGGTGCCGTCGGCGTCGTAGACGTGGAGAACACCGGGCGGGAGGTTGGCGCGGTCGGGGCGGTTGCCCCAGTTGAGCCAGACCACGGGGACGTCGGCGGCGCGCAGCCTCGGCAGCAGGTCGGCGAGGACGGGGATGGGCGAGCGGGCCGGGGTGATGTCGACGCCGATGGACGCGAGCCAGCCGTCTGCGGCGCAGAAGTCGTTCTGCATGTCGACGACGATCAGGGCCGTTGCCGCGAGGTTCAGGGTCACGGTCTGGGGGAGCGCCTCGACGGTGACGGGGCGCGGGGCGCGGGCAGGGCGCAGCAGGCTGACTCCTCCGGGCCTCGCTGTCCACGCGTTGCGGCGGTTGGGACCTATCAGGCCGTCGGGCACCTCGGGAGTCCTTCCGGGCGGGCGGCCTGGGCGGCCAGGTTGAGCAGGGACAGGTCGGCGCCCGGCTCGCCGAGGGCGCACAACCCCACGGGCAGGCCGTGGACGGCGAGCAGCGGGGAGACGACCGCGGGCAGTCCGGCGAGCGAGGCCAGGTGGGTGAGGCGCAGGGTGGCGGCGCGGGTGTCTTCCACGTCGGCCGGCGGGGCTCCGACGCGGGGTGCGGGGCCGCTGGTAGCGGGGAGCAGCAGCGCCGTCCCTGGCGGGAGCGCGGAGGTGATCAGGGAGCGGGCGTCGGCCAGTTCCCCTTCGGCGGCGGTGAGCTGGGCCGGCGTCACCTCCCGCCCGGCGGCGAAGCGGGCGGCGACGTCCGGTGCCAGCGCCCCGGGGTGGCGGTCGATCCAGGCGCCGTGGCGTTCCCACGCCTGGGCGGCCTGGACGGTGCGGAAGGCGCGGAACCAGGCGTCGAGCCGTTCGGTGCCCGGTACGGCGAGGCGGGTCAGGGGGAGGCCGGTCCGCAGCGCGAGGGCGCGGCAGGCGGCCTCGAGAGAGGCGCGGACCCCGGGCTCGGCCAGCGCGGTGAGGCGGTCGTCGACGGCCAGCACGCGGACGGGCTCGGGGGCGTCCGCGCTGTCCGGCAGCAGTGTTCCGGCGGCGGTGCGCAGCACGTCCGCGTCGCGGGCCAGCAGTCCCGCGGTGTCGAAGGCGGGGGCCAGCGGGAGGAGTCCGCGGGTCGGCACGGCACCGTGCGTGGGCCGCCAGCCGTAGAGCCCGCAGTACGAGGCGGGCACCCGGATGGAGCCCGCGGTGTCGGTGGCCAGGCCCAGGTCGGCCCAGCCGCGGGCCACGGCCGCGGCGGGTCCGCTGCTCGAACCGCCGGTGATCCGGCCGGGGGCCGCCGGGTTGGCGGGGGTGCCGTAGTGGGTGTTCGTCCCGGCGAGGCCGAAGGCGAGTTCGTCGGTGTGGGCGATGCCGGCCAGTTCGGCCCCCGCGTCCAGCAGGGCCCGTACGGCGTCGGCGTGGCGGTCCTCGGCGGGGGCTTCCGCGAGCCACCGGGGGTTGCCGGCGCCGATGGGGTGGCCCGCCACGGCGAAGAGGTCCTTGACGGCGACGCCGACCCCCGACAGTGGGCCGTCCGGCGCGCCAGCGGCGAGGGGTTGGCCGCTGACGCGCCAGACGGCCGGGTCGGGCCCTGGTTCCGGGACGCGGCGCGGGACGGCGCTGACGTGGGCGGCCCGGACCCGCCAGCCGGCGTCCGTCCGCTGCCACACCTGGGTCTGCAACCCTCGGGAGCCGTCGGCGCGGCGGGTCTCGGCGATCACCACGGCGGTGTCGGATCGGACCCGGGTCGTGTGCACGCGCTCCACCACGCGGGCGGGAGCGCCGGCCCGACCGCGTCGGAAGTCCGCGATGGCCTGGTGGCCGGTCAGGACCGTGGTGCCCTCGGCGCGCAACGTGTCGGCGGCGTCGAGGAACCAGTGGTCGAGGGCCGCGACGTCGTCGGCGGCCAGGGCCCGCTCGTACGACCAGAAGGCGTCAAGGGGTCCGTCGGCCGGGGCCGGGTCTGTCACGGTGGCGCTCACCGGGCCCGGAGCACGGCCAGGTCGTCCTCGTCGAGGGCGGTCGCCGGGCCGTTCTCGATCAGTTCGGCGAAGCCCTCGTCGGGGGACATGACGGTGAGCGTGTAGAGCCGCTCGGTGGCGGAGGCGTTGGTGATCCGGTGCCGGGATCCGGCGGGCAGGACGAGGACGTCGCCGGGTGCCAGGTCACGGGTGTGCTCGTCGCTCTCGGCGCGCCCGTGCCCGGCCAGGACCACGAACGTCTCGACCGAGTCGGTGTGCGCGTTGAACGGCTGGGCGCCGCCGGGCTCCCACACCTCGAAGACGACGGTGGTCGGCGAGCCGTCGCCTGGTCCGGTGAGGACGGCGAGTTTGACCGTGTCGCCGGCGGTGATGTGATGGGCGGTGATCTCGTTCAGCGGCCTGAGCAGCGGGGGAGTGGTCATGGCGGTCTCCCTAGGGGGTCGGGCGGGGCGCGGGACAGAAGCGGGCGCACTCGCGCAGCGCGGCGGCGCCACGGGCCACGGCGGCGTCGACGAGCTTGCGGCCGAGTTCCGGGGTGGCGCCCGTGGGGTCGCCGACGAGGCCGGTACCGGTGGCGAAGTCGTCGCTGGTCCAGCCGAACGCGACCGGCTTGCCGAAGCCGATGTACTCGTAGCCGGTCAGGTGCTCGGGGACGCTGCGGCGGGCGAGGTCCATGTGGACCAGATCGGGCCGCAGGTGGAGCAGGGCCGAGGTCTCATTGTGGCCGCCGTGCACGCCCATGCCGTGCTCGGTCGCGGGTGAGGTCCCGCCCTGGTCGGCGGGCAGGGAGGCGTGCAGCAGGAACGTGGCCAGGCCGTGCCTGGTGCGCAGTTCACGCAGGGCGACGGCGAGCAGGGCGCTGTTGCCGCCGTGCGCGTTGAGGAACGCGATCCGACGCACGGGACCGGCGGCCAGCGAGCGGCCGATGTCATCCAGCACCGCGAGGAGGGTGCGGGCGCTCAGCCACAGGGTGCCGGGCGACCAGGCGTGCTCGTCGGACTTGGTGTAGGCGAGACCGGGCAGCAGGGTGATGTCGCAGCTGTCGGCGGCGGCGAGGGCGGCACCCTCGGCGACCGCCTCCGCCACGATGTAGTCGGTCGCCACGGGGAGATGGGGACCGTGCTGTTCGATGGCGCCGACCGGCAGCAGGGCGACGGTGTCGGCGCTCAACTCGGCCACGTCGGGGGCGGTGAGTTCGGTGAAGCGGGTGAGGGCCAAGGCTGGCTCCCTTTCAGGCGCTGAGGAGGTGGCCGGGGTTGATCAGGCCGAGCGGATCCGTGGTGCGGGCCGTGGCGCGCACCAGGTCCACCCGCCGGTCCACGTACCACTGGTGCACGTCGTGGACGCCGACGCCGAGGGCGTTCAGCGCCTCGATGCCCCGGTAGACGGTGTCCGGGTCCTCGTAGCGCGCCATGAGCATGCCGACGGGGCCGGCGCGCATGCCTTCGAGGTGGAGCACGGTGTCCGGGTAGACCGCCTTGACGGCGGACGGGTCGCCCAGCAGCACGTCGCCGCTGATCTCCAGGTGGAACCAACCCTGCTCGGCCTTCATCAGGTGGTACGTCGGGTGGTTGAAGGAGAGCGAGCTGATGAGGGCGGGGCCGCGCGGGGCCGGGCGGGTTTCCAGGACGCGCCCGCCGTGGCGTTCGACCAGGGCGCGCGCCTCCGGCTCGGCGCGCTCCTCGACGATGGACCGCAGGCTCAGGGCGTCCGGGTCGAGCGCCGGGTCGGGGGCGAAGGTGCGCACGAGACCCGGCTCGTCCATGGAGACCAGGCGTGGGGCCGGTTCGAGCCGTACCAGGGCGGCCAGGGCGGCGGTCGCGGACTCCCAGGCGTCGAACGCGGCGAAGAGGCCGGTCCAGGCGCGGGCCCGCTGGAGGCTCACGGTGGCCGTGGCGATGATGCCGGTGGTGCCGTAGGCGTGGATGTACGGCAGGGCGGCCTCGTTCCGCACGGTGAACGGCTCGGCCTCGGCGGTGCAGGGCACCACGGTCAACTCCCTGACGAAGCCGTCGCCGTTGGTGCCGTTGGACAGGGATCCGGTGCCGCCGTTGCCGCCGGCGAGGAAGCCGCCGAGCGTGGTGCCGAAGGTGGAGGGGAACATCCACAGCTCCTGGCCGAGCGAGCGGGCGTGGGCCTCCAGATCCGACATCTTGGCGCCCGCCTCGGCGCGGATCCAGCCGTCTCCCGCGTCCAGGACGCGGTCGCAGCCGGTCAGGTCGAGCACGGCACCGCCGCGCAGCGGAATGGCCTGCCCGTAGTTGCCGGTGCCCTTGCCGCGCGGGGTGACCGGGATCCGGAGACGGTGGGCGAGGGCGACGACGGCGGGAACGAGCTCGTGCCGGGAGGGGCGCAGCACCACCTCGGCGCGGCCGGCGGGCAGCCTGGCGGCGAGGATCGGGGACATGTGGGCCCAGTCCGTGGACGCCTTGTCCAGTGCTTCCGCGTCGCGGATCACGGCGTCGGCCCCGAGCAGCACGGCCGCGTCGCGGCAGAAGTCCTCGATGCCCGGCGTGCGGGTGCCGGCGGGCGCGGTGGGAACCCGCCGTTCGTCGGCGACGAGTTCGGTGAGCCGGCGCACCTCGTCGGCCGACAGGGTGGCGGGCTTGGGCTCTGCGGCCATTACTCCATACCGATCGTGGGGTCGATGAACTGGTTGGTGGCGAGGTCTTCCGCGGTGAGGTCGCCGGGGACGGCGGCCCCGCTCTCGGTGATCAGCGGGGTGAAGTCCTGGCGGATCTGCTCGACACGCTCCATGTCGAAGCCGCCGATGCTGCCGTCGGCCTCGTTGGCGAGAATGCCGAGGTTCACCATCTCCTCGGCGGCGAACGCGCCGGTGTCCTGGGAGTAGACCCAGCCGGTGTTGTACTGCGTGACGAGCTCGGATATCAGGTCGACGGCCGGTCCCGGATCGGCGGCGAAGTCGGCGGCGGAGCGCTGGAGGACGGGCACCAGCCGTTCCAGGCAGGGGCTCAGCTCCTCCAACGCCCCGGTCCTGGCCGAGAGCGCCTGCGGGTAGACGGTGTAACCGACGTCCGCCAGGAGCTGGTACTCCACCGGCTTGTTCCAGGCACCGATCTCGTGCTCGTAGACGTACGGCTCGGCGGTGGCGAAGCCCTGCTGCGCGATACCGGGGTCGGAGACGAAGCGGGAGGGCGAGCCGTCGTAACTGGCGTCGAGCTGACTCTCCTGGATCAGGCCGTCTGCCACCAGCATCGAGGCGTAGGTGTTGCCGGCGACGTAGACGACCTTCTCGTCGGTCTCGCCGATGTCGGCGATGGTCTCCCAGTCGGGGTGGGTCTCCGGGTCCCACATCAGCATGATCGGGCTCTTCTTCATCAGCGCCATGACGGCGGTCACGGGCTGGTCGGCGGCGGCCGTGATCGCGCCGTCGGTGGTGACGGTGCCCAGGGTGATGCTCTCGTCGACGTACATCTGCGAGGCGACGCTCTGGTAGCCGATGGCGGCTCCGCCGGCCCGGACCTCCACCTCGACGCCGGTGTCCTGACCGTCGATCACCAGGGGGCCGGTGACGCGCTTCTGGTCGGAGTCGATGCGGTAGCCGGGGCCCAGCAGGTTGTACAGCGGGCCGTGCTCGGCCTCGGGCTCCCAGTCGGTCTGCAGGACGACGGTGTCCGGGCAGACGCCGTCGAGGCGCAGCTCCGGCGGGGCGGACTCGATGGCCTCGCCGGAGGCGGCGGACTGCGCGCCACCTCCGCAGGCCGAGGCGACGAACAGGGCGAAGACGGAGAAAGTTGAGAAAAGGGACGTCGTGCGGGCGCGTCTGGTCAAGGGCATGGCGAACTCCGGGGAAACGCGGCGGGGACGAGGGGACCGGTGTGCGGATGCGGGGGCGTCAGCGGTTGCTGGCGGAGCCGTGCCAGGAGCCGACCGCGAGCCGGTTGAGGAAGGTGAAGAGGGCGAAGACGGCGACGCCGAACAGGGAGGCCAGGATGATGGCGGCGAACAGGTCCTCGGACTGGAGCCGGGCCCGGTAGACGTCGAGCAGGGTGCCGATACCCGGGCTGCCCTGCTTGAAGAACATGTCCCCGACGATGGCGCCGATCACCGACAACCCCGCAGACGTGCGCAGTCCGGTGAAGATCGCGGGAAGCGCGGCGGGGAGTTCCAGCTTGCGCAGCCGGTCCCAGCGGCTCGCCTTCTGCAGCGTGAACAGGTCGTGGTGGGCGCGGTCCACGGACTGCAGCCCGAACAGCGTGTTGGCGATCATGGGGAAGAGCGCGATGATCACGCAGACCACGGTCCTGCTGGTGTAGCCGAACCCGAACCACAGGCCGATCAGCGGCACGATGGCGAGGATCGGCACGGTCTGCAGGATGACCGCGTACGGATACAGCGCGCGTTCCAGCAGGCGGGCCCTGCTCATCAGGACGGCCGCGCCGACGCCGAGCACGGAGGCCAGCAGGAGTCCGATGAGCGAGACCCGCGCGGTCAGCGCCAGGGCGGACAGCATCGGCTCCAGATGGGACCAGTCCAGGAAGCTCTCGCTCAGCACCTGGTGCGGCGGGGGGACGAGGAAGCGGCGCTCGGGCCGCAGCACGACGTAGCTGACGACGTACCAGACTCCCAGCGCCCCCAGCAGCGAGCCGAGCGGCGCCAGCGGTGCGGCCCACCCTCGGCGCGCGCGGCCGGGGGCGGGAGCCGCCGAGGGCGCGGGTGGATCCTGGGCTTCGGGCACGGCCACCGTGGGGCCGACGCTCTGGACACTCACCTGGCACCTCCTCGTAGGGCGGCGGAGACCTCGCCGGCGATGGCGGCGAAGGCCGGCTCGTACCGCAGGTCGGCGGGGCGGGGATGGGGGAAGGGCACGTCGAACGAGGCGGTGACGCGGCCGGGACGAGCGGACATCACGACGACCCGGTTGGACAGGTAGACCGCCTCGGGCACGGAGTGGGTGATGAACAGGGCGGAGAATCCCTGCTCGGAGAGGATCCGCTGGAGCTCCTCCTGCATCCGCAGCCGGGTGATCTCGTCGAGCGCGCCGAACGGCTCGTCGAACAGGAACAGCGAGGGCCGCGTCATCAGCGCCCGGGCGAGCGAGACGCGCATCCTCATGCCGCCGGAGAGCTGGCCGGGGAGCTGCTTCTCGAAGCCGTCGAGGCCGACCAGCTCCAGGACCTCCCGTGCGCGCTCCCGGCGCTCGGGCTTGGGCGTCCCGGCGAGTTCGGCGGGGAGCTCCACATTGGCCAGCACGCTGCGCCAGGGCAGCAGGGTGGCGTCCTGGAAGACGAAGCCCACCGAGTCGCCGCGGGCGTGCACGGTGCCCGCGGTCGGGGAGTCCAGGCCAGAGGCCAGCCGCAGCAGGGTGGACTTGCCGCAGCCGGAGGGGCCGACCACGGAGACGAACTCACCCGCCGCGACGGACAGGTTGACGTCCGTGAGAGCCAGGGTGCCGTTGGGGAACCGCTTGTCGACGCCGTTGAAGCGCAGCGCCGTTTCCACCATGACGGACATGTCTCCACTTCCTCCTCTCGTCTCGGTTTCGGCCGGAACGCCGAATGTTGATATCATGAACATTGATTGTTTCTCGGCAATGTCGCCGCGGTGTCGATCCCCGGCATTCACGCCAACTCGCGGACCACCGTGGTACGGCTGACGATCCGCCCCGCCCGGAACACCACGCGATCAGGACAGGCCGCGCCCAGCGCCTCCGAGAGCGAACCGGCGCGCACCGCCAGCAGATCGGCGACGGCTCCCTCGAACGGGCCGGCCGGCGGCAGCCCCAGCACGGCACGGGCCCCGGCGGTCACCGTGTGCAGTGCCTCGGCCGGCGTCAGATGCCCGGCCGCCACCAGCAGCGCGGCGGTCTCCAGCGGATCGGCGCGCCCCACCGGATTGAACGGATCGCGTATGTTGTCGCCACCGGCGGCCAGCGTGACGCCGGCGTCCAGCAGGGTGCGTACGGCCGTCAGCCCACGCGGGACGGGCGCGGGGTGGTCGCGTCCCTGGAGGTACAGGTTCGTCAGCGGCAGCGTCACCACCCCGATGCCCGCCAGCGCCACCTCCTTGGCCAACCGCGCGGCCTCCTCGTCCGGCATCACGCCCAGGCTGACGCAGTGGCTCGCGGTCACCGGCCGCGAGAATCCGTCGCGCCGCACCGCCGCCGCCAGCAGCCGCAGATCCAGGGAGGCCGGATCCAGGTTCTCGTCCGCGTGCAGGTCGACGCCGACGCCGAACTCATCGGCGAGCCGCACCGCGCGCGTGACGGCCGCCTCCGGGTCGGCCGCCAGGTGTGGGCAGCCGCCCAGCACGTCGGCGCCGAGCGCGAAGGCCTCGCGCAGCACGGCGTCCGGCGCGTCCAGGTGCAGCACCGCGATCTGCAACTCGGTCCTGCCGCGCACCGCCTCGCGCAGCCGCAGCAGCGCCCGCAGCCCCCGCAGCGGGTCCTCGCCGGGCAGGACGTCGACGTGGGTGCGGACGGCGGTCGCCCCGTTCATGGCCAGCTCGTCCAGCGCCACGCGGGCGCGCAGCGCCACGTCCTCCTCGGTGACCCGCTCCGCGTGCTCGCGCCAGGCGCCGACGGCCGACGGCAGGTCGCAGGGCGGGGCACCGACCAGGTCCCAGGTGTGGGCCTTGTCCAGGTGGGCGTGTGGCTCGGCGGGGGCGGGCAGCAGCAGATAGCCGGTCAGGTCGGTCTCGGGCGGCCCGGCCGGCAGCGCTCCTCGCGGGGCGACCCGGGCCACCCGGCCGCCCTCGAGGAGCAGGTCGCGGGTGGAGCCGTCGGGCAGCAGGGCCCCGCGCAGCAGCATCGCGGTCATCGGTCCGCTCCTTCCGGTCCTTCCGGCGTGGTCGACCGAAGCGCGGTGAGCACCGCGAAGCCGTCGAAGTCATGGCGCCAAGCCGCCGTTCCGAACATGTCGGTGGCGGCCACCGGGCGGGTGCGGCCGTCCCGCACCGCCGCGAACGCCGCCGCCACGTCGGCCACGAAGCCGGCCGACTCCCGGTGGCGGAGGTTGTGACCCAGCAGCGCGGTCCTGACCGGCAGTTCGGCCAGCCGGCGGGTGGAGGCGGCGAACGCGGCCACGTCGGCGCCGGGCACATGGGCGAAGAAGGTGCCGCTGATGAGGGTGTCCCCGGCGAGCAGCAGCCCGCTGTCCGCCTCCCACAGACACAGGCCGTCCGGAGAGTGACCCGGGGTGTGCAGGACCCGCAGGCGGCGCCCGCCGAGGTCCAGCGTGTCCCCCTCGTGCAGCAGCCTGGTCGGGCGGACCGCCTCGATCCGCCAGTGCCTCAGCTCGGGCACCGGACGGACCTCGACCCGGCTGTCGGTGAGGAAGAACGCCTCGGTGTCGAGGGCGCGCAGCGCCTGGTACTTCTCCCGCAGGCCGCGCGCGATGTGCGCGTACGACTCCAGCCACTCGCGCGGCGCCGGCGAACCGTGCGACTCGGCTCCCTCGGCGTGCACGGCGAAGTCGCGGGCGACGCCGACCAGCGACGCGTTGCCGCCCCGGTGGTCGTAGTGGTGATGGGAGTTGACCACCAGCAGCGGCAGCGAGGTCAGCGCGCGGACCTCGCCGGCGAGGTCGCCGATGCCCATCCCGGTGTCGTAGAGGAGCGCGAGGTCGTCGCCCAGGACCAGGTAGCTGTTCACGTGGCCCGGCTCGGCGATCAGGTACACCCCGGGGGCCGTCTCCCGGACGGCGAACCACCGCTGGCCGGTCATCGCGCGTACTCGGCGGGGAGTTGGTGGTAGCGGCGGCCCAGGTGGACCAGGGCGCCCCCGCCCTCCGCGCCCGGCAGGACGCGCCGGACCGAGGCGACGATCAGCCGGTGGTCCCCGGCCGGCACGTCCCGGACGACCTGGCAGCTCAGCACGGCGGCGCTGTACGCGGCGAGCACCGGCACGTCCCACTCGTCGGTGGTCCAGTCCAGCCCCGCGAACCGGTCGGCGGTCCGGTCGGCGAACCGGCGGGAGAGGCTCTCGCCGTCCGCCCGCAGGATGTTGAGGGCGAACCGGCCGCGGCCGAGCAGCGCCGGCAGGGTCCGGCTGGCCTGGTCGACACCGATGGCGAGCAGTTGGGGCGAGCGGCTCAGGCTCATCACGGCCGTGCTGGTGAATCCGGCCGGCCGGCCCTCGGGGCCGGCCGTCGTGACGACGCAGACGCCGCCGGCGAGCCCGGCCATGGCGGCGAGAAAGGCGGCGTCGGTCGGGGTGGCGGAGCGATCGGTGGTAGCCGACGGCATACGGGCTCCTCGGGCTGGGGACGAATAGATTGGGGCGGACGCAGCGGAGTAGAATGTTCATCCCATCAACATCGACCCTAGGGTTCGAGTGTTTCGCCGGGGTAAACCCCTCGGCGCGTTCCGAGTCCCGTCCGCCCAGCGTCGCCCGCCGCCCGTCACCGTTGAGGAACCCGACATGCCGGTCCAGCCCACCCCTGGTACGCCGCCACAGGCCGCCAGTCGCCAGCGCGCGGACAGTGCCCAGCGCGCGGAACTCGGCGCCACCATCCGCCGTCTCCGCAAGGAGCGTGGGCTGACGCTCGTACAGCTCGCCCAGAGGTCCGACCTGTCCCACCCGTTCCTCAGCCAGCTGGAACGGGGGCTGACCCACCCCAGCATGCCGTCACTGCACCGCATCGCCCGCGCCCTCGGTACCACCCAGCAGGCCCTCCTGGCCTCGGCCGTGCGGGCCGAGCCCGACGTCACGCGCCAGTCCATCCGGGTCGTCCGCTGCGGCGAGGGCCTCGGCGTGCCCAACGTCGGCGGCATGGCCCGCATGCTCGGCAGCCCGCGACTCGGCGTTCACCCGGTCGAATACCGAGGCGCCAGAACGGACTTCGGCGACTACTACGACCACCCGGGCGACGAGTTCCTCTACGTCGTCGACGGCGACGTCGAGGTGGACCTGCTGACCGCCGACGGGCGGACCGTGCACCAGCTGTCGGCGGGCGACAGCATCAGCTACCTCGGGGGCACCCCCCACCGCTGGCGCGCCCTCGGCGACAGCGACCGCTTCCGGCTGCTGGCCGTCCAGAACGCCACGAACACCTCCACAGACGCCGCCGAACCGCACGGGTGACGCGCGGCCGAGCACCGTCAGCCCACGAATCGCTGCCCTTCCGGGAAGCCGGATGGACGGCGAGCCTACGCTCGCGAGTCAGCGCGTGCTCGAGCCGGTGCGTCCGCCCCTCGACGGGGGCAGGTCGTGCGCCGCGGCGTTCGGCAGGAGACCGAGCCTGGTCAGGCTCCCGTCGAGCCAGGCCGTGGCCAGTTCCACGCGGGAGCGGTGACCGGTTCGCTGGAAGAGCCGGGTCAGCCGCCGCTCCACCGTCTTCTCGCTGCAGGCGAGGCGCGCTGCGATCTGGCGGTTGGTCGCCCCGTTGCTGATCATCTCGATGAGGTGCAGGTCCGACTCGCTCAGCTCCGCCGTCGGCGCCCGCCGCCGCGACGCGGGGACGGCCACGTCGCGGCGGCGCGCCGACCGGCTGATCATCCCGCGGAACCGGCGACCGGCGCCCAGCCGGCGTGCGCCCTGGGCCGCCTTCAGCAACCACGGCCGAGGGGCGTCGCTCACCTCGGCCAGCCACTGGTGGCAGTGCACTTCGAGGAGGGCGTCCCCGCGCTGTCGGATCATGCGACGGGCGGCCAGCAGGCGGTCCACGTCGCGGTGCAGCACCCCTTGCGCGAGGAGCACGGCCTCGCCGGTGAGCGGCGACGCGGCCTCGTCGTGCAGCGACTCCAGCTCCCGAAGCACCCTTCCCGCCCCTCGGGGGTCGTTCTCGTCCAGGGCGTGGGCCAGGAGACGCAGCAGGATCCGCTCGACGCCGGCCAGCAGCCCGCTCGCACGCGCCCGCCGTGCCTCGCGCCAGCCGGCCTCCGGCGCCGTGTCCGGCCGTCCCGAGCCGTACAGGAGACCCATGCGTGCGCGGCCCACCAGCGGGTGGACCAGGGAGTCGGGGATCAGGTCGAGCCAGATCCTGGCCTGGCCTACATCGCCGCGGTAGCAGTGGATCTCGGCCGCGAGGGCGCGGGCCAGTTGCCCGACGCCGTGCCCGCCGCCCGACCGGCCCCGCAGCTCGATCTCGCGGGCCGCCGCCAGGGCCTCGTCCCAGCGTCCCGAGAGGTAGTCGCCGACCACGGTGTGGTAGCACGCGGCGGTGCTGTCCCCCGAGGCCGGATACCGGTCGCCGAGCACGATGTGGAGCGCACCGGCCAGGTCCCCGTAAGCGGCGGCGGTGGCCAGCGCGCCCCCGCCCGTCTCGCCGGCCGCTTCGGCGCCACCGGTCACCGCGGCCGCCAGCAGGCGACGTTCCGCCGCCACGGGGAACGGCCCCCGGGCCGTCTCGCCGGCTGGCTCCGGACCGCCGGCGCGGTCGGGTGCCGGCCCCGCCCCGACCTGTCCGATTCCGTACAGCCCGCGGAGCGCGACGAGCTCGGCGGCCCCGGGCATCCGCTCGTGCACCGTGCGGGCCGCGGGGCCGGCGCGGTCGGAGTCCGGTAGCCGGTGTTCGTGCAGCGCGGCCCACGCCCAGGTCCGGGCGGTGAACTCCAGCTCGCCCCGGCCGGCGTGGTGCGGCACGTCGAGGCAGGCGAGCAACGGCTCGCCGAGCGCCAGGGCACCGTCGTGGTCGGCGTTCCGCAGGGCCAGGCCGGCCGCCTCGCGCAGCGTGCCCGGGGTGCCGGGATCGGTTGGCGACAGTCGGCGGAGCGCCGACCGGTAGCTCCGCATCGCCTTCGCCGGGTCGCGGCGGGCGTGACTTCGGGCCACGGCCAGCAACAGCGGTGTCGCGACCGTGTCCTCGATCATCGGTCCGGCGGCGGCGACGTGATCGGCCAGGCGTGGATGGGACGCGCCCGCGGTGGCGGTGCCGAGGCGACCGGCCACGGAGCAGGCGATGCGGGCGTGCAGCTCCCGCACGTCGTGGGAGGGTGACAGGGCCCGTAACGCCGCCGCGAGCGCCGGGACGGCGAACGTGATCCGGCCGTCCTGATCGACGGTCAGCACGCCCGCGCCAGCCAGCCCTTCGAACGTCCGGGAGCCGACGTCGGCGGGCGACGCCGGGTGCCGTTCGAGGAGGTACAGATCCTCAAGGCGAAGTTCCGCGCTCCCGATCACGTGCGCCAGGGTGGTCGCCACCTCGGCACCCTCGGTGTGCGGCCCCGTGCCCCTTGGGACGAGCCGGCGCAGTCCCGCCGCGTCGGCGGCCAGCCGCAGCGCCTCCTGTGGGACGGTCAGGCCGAGTCGGCCGTCCAGTTCGAGCAGCCCGCCGGATTCCGCCGCGGCGGCCAGGAGGGAGAGAACGGCCCGGGGGTTCCCCGCCAGGGGCCCGAGTGCCCGCCGCACCGCGGTCAGCATCCCGGGGTCGGCCGGCCGGCCGAGCCGCCGCGCGATCAGGGCGGCCACCTCGTCCGGCGCCAGCGGCGCCAGGTCGAGCACGTGGCCGGCGGCGGCCGGCAGCTCGCCGGTGCCGGGCCCGGGGGGCGTCGGCCGGGCCGCCAGGACCATGGGGACGCCGGCCGGGCGGAAGACCCGCAGTACCAGCGCCAGGGCGGACGCGGTGCGCGGCGGCAGCCGCTCCAGGTGATCGCAGACGAGGGCGAAGGGGGTGCGGGAGGCGGCGTCCCGCAGGTGCTCCGAGATGGCGGACAGCAGCGTCCACTCGCCTCGACGGTCGGCGGTTCGCGACTGGGCCCGGCGGATCGCCGTCACATGTCCGAGGAGCCGACCGTCCGCCACCTCGGGGAGCGCGCCGCAGATCGCGTCGGCCAGTGCGGCGGCGCCGGCCTCCTCCGCGCCGGTGTCCCAGCTGAGCCGGAGTACCGGGACGCCCTCCCGGACAGCCGCGGCACGGCCCCGCTCCACCACCGCTGTCTTGCCGATCCCGGCCTCGCCGCGGACCAGCAGGGTCCCCGCCGCGTCGCTGGGCCGCAACGCCTCCGCGACCGCCTTGACATCCTCGTCCCTACCGATGAAGCATCCATCGGGCCGGTGCGTGATCACTGCCGTCACTCGTCTCCCGTTCTCGCGACCATCGCGTCGGCTCGCCCCCTCGTCGACGAGCCCCTCACGGACCAGATTCCTGTCGTGGTTGAGCCGGAAGGAAACCGACGGAGGCGAGTGGGAGTGACAGTTCCGTACCTGGTGGGTCACGACCTGGAGTTGGGTGAGACGAACGCTCGGCTCCGCGATCCCGGCGGCCCGCGTCTGGTCGCCGTGCGCGCCGAACCGGGCGGCGGGCGCAGCGCGTTCGCACGCGCCGTGGCCGCGCGGGTGCGCGCCGAGGGGGTGCCGTGCTCGGCGTTCACCTGTGTGGTGGGGGACGAGGGGCGTCCGCTGCTGCTGGCGCTGCGGCTGGTCACGGCGGTGCGGGGGCACCGGACGGGCGTCGCGGGGTCGCGGCAGGCCGAGCGGCGCGTGTCGCAAGCGCTGTCCGCCCTCGACGAGGGGGACGCGACGGCGATGGGGCGCGCGCTCCGTGAGGCACTGACGTGGTCACCCCCCATGGTCGTCGTGATCGACGACATCCAGCACGCCGACCCCGAGTCCATGGACCTGCTCGTCGGCGTCGGCGTCGAGCGGTGGGCGCCCCAGCTGCGGCTCGTCGTCACGGCCGTTCAGCGCGCCCCGGCGGGCGAGGCTCCGCCCACCGGGGACGAAGGCCCTCTCCACCCGCTGGTGCGCCGGGCGGCGGCCACCGTCGTGCTGCGACGCCTGGCGGCGCGGGAGGTGGGTGAGCTGCTGGCCCGGCGACTGGCCGCGACGCCTGATCCCGGCCTGGTCGGGCGCGTGCGGGAACTGAGTCGGGGCATCCCGGCGGCGGTCGACGCGCTGCTCGCCGGATGGACGCGGCGGGGCGCCATCCGGATCGTGGGCGGGCACGCCTTCCTGTCCTCCGAGGCACCGGTGCCGGTGTTGCCGGACGACGACCGGTTCATGGTGGCGCTTCGGGCGCTGGGCGAACCGTGCGGCACGGTGGCGGCGACGCTGAGCGTCCTGTGGCCGCTGGGCCGGACTGCTCCGGCGCTGGCGGCGGCGTCGAGCGGTCTCTCGACCGACGAGGTCCACGCCGGCATCCGCGGCCTGGTGGCCGCCGGTGTCATGGATCGACTGACCGGCGCGGACGGCTGCCTCACCCGGGGCTGGACCTTCCGCGTCCCGCTCGTGGCCCACGCCGTCCGGGAGCGCCTCGGGCCGGTGGAGCGCGCCCGGCTGTCGGCCGTCGCGGTGGAGGCGCTGTGGACCGCGGGCGAGCCGACGGTGACCGGCACCGGTCGCCTGCCGCCAGCGGCGGCTCTCCTTGACGAGGCCGACGCGGAGACCTATCTGCCGGACCGGATCGCCGACGCGGGGATGCTCGTCGACCGGCGGCGCGCCGCGGCCGACCTGACGGCCGCCGCGCAGCGGATCCATCCCGACCGCGAGGGGCGGGGCATGACGCGCTGGCTGCGTGCGGCGCACCTGCTCGTCGACGAGCCGGCCGCCCGCGAGCTGGCGCTGCTGCGGTACGGGAAGGCCGCCTACGTGGCCGGCGAGTATCCGGCCGCGCGGGCCGCCGCCGAGCGGATCCTGCGGGACCCGGTCGAGGGCCTGACGGCGATGACGCTGCAGGACACCGCCGTTCTGCTGGTGGCCGCGGCGGCGGGCGAGGGCAACCAGGCGCTGCTGGACCGGATCGCCGCCGAGTCGTGGTGGCGGGAGTCGCCGCTTCCGGCTGCGGCGGTCCTGTCGGGTCGGGCGCTGGCGCTGAGCCAGTCGCAGCGGTGGCGGGAGACCCGGGATCTGCTGGCGCGGACCGCGCCCCTGTGGGGCGCCGACCTGCTCGGCCGGGTGCTGCCCGAGTGGTTCTGGGCGTGCGCGGAGTGGGTGCTTGGCCGGCCGGACCGGTTCAGGCGTGTCGTCGACACCCCGCTCGCCTCCCGGTTGCCACCCGAGTGGGCGTACTCGCTGACGACCTCGCAGTTCGACCAGCTGCTTGGCGCCCGGGACCTTGGCGCGGCGGCGGCCCTGCTGTCCGCCCGGGGGCTGCCCGCTGAGGCGCTTCCCCCGTACAGCCGGTTCCTCAGGGCGCATCTTCAGGGGCGGTGGGACGAGGCGCTGGCGTTGGCCCGCGGGATGCTGGCGAACGGCCGGACGTTCAGCCCGGCCCCGGGCCATCACCTGCTGCACGCGCGGGGGGCCGCCATCCTGCTCGCCCGGGGTCGCGCCACGAGCGCCACCCGGCTGGTGCGGAGTGTGCGCGGCGACCGGGAGGGGCAGCCGGAGCTCTTCCTCGACCACGCCGAGGCACAGACGCACCGTGCCCTGGGCGACACCGGCGCGGCCGAGCGACTGCTGCGGCGGGGACTGAGCCAAGCCGAGGCGCGGGGTCTTGTCTACGGCACGGACGAGTTGTGGGCCACCCTGGCCGCTCTCCTGGTGGAAACGGGCCGGCCGGACGAGGCGGCCCACTCGGCGGCGCGCCTCAGGCATGCCGCGGAACAGCTCGGCAGCGGCCGGGCCCACCTGCTGTCCCTGCTGGTCAGCGCGGATGTCCTGCCGAGGGAGGACACGGACGCCACGCGCGGGCTGTTGCTGGAGGCCGTGGCGCTCGCCCGCTCCCGGGACCAACCGTTCGAGACCGCGGTCACCCTGTCCGCCGTGGCCCGCGCCGGGGTCGGCCCGAAGGCGCAGCTGTACGAGGCCTACGAGCTGTTCGGCGAAACGGGCGCCGCGCTGTGGCGTTTTCACACCCGGACGGCGATGCGCGAGGCGGCACTGTCCGTCCCCGGCCGCAGACAGGTCGCCGAGGAGAACGACCGGCTCCTGGCCACCCTGGTCGCCGAGGGGCTCAGCAACCGTCGGATCGCCGTTCTGCTCCGGCTCACCGAGGAGGCGGTGGCCACCCGCCTCAGCCGGCTCCTGACCCGCACGGGGCTGCGTTCCAGGGCGGAGGTGGCGACTCTGCTGCTGACCGGAGACGCGTTGACCGTCACGGACCGCCGATCTTCATTCGTGTAAGGTTTCCCTCCCTTTCCGCGTCTCCAGATGATTGCGATGGGAAACCGCAATCACGCGTGCGACCATTACTGGGTAATCGGCATACAGTCGACGTTCGTTCACGTGTAAGGAGAGAGAATGCGTCACCTTGTTCGTGATATTCCCTTCTCTGAACCCCTCCATTTCTTACACGGAAATGCGGGGACCCCGGGCGACTCCTTAAACCTGGTCCACCCCGACGGGATCTCGGTCTCGACGGTGGCCGCCATGGACGACCCCCGCCACTGGCGTCCCCGCACGCCGGAACAGGACAAGGAGAACCAGGAGAAGGAACAGCCGCCCGTCGAGCAGCGGGCGGCGGTCTGAGGAATTCCGCGGCCAGGTGACTGATCGCCCGGCGGTATGGCGGAAGAACGACGCCGAACGATCGCGGACTCGACCGCCGTGCCTCAGCGGGGTGCGTCGGCCGCGGTCGCTCGGCGGCCCACCGGGTTGCCGCCCGTTCAGGCCCCGGCGGCGGACAGCGGTCCGACCGGGGTCAGCCGGCAGCCGACGGTCCGCGCCGCCCGTATGGTGACGCCCACCTCGATCGGCACCTCCTCCTCCAGGCCGGAGAACCGGTAGCGCTGGAGCAACATCGCCACGGCCAACTTCATCTGGAGCATCGCGAAGTGGTTGCCGATGCAGGATCGCGGGCCGCCACCGAGGGGGAACCAGGCGTACCGTGGCCGGCCGTCCGCCCGCTCCGGGCGGAAGCGGGCCGGATCGTAGCGCTCGGGCTCCGGCCAGTAGGAGGGGTGGCGGTGGGTCACCCATGGACACACGTAGACGTGGGAACCCGCCGGGATGGCGTACCCGTCGACGACCGCGTCCCGTGCCGCGCGCCGGATGAGCACGGGGGCCGCCGGGTAGAGGCGCATCGCCTCCTTCAGCGCCCGCTCGACGGCCGGCATGGCGTCCAGGTCCCCGGGGGTGGGCCGTCGAGCGCCCAACGTGGCGAGCACCTCGGCGCGGGTGTCGTCCTGCACGTCCCCGTGCCGCGCCAGCAGGTGCATGGCGAACGTCAGCGAGGTGGCGGTGGTGTCCGAGCCGGCCAGCAGGAAGACCAGTGCCTGGTCGCGCAGTTCACGGTCGGTGAGTGGGCTGTCCTCGTCGCTGCGCGCGTTGATCAGCAGCGTCAGCAGGTCGTCGGCCCCATCCTGCCGCGAGGCGCCGCTCGCGCGGCGCTGCTCGATGAACCGGTCGCACAGGGCGTACAACTCCGCCTGGGCCGCCGCCGCCCGGCGGTTGGCGGGGGTCGGGACCGACCGGGGGAGGTTCAGGGGCATCAGACCGCGCTTCAGGGTGTACATGCCGAGTACCGGCATGCAGCGCCGCACCACCGCGGCCGCCTCCTCGGCGTCCGCGCCGAACAGGATGCGGGTGATCATCCGCACGGTCAGCCGGCTCATGTCCTCGTTGAGGTCGGCCCCCGTGCCACCGTCCGCCTCCCACTCGCCGCACAGTCTTTCGACCTCGTCGCACACGGCGTCGGCGTACTCCGCCACCTTCCGTTTGGTGAAGAGCGGGGAGAGCAGCCTGCGTTGACGCAGATGGTCCTCGTCCAGGCTGGACAGCAGCCCGTTGCCGAAGGTCTCGCGCATCTCGAGCGAGAAGACGTCGTCCTTGCGGAAGTCGGCGGCCTGTGAGGCGAGCACCTGCTGGGCGCCCGCGGCGGAGAAGACGAAGTAGATCTCACTGCGCAGGCCGGGAGGACCGGCCACGATCCGCACGACGTCGCCGTGCTCCCTGCGCGCGCGCTCGTAGGTTCCCAGGGGGTCCCGCCGCAGGTCCAGGATGGAGCCAAGCAGGGGAAGTCCGCTGGCGGTGGGCACCTCGATCGGATTCATCCGGTATCCCTTTCGGACTCTCGACCAGACGGCCGTCGCCGCCCCGCCCGCGCCGTGGGGCGGGGCCGGCGTGCCGCGTCTCTTCCAAGTCCACTCGCCCGCAATCACGTTCGATAGGGGGCCGCGGTGGCGGCGCGTCGTCCGTGCCCCACGTATGTGCGCTTGTGCACCGGTGCCGGTCGTGTCGGGCGGCCCCGCGTGGACCCGGGGGCGTCGCGGGCGCCTACCTGACGAGGCTCGTCGACAGGGCGTGATGGGCCTCGTAGCCGTCCAGGCGGCTGACCACGGCGCGGACCCGCGGCCGTCTCGCGTGGGGCAGCAGTCGCCTGCGCAGGTCCAGCAGCCGCTCGGCGGTGCGGGGGCAGCGGATGTGACCGCAGGTGTCGAGCAGGCGCTCGGTGCTGGCGCAGGCCTGCTCCACCCGGCCTTCGAGCAGCAGGACCTCGCTGAGCCTGGCGAGCGTCAGCGCCTGGGCCCTGCGGGCCTGGGCCGGCCGGTTCCGCAGCGAGGTGGCGAACGCCGAGGCGGCCTTCCCGTACTCACCGAGGGCCTGGTGCACCAGGCCGCGCTGGTAGTGCAGGGCCGCCACCGGGTAGCCGCCGAACGGCGTGGCCGGGTCCGAGTCCCGCCCGCCGTGGAGCTCGATGGCGTCGGAGAGCGCCGACAGCGACGGACGGGCGTCGCCGCACGCGGCGCGGGCCACGGCGAGATGGCTCATCAGGAACGATCTGACGGCCGGCGGGGAGTCCTCGGGCGCGGCCGCCAGCGCCAACTCGGCCAGCTCCGTGTCGTGGTGCCCCAACTGACCGAGCTGCGCGCTCATCGCCCGCAGGGTGACGGCGTACAGGGTCCGGTCCCGCGCCTCGATCGCCAACTGGGCGGCGACGTTGAAGTACTGCTGGGCCGCGCCCGCCTGGCCGCAGTCCACGCACATGCGGGCCAGCAGGTGGGTGAGCCGCGACAGTTGGCCGAGGATCCGCTTCTCCGTCTCCGGATCGGCCCTCGCGGTGAGGAACGCGGCGCCGTCGGTGGCGAGGTAGGCGGGCAGCGCCGTGCGCCCGTGCCCGGCCCCGAAGGTGTTGATGGTCTCCGCGTAGTAGGAGGTGGCGTACGCGAGGGCGTCCAACTCGCCGGCACCCAGTTGCCGTGCCCCCGTCATCGGGGCGGGGCTCGGCTCCGACCAGGCCGGGGGCACGTTGGCCAGCCGGAAGGGAAGGGCACGGAACGCCCGCCGGGTGGCGGGGCCGGTGTCCGCCGCGGTCAGCATCGCCAGCGCGGCACGCGCGCAGCCCCCGGTCGCCCGTAACGCGTCCATCGGCTGGTCGGGGACGAGCGAGAGGCCCGTCTCCTGCACCGTGACGAGCCGGCCGGTGTGCCGGGAGAGCGCCTCGGCCACCAGGGCGGGGACCGGCGCCGGTGGTCGCGAGCCCGCGAGCCAGCTCGCGACGGACTTCCGTGTGTAGCGGAGCACCCTGTTGGTCTCCGCGGCGGCCTGGTTGACGGAGCGAGCCAGTGCTTCGCCGGACAGCCCCGCCTCCGATAAGAGTCGCTTCAGATCGTGGTTGGGCTCGTTGCGGGCCAAGTCAACTCCTGTAATCCGGACGGTGAGGGGAGCGCGCGGGTGACGCGGGCCGGATAAGGGATGCCGTGCGGTACCGGGGGCCGCGGTGCGGCCGGCCGACCTGTTCTCAATCGTCATCGTTTCCACCGCGCTCGTAAAGAGGGCCCCCCTTTTGTTTTCGGCCTGTTGGCAGATGTGGAACGTCGCCGCAACGCGAATCTCACAAGGGCACAAGAAGGGGACTCGTCCGACATCGACGACACCCGGTAAGTCTTGGACCGCCGGGCGGTTGCCGGTTTCACTGGAGTGGTCGCCGAGCTCGGCGAAATCGACCCTGCGCACATCCACGGCATGTCCCCACTTAGCGCGAAGCGGCTCTCTGGGCCGGCCCCGGAAAAGCACGGGAGCGGGAGATAACCCCCATGAAGGATGCAAAGGCCCCCATCGGCACGGCCACGGACTTCGTCAAGGAGACGCTGGCCGAGTGCCGTCAGGCGACTCTGCCCGCGCTACGCGAGGCGGTCGAGGGACTCCACCCCCGACTGGCCCGCGTCGGCGCCTACCACCTCGGCTGGTGCGAACGTGACGGCACGCCCACCGACCTCCACCCCGGCAAGCTGATGCGGGCCGCCCTGACGCTGCTGTCGGCGCGCGCCTTCGGCGCCGGCACGGCGACCGCCGTGCCCGGCGCTGTCGCGGTGGAGCTGGTGCACAACTTCTCGCTGCTGCACGACGACCTGATGGACGCCGACGAGACGCGCCGCGGCCGCCCGGCGGCCTGGGTGGCCTTCGGGCCCGGGCTGGCCGTCCTGGCCGGCGACGCGCTGCTGAGCCAGGCGACGTCTGTCCTCGCCGACGCGGACGGCGCCCCGCCGCACCGGGCGTCCCGGGCGCTGGCGCGGGCGGTGGACACCATCATCCGGGGCCAGGCGGCGGACCTCGCGCTCAACCACTTTCCCGTGGACCGGGTCACCGGTGAGGACTACCTGGCGGCCTGCGCCAAGACCACGGGGCTGTTGTGCGGCTCGGTCGAGGTTGGCGCCGCGCTGGCCGGCGCGCCTCTCCCGGCCGTGCGGGCGCTCAGCACGGCGGCCTGGAACCTGGGCGTGGCCTGGCAGGTCGCCGACGACATCGAGAGCGTCTGGGGCGACGCCGCCGCCAGCGGAAAGCCACCGCTCGGCGACCTGCGGCAGCACAAGCGCACGTACCCGGTGATCGCCGCCCTCAGGTCGGGCACCCCCGCCGGCCTCAGGCTGGCCGAGCGGTTGGACTCCGACTCCGGGAAGGAACCCACGGACGCCGAACTGCTCGCCCTCGCCGACCTCGTCGAGCGGGCGGGAGGGCGGGAGGCGGCCGAGCGATCCGCCCGGGACCACCTCGACCGCGCGCTGCGGGCGCTGGACCGGGCAGTGGACCCGGCCACCGCCGAGAACGGCCTCACGGCCCTGTTCCGGCACGTGGTCGACCGGCACGACTGGCGGCGGCCGACGGCCGAGCCGGGCCCCGTGGCGGAGGGAGCGGCCACATGACCACGACCGACCCGGCACGGGTACGCGAAGCGGTGGCGGCGCCCGGCGACGACGCCAGCCCCGAGACCTGGCTGCGCTACGCCAGGGAGGTGACCGACCCGGTCCTGCGCGCGGCGGTCTCCGCCCTGCACGAGCGGGCGCGGAACGTCGCCGGATACCACCTGGGTTGGTGGGACGAGCAGGGCCGGCCCGGGCTGGCCGGCTGGGGCAAGGCGGTGCGCCCCGCGCTCGCCCTACTCGCCGCCCGCGCCGTCGGCGGCCGTCCCGAGGTGGCCGCGAACGCCGCGGCGGCCGTCCAACTCGCCCACGACTCCTCGCTGTTGCACGACGACATCATCGACAGGGACGAGACACGCCGGCACCGGCCCACCGCCTGGAAGGTCTTCGGCGTCCCCGGCGCGCTCCTGGCGGGCGACGCGATGCTCACCCTGGCGGTGTCCCTCGTCCAGCGGCACGACCTCGGCGCGCGCGCCGCCGCGGCCCTGAACGAGGCGGTGCAGCAGTTCATCGGGGGACAACTGGAGGACATGGCCTTCGAGGCGCGGACCGACGTCTCGCTCAGCGAGTGCACCACGATGGCCGCGCGCAAGACCGGCGCCCTGATGGGAGTCGCCTGCCGTCTCGGCGCGTTGGCCGCGGGCGCCGACGAGGCCCGAGCAACGTCGCTGGACGCCTTCGGCCGAGCCCTGGGCCTCGCCTTCCAGCACGTGGACGACCTCCTCGGCATCTGGGGCGACCCGGGGCAGACCGGCAAGCCGGCGGGCGCCGACCTCCACGCCAGGAAGAAGAGCCTGCCGGTGGTCGCCGCCCTGGCCGCCGGATTCCCGGAGTCCGCCGAGCTGGCCGACCAGTACGCCCGCGACCCCGCGCTGGACGACGCCGAGAGCCTGCGCCACACCGCCGACCTGGTCGAACGCGCCGGCGGGCGGCGGGCGTCCGCCGACGGCGCCCGCCGCCACCTGGCAGAAGCCCTGCGCCACCTGGACGACGCCCGCCCCGCGGAGCCCGACGCCCGGCCGCTACGCGCCCTGGCCGGGTGGCTCGTCGACCGCGACCACTGACGCCGCCACAACCACGCCACAGACAAGGAGAAGCACCGTGCGAAGTCCCGTCCCGGACCCGGTCCTGGCGACCGTGCTGCCGCGGTGGCCCTTCCCCGCCGCGCCCTCGCGGGACCCCGACGAAGTCGAGGCCGTCGAGCGCGCGGGCGAGGAGTGGGCCAGGCGGTTCGGCCTCATCGACTCCGGGCCCGCCCCGCACCCGCTGCGCCGGCTGTGCGCCGGCGAACTCGTCAGCTACGGCTACCCCCACGCCGACGCCGGCCTGCGCGTCCTCATCACCCAGTGGACGATCTGGTACTTCAACCTCGACGACCACTTCGAGGACGGCGCCGCCGGCGCCAGCACCGAGGCCGCCGAGCGGGCCGCCGCGCCGCTGCGCCGGATCGTGGACGCGGCCAGGCACGGCGGCCGGGCGCCGCGCCCCGAGGACGCCCTGCAGCGGTCGTTCGCCGACCTGCTGGAGCGCACGGGCGCCGTCATGGCGCCGGTGCAGTTCCACGAGCTCCTCACCCACCTCGACGACTACTTCACCTCCCTGGTCGTGGAGTCCGACTACCGGGCCCGCGGCGTCCTGCCGGGCGTCGACGCCTACATCGAACTGCGCAGGGACACCGGCCCCGTGCTCCCGCTGCTCGACTTCGTGGAGCAGACGGAGTCCGTGCGCCTCCCGGCCCGCTTCTACGGCACGCCCGAGTACACCGAGATGATCGGCTGCGCCGCCGACATCGCGTCCTGGATCAACGACCTGTGCTCGGTGTCGAAGGAACTCGACCGGCCCGACGCGTACAACCTGGTGGTCCTGCTGCACCGCCTCGAGCACAAGTCGCTGCAGGACGCCGCCGTCGAGACCCTCGACCGGATCGGGCAGCGGGTGCGGTCGATCGAGGAGGCGCTGCGCCGGATCGCGGAGCGGGGCGCAGGCGACGCCTACACCGGTCCCGAACGCGCGGCCATCCGGGCCTGGGCCGGCGGGCTGCTCTCCTTCCAGAACCACGTCGAGTGGTACCTGCGGCACACCAGGTACGACCGTGCCGAGCCGGAGCGGGAGATGTCCGCATGAGCGGCGTGCTGCCGGGGACGGCGAGGAGCGGCGCCGAGGTGTCGGACGGCCGGCCGCACGTCGTCGTGGTCGGCGCCGGCATCGCGGGGCTCACCAGCGCCTACCTGCTGCGGCGGCGCGGCTGCCGGGTCACCGTGCTGGAGCGCTCCGCCCCCGAGTACGTGGGCGGACGGATGTCGTCCGTCCTGCGGGACGGCTTCCACCTCGACACCGGCGCCTCGCTGCTGTCCCGCAGGTACCGCGCGATGCTGCGCCTCGCCGACCTGGCCGGCATCCGGGACCGGGTGCTGCCCTCGTCCGACGTCGTCGGGCTCATGCGCGGCCGCCGGGTGCACCACGTGCGGGTGGGCTCGCTGCCCCGGATGGCGGCCGGGCTGCTGCGGTTCGCGCCGTTCCCCACCGACCTGCCGAAGCTGATGGCCGACCACCTGCGGATCCGCCGGTCGCTCGACTGGTACGACATGTCGGCGGCGGCCCGGCACGACGGGGAGTCCGTCGCCGGCTACGCGGCCCGCCGCGGCCTGCGCCCCGGCACCGTCGACCACCTGCTCGACCCGCTGTGCATGCTGGCCTCGCTCCAGGACGTCGAGCGCACCTCGTCCATCGCGCCCTTCATGCTGCTGAACTCCCTGCTCGGCGGCGGCGGCCTCTTCACGTTCGAGGAGGGCGTCGGGCAGCTGCCGCGCTCGCTCGCGGCACGGCTCTCCGTCACCTACCACGCGCGGGTCAGGCAGGTCGAGGAGAGCTCCGCCGGGGTGTCCGTCAGCTGGGAGGCGGCGGACGGCGGCGGGGAGCGCACCGAGCGCGCCGACGCCTGCGTGCTGGCCGTGCCGGTCCCGCAGACGCTCGACCTCTACGGCCAACTGGAGCGGCCGTTCGCCGAGTTCTTCCGGCAGGTCGAGTACACCGGCAGCGTCCACGTGGCCTTCGGCCTCGACCGGCCCACCGCGGAGCGGGCCGTGATGGTCAACGTGCCGCGGGCCGAACACCCGGCGCTGGTGGGCGTGATCCTGCCGCACAACACCGCCCCCGGCCGGGTGCCGGAGGGCCGCGGCCTGGTCATGGCGCACTTCCGGGGCTCCTGGTCGGACCGGCACCGGGACCTGCCGGAGGAACGCCTCGTCGAGCACGCCCGCGCCGCGCTGCGGTCCGTGCGACTGGCCCCCGAGATCGAGGACCACACCGTCATGACGCACGTGCTGCGGCCCGGGCAGTGCGTGGTCTTCCGACGCCCCGGCGACTACCGGGAGCTGGCCAGGCTCAGCGGCGCCTGGCCTGACGGTTCCCGCGTCCGGCTCGCCGGGGGCGACTTCTTCACCCAGTCGAGCACCCACCACAGCATCTGCTCGGGCGCCGCCGCGGCCCGCCGGATCGCCGACCGGCTCGGCCTGGCCGCCGGCGACCGCCGTTCGCACGACCTCATCCCCGCACCAGCCAGGACGAAGGGACGACCGTGAACACCACCGCAGGAACCGGAGAACCGATCATCGTCGTCGGGGCCGGCATCGCCGGCATGACCGCCGCCTTCCGCCTCCAGCAGGCCGGCCACCCGGTCCGGGTCCTGGAGGCCGAGGACCGGGCCGGCGGCCGGATGCGCACCGTGGAGCGCGGCGGCTACCACATGGACCTCGCGGCGATCCTGCTCATCCAGAACTACACGCAGATGCTCGACCTGGTCCGCGACCTCGGCATCGAGGACACCACCCTGCCCACCAACAACGTCGTCGGCATCAAGCGCGACGGCCGGGTCCACCGCATCCGCGCCAACAAGCCGACCGACCTCAAGCGCTCAGGTCTGATGCCGTGGTCCTCGATGCCTGCGATGACGCGGCTCCAGGCGGACCTGACGAAGCACCAGGGCCGGCTGCGGTGGGACAGCGACCTCGGCGAGGTCGCCTCGCTCGACACCGAGACCGCCGCCGACTACGCCGAGCGCCGCCTCGACAAGGAGCTCCGCGACTACCTCGTGGACCCGATGAGCGCGATGTTCTTCAACTCGCCGCCCGACCTGTCGGTGATCAACTTCCTGTTCTCGATGCCGGCGGTCAACGCCGAGTGGTTCAACTTCCATGACCGGGTCGACACCCTCACCACGAACCTCGCCGCCCGGCTCGACGTGGAGACCAACGCCGAGGTCACGCTGGTCGAGGAGGTCGCCGGCGGGGTCCGGGTGCACTGGAGCCGCCCCGGCGAGCCGGACCGCGTGGAGGAGGCCGCGGCCGCCGTGGTCGCGCTGCCGGGACCGATCGCCGCCCGGCTCTGCCCGGGGCTGGCGCCCGCGAGCCTCGACTACCTGGAGAACCTGCCGTACGTGCCGGACATCCACGTCTACTTCGGGGTGGACCGCAAGCCGAGCGAGACGGCCACCTGCGTCCTGTTCCCCACCAGGGAGCACGCCGACCTGGGCGTCATCACCTTCAACCACAACTTCGCCCCCGGTCGCGCCCCCGAGGGCCACGCCCTGCTGACCAGCTACTACCGCTACCCGTGGGCGATCCGGCACTGGGACACCGACGACGACACGGTGGTGGAGCTGACCCACGAGGTGCACCGGCAGGCGTGGCCCGAGCTGGCCAAGCACATCGAGGCGCACCAGGACATGGCCTACGTGCAGCGCTGGAAGAACGGCGTCATCCTGCGCAAGCCGGGCGACTACGCGCGGCTGCGCGAGTTCAACCGCGGGCTCGACCCGAGGTCCCGCGTCCAGCTCGCCGGGGACTACCTGGCCTTCAGCGCCACCAACTCGGCGCTCGTCACCGGGGAGCGGGCGGCCACCCGGGTGCGGCAGGTCGTGACCACGGGTGCGGTCGCCGCCGGCCGCGGCTGACCGCTCCGCCGCCGCCCCTCCCCGGCGCGCCGGGGAGGGGCGGCGGCGAAGCCCGGCAACGGTCCTTCTCCCCGCAGGACCCCCGCAGGACCCCAGCAGGAGGGAACCCCGCAACCGTGTCCACACACCAACTGCCCCAGACCGAGGAGCGGCGGGCCGCGACGGGCAGGGCCCACGGCAAGGTCATCGTGCTCGGCGAGCACGCGGTGGTCTACGGCGCACCGGCGCTGGCGCTTCCGGTGCCGGCCCTGGAGTGCCGGGCCACCGTGCGGCTCCTCGACCGGCCGGACCCCGGGCCGCTCCTGATCCGCCGCGCCGTCTCCCCGGCGTGCGGGCCCGCGGAGCCGGCTGAGGAGGGCGCCCCCGAGGAACTCCGGCTGCTCGTCGACGCCTTCGCGCGGCGCGCCGGACTCCCGGCGGCCCCGGACGTCGAGGTGCTGATCGAGAGCCGGGTGCCGCCGGCGCGCGGGCTCGGCTCGAGCGCGGCGACCGCGCGCGCCCTGGTCCACGCGCTCGACGCGCTCTTCGCCACCGGCCTCGGCGACCGCGAGCTCTTCGACTTGGTCCAGGTGGCCGAGCAGTCGGCGCACGGCCTGGCCAGCGGCATCGACGCGCTGGCCACCGGCTCGGACCGCCCCGTGCTGCTGGCGAACGGCTGGACCAGCGCCCCGCCGGTGGGCGCCGCCTGCCAGGTCGTCGTCGCGGACAGCGGCGGCGGCCCGGGTACGCGGCGGGCCGTCGCCATGCTGCGGGCCGCCTTCACGCGGGCACCGGCCAGGCGCGCCGCGTTCCTCGACCGGTCGGCCAAGCTGGTCGGGGCGGCGCTCGACGACCTGGCCCACGGGCGTCTCGCCGATCTCGGCCGGCGGCTCACCGACTACCACCGCCTGCTCGCCGGCCTCGGCCTCACGACGGACCGCACCGAGGCGCTGACGCGTTCCGCGCTCGCCGGTGGCGCGCTGGGCGCCAAGATGAGCGGCGGCGGCCTCGGTGGCTGCGTCATCGCGCTGACCGCGACGCGGGACGAGGCCGACGCGGTCGCCGGGCTGCTCGCCCGCGAGCACGGCGTCCCCACGTGGACCGTGCCGGTGGCGAAGGGGGCCGGCCATGGCGGTTTCTGAGGTGCGGGCGGCCGGCCCCGCGGGCGCCGAGCCGACGGGGGAGGGGCGCACGGTCGCGGTCGCCCACCCCAACATCGCGTTGGTCAAGTACTGGGGCAAGCGCGACGAGCGGCTGGTGCTGCCGTTCACCGACAGCCTCTCGCTGACCCTGGACGTGTTCCCGACCACGACCTCCGTGCGGCTGGCGCCGGCCGCCGGGTCCGACACGGTGGTGATGGACGGGGCGCCGGCCCGGGGCGAGCAGCTGCGGCGCGTGACCGCCTTCCTCGACCTGGTGCGGGAGCGGGCCGGGCGGCGGGAGCGGGCCGTGGTCGACACCCGCAACACGGTGCCGGTGGGCGCCGGGCTCGCCTCGTCGGCCAGCGGCTTCGCGGCCCTGGCGCTGGCCGCCGCGGCCGTCTACGGGCTGCCCACCGAGCCGCGCGCGCTGTCCAGGCTGGCGCGGCGCGGCTCGGGCTCGGCGGCCCGGTCGGTCTTCGGCGGCTTCGTCGTCTGGCACGCGGGCCCGGTGGACGCCCTGGACCCCGACGCGGCCTCGTACGCGGAGCCGCTGGGCGACGCCTATATCGACGCCGCGCTGGTGGCGGTGGTGCTGGAGGCCGGCCCGAAGGCGGTGTCCAGCCGGGAGGCCATGCGCCGCACGGTCGCCACCTCCCCGCGCTTCCCCGAGTGGGTGGCGGCGAGCCGCGCCGACCTGACGCGGATGCGGGCGGCGCTGCGCGCGGGCGACCTGGAGACCGTGGGCGGGATCGCGGAACGCAATGCGATTGGCATGCACGCGGCAATGGAGGCCGCCTCGCCGCCGGTCCGCTACCTGACCGACGCCTCGGCCACCGCCCTCGGCACCGTCCACGAACTACGCCGGGAGGGCGTCGGCGCCTGGGCCACGATGGACGCCGGACCCAACGTCAAGGTGCTGTGCGCCGCCGCCGACGCGGAGCGGGTGGCCGCCCGGATGGCCACCGTGCCAGGCGCCCGGGTCGTCGTCGCCCGCCGCGGCCCAGGCGCCACGCTGCGGACGGAGGGCGGCTGATGCCGGAACCGGTGACCCGCAGCGCGCCGGGCAAGCTCCTCGTGGTCGGCGAGTACGCGGTCCTCGAACCGGGGCGGCCGGCGATCGTCGTCGCGGTCGACCGGTACGTCACCGTCACCGCCTCCGCCGCCGTCGAGGGCCACGGGGACGCCGAGGTCGTCGTCGACTCCGACCTGCTCGACCACGAGGTCGCCTTCCGCCGGGACCGGGGCCGGCTGCGCCCCCTCGACCCGGCGGACGCCGGACACCCGCGTGGCGCGCTCGCCCACCTCGTCTCCGCCGTCGAGGTCGTCGACCGGCTGCGGACCGAACAGGGCCTGCCGCTCATGCCGTTGCGGCTCACGGTGCGCAGCGGCCTGCACCAGCGCGGCGTCAAGACCGGGCTCGGCTCCAGCGGCGCGGTCACCGTCGCCGCCGTCGAGGCCGTGACCGACCACTACGGCATGCGGCTGCCGCGCGAGGACCGCTTCCGGATCGCCCTGCTGGCCGGCGTCCGGATCGACGCGGGCCCCTCGGGCGCCGACCTCGCCGCCAGCACCTGGCACGGCTGGATCGCCTACCGCGCCCCCGACCGGGACGCCCTGCGGCGCGGCCTGCGCCACCGCGGCGTCGCGAAGACCCTGGCCGCCCCCTGGCCCGACCTCTCGGTACGGCCGCTGCCGCCGCCCGGCGGCCTCCACCTCCAGGTCGGCTGGAGCGGCAGCCCCGCCTCCACCTCGGCCCTGGTCGCCGACCTCACCGCCAGCGACTGGTGGCGCGGCCCCGCCCGGGCAGGCTTCGTCCGGGACAGCGAACGCTGCGTGACCGCCGCGGTGACCGCCCTCGAACAGGCGGATCCCGACGGCCTCCTGGACGCCGTCAGGACCGCCCGCCGGCTCCTCGCCCGCATGGACGCCGACGTCTCCCTCGGCCTCTTCACCGAACGGCTGACCCGGCTCTGCGACGCCGCCGAGTCCTGCGGCGGCGCCGCCAAGCCGTCCGGCGCGGGCGGCGGCGACTGCGGCATCGCCCTGCTGCCGGCCGACCGCCCGCCCTCGGCCCTGCGCGCCCGCTGGGCCGGGGACGGCATCACCCCGCTGGAGCTCGGGGTGACCGACCCCCCATCCCACTCCCCCCGAGGACGCCCCCGATGACCGGAAACCGAAAGGACGAGCACGTCGCGCTCGCCACCGCCCAGCACTCCCCTGAACAGCCGCCGGCGCCAAGCCAGTTCGACGAGGTGCGGTTCCTGCACCACGCCCTCGCCGGCACCGACCGGGCGCACGTCTCGCTGCGCACCGGCTTCGCCGGCGTCGAGTGGCCCGTCCCGCTCTACATCAACGCCATGACCGGCGGCAGCGAGCGGACCGGGGAGATCAACCGGGACCTCGCCATCGCCGCCCGGGAGACCGGGCTGCCCATCGCCACCGGCTCCCTCAGCCCCTACCTCAAGGACCCGTCCACCGCCGGCACCTTCACCCCGGTGCGCCGCGAGCACCCCGACGGGTTCGTGATGGCCAACCTCAACGCCAACGCCACCCCGGACCAGGCCCGCAGGGCGATCGACCTGGTCGAGGCCGACGCCCTCCAGATCCACCTCAACACCGTGCAGGAGACCGTGATGCCGGAGGGCGACCGCTCCTTCGGCCACTGGCCGGCCGCCATCGAGGCGATCGCAGCCGCCGTCGAGGTGCCGGTGATCGTCAAGGAGGTCGGGTTCGGGCTGAGCGGCCGGACCGTCGAACGGCTCGCCTCGCTCGGCGTCCGGGCCGCCGACGTCGCGGGCCGCGGCGGCACCAACTTCGCCCGCATCGAGAACGGCCGCCGCGCCCGCCCCGACTACGGCTACCTCGACGACTGGGGCCTCAGCACCCCCGCCGCGCTGCTCGACGCCCGCGGCCACGGCCTGCCGCTGCTCGCCTCCGGCGGCGTGCGCCACCCGCTGGACGCCGCCCGCGCCCTCGCGCTCGGCGCGCACGCCGTCGGCGCGTCCGGCGGATTCCTCACCGTCCTGCTCGACGGCGGAGTGGCCGCGCTCGTGCGCCACATCACCGACTGGCTCGACCAGCTCACCGCCCTGATGACGATGCTCGGCGCACACCGCCCGGCCGAGCTCGCCGACTGCGACGTGCTGGTCACCGGCTCGCTGCGCGCCTTCTGCCACGACCGCGGCATCGACCTGGGAACCGCGAAAGGAGACCCCGCATGACCGTCACCACCGACACCGCCAGGTCGGGCCAAGGGCTCGCGACGGCGGCGATCCCGCTCCGTTGGGTGGGCCCGCTGCGTGTCTCCGGCAACGTCGCCACCACCGAGACCGAGGTCCCGCTCGCCACCTACGAGACCCCGCTGTGGCCCTCCGTGGGACGCGGCGCCAAGATCTCCCGGCTGACGGAGGACGGCATCAGGGCCACCCTCGTGGACGAGCGGATGACCCGCTCCGTCCTGGTCGAGGCCACCGACGCGACCGCCGCCCACGCCGCCGCACGAGCCGTCCACGCGACGCTGGACGAACTGCGCGCCGTCACCCGGCGCAGCAGCCGGTACGCCGAACTCCTCGCGGTACGCCACGAGATCGCGGGCCCCCTGCTCTTCCTGCGCTTCGAGTTCTCCACCGGCGACGCCTCGGGACACAACATGGCCACCCTCGCCGCCGACGCCATCCTCGCCCACCTGCTCGCCACCGTGCCGGGGATCCGCTACGGCTCCATCTCCGCCAACTACTGCACGGACAAGAAGGCCACCGCCATCAACGGCATCCTCGGCCGCGGCAAGAACGTCATCGCGGAGATCCTCGTCCCCCGGCGGGTGGTGACCGATCGCCTGCACACCACCGCCGCCAAGCTCGCCGCGCTCAACACCAACAAGAACCTGGTCGGCACCCTGCTCGCCGGCGGCATCCGCTCGGCCAACGCCCACTACGCCAACATGCTGCTCGCCTTCTACCTGGCCACCGGCCAGGACGCGGCGAACATCGTCGAGGGCTCGCAGGGCGTCACCCTCGTCGAGGACCGCGACGGCGACCTGTACTTCTCCTGCACCCTCCCCAACCTCGTCGTCGGCTCGGTGGGCAACGGCAAGGGACTCGACTTCGTCGACGCCAACCTCCGCCGCCTCGGCTGCCAGGAGGAGCGGCCCGTCGGCGACAACGCCCGGCGCCTCGCGGTGCTGGCCGCCGCCACCGTGCTCTGCGGCGAACTGTCGCTGCTCGCGGCGCAGACCAACCCCGGCGAACTGATGAAGGCCCACACCCGCCTCGAACGCCACACCGGAGACCCCCATGCGCACTGACTACGCCATCGGCATCCACGACCTGTCGTTCAGCACCACCAGCCTGGTGCTCAGCCACGCCGAGCTCAGCCGGCACAACGGCACCGACCTCGCCAAGTACCACGTGGGCATCGGACAGCGCGCGATGAGCGTGCCCACCCTCGACGAGGACATCGTCACCATGGCCGCGGCGGCCGCCGCCCCCGTCGTCGAGCGCCACGGCACCGACCGCGTCCGCACCCTCGTGCTCGCCACCGAGACCGCCGTCGACCAGTCCAAGGCCGCCGGCATCTACGTGCACTCGCTCCTCGGCTTCCACCCGAACGTCCGCGTGGTCGAGGTCAAGCAGGCCTGCTACGGCGCCACCGCCGGGCTCCAGTTCGCGACCGCCCTGGTGCACCGCGACCCCGGCCAGCAGGTCCTCGTCATCGCAAGCGACGTGTCACGCTACGACCTCGACAGCCCGGGCGAGGCCACCCAGGGCGCCGCGGCCACGGCTCTCCTGGTCTCCGCGAACCCGGCGCTGGTCGAGATCGACCGTCCCTCGGGGCTCTTCACCTCCGACGTCATGGACTTCTGGCGCCCCAACTACCGTTCCACCGCCCTGGTCAACGGCAAGGAGTCGATCGCCGCGTACCTGGAGGCGGTCGACGGCGCCTGGCGCGACTACAGCGCCCAGGGCGGCCTGCCGCTGAAGGACTTCCGCGCCTTCTGCTACCACCAGCCGTACACCCGCATGGCGTTCAAGGCTCACCGCCAGTTGCTGGAGACCTGCGGCGAGGCGCCCGACGACGCGGCGGTGGAGCACGCCGTCGCGGCGACCACCGGATACAACGAGACGGTCGGCAACAGCTACACCGCCTCCATGTACCTGGCACTGGCCGCGCTGCTGGAGGGCGAGGACGACCTGACCGGCGAGTCCGTCGGCCTCTTCAGCTACGGCTCGGGCCGCGTCGCCGAGTTCTTCGCCGGCCATGTGCGGCCCGGCTACCGGGAGCACCTCCGCGGGGACGCCCACCGGGCGGCGGTCGACAGGCGACGCCCCGTCGACTACCCCGCCTACCGCGAACTGCGGGAGCAGACCCTGCCCACCGACGGGCGCTGGCATGACCTGCCCCACCAGACCCAGGGCCCGTTCCGGCTGGCCGGCATCCGGGACCACCAGCGCGTCTACGAGGCGGCGTGACCACCATGAGCAGCCCCACCGCCATCGGAATTCTCGGCACCGGATCCTGCCTGCCGAGCAACGTCGTCACCAACGAGGAGGTCGGCACGCCGGCCGGGGTGACGGACGAGTGGATCGTCCGCAAGACCGGAATCCACGAGCGCCGCTGGGCCAAGCCGGACGAGGCCACGTCCGGCCTCGCCACGACGGCCGCGCGGCGGGCGATGGCCGACGCCGGCATCCACGCGCGGGACGTCACGCTGGTCGTCGTCGCCACCTCCACCCCGGACTCCCCGCAGCCGCCCACCGCGACCGCGGTCGCCGCCGACCTCGGCGTCCCTTCGGGCACCCCGGCCTTCGACATCAACGCGGTGTGCAGCGGCTTCGTGTTCGCCCTCACCACGGCCGAACGGATGCTGCGCGGCACCGGCGGGCACGCCGTCGTCGTCGGGGCCGACATCTACTCCCGCACGCTCGACCCCGCCGACCGCTCCACCGTGGTGCTCTTCGGCGACGGCGCGGGCGCCGTCGTCCTCGGTCCCAGCACGGGCCGGGGCGTGCTCGCCACCCGCCTCGCCAGCTTCCCCGAGAAGCGGGACCTGATCCGGGTTCCGGCGGGTGGCTCGGCCATCCCCGCCTCGGCCGAGTCCCTCGCCCGTGGTCTGCACTACTTCACGATGGAGGGCAGGGCCGTACGCGAGTTCGTGGAGAGCCGGGTCGGACCGCTCATCCGCGACTTCCTCGACGCCCACCCCACCGACGACGCACGACAACCGCACCTCGTGCCGCACCAGGCCAACGGCCGCATGCTGGAAGCGCTCGCGGCACACCTCGGGTTCCCGCCCACCCACACGCACCTGACGGTCCGGCGGTACGGCAACACCGGAGCGGCGTCGGTGCCGATCACCCTGGACCACGCCGCCGACCGCCTCACCCCGGGCGACCTGGTGGTACTCGCCGGCTTCGGCGGCGGCATGGCCGCGGGTGTCGCCCTCGTCGCGTGGGAGACCCGACGCGCCCGGCACCACGACGCCGGCACCTGAGCCCCGGACCGCGTCCGTCGCCAGTCACGCGGAGGCCCCCTCCCTCGCGGAAGGAGGCCCACTGACCGGCCCGCGAGGGGTACGCGGGCCGGTCACCGCCTCGTCCAACTCCGGCGGCCCGCCAGGCCAGACAGCCCCGCGGCTGAGGGTGCCGCGGACGCCCAGGTCGCGCTCGCTCTCCTCTGGAGAGGGCTCCTCGTGAACGAGAACTTGCGCTTCGGCATCCATCTGCCGCCGTTCGACCCCTTCGGCGACCCCAACGTCCTTGTCGAACTGACAGTACGAGCGGAGGCCACCGGGTGGGACGGTGTGTTCCTGTGGGATCAGGTGGTCACCGAAGCGATGCCGATCGCCGATCCGCCAAGGCATCTCCCTCAGCGTGACATGGGGCATCTGGCAAGGAACGGTTGGACGACTGGCAGTGTGAGGTCGATGCGGAGGAACGCGTCGAAGTGCCCGCAGTTGGGCAGTTCGGGCGGTGTTCGGGGCTTGAGCGGCGGTCTGCCGGATTGCGGGGAGTTGAGGGTCACGGTCGCCAGCGAGCAGGAGCACTGGCGATGAGGAATGAGCGAGTGCGTGTGGGTTCGCCGCCTGCATCGCGCTTCGCATCCATACCGGTAGTGGTCCCTGGCGCTCCGGCATGTCGATGAATGGTGCGGTTCCCTGGATGACCCGCACGCCGTGGTGCTCGACACCGAGACCACCGGACGCGACTCCAAGGCGCGGATCGTCGAAATCACCGCCATCACGCGGGCGGCGACATCCTGCTGCGGCTGGCCAGCATCCTGCGCGGCGCTTCTCGCGTCGTCGCCTACAACGCCTTCACTAGTCAAGCCTGCTGTCGGAATCGCGGCTGTCGGGACCGGTCAGCGTTGATCGTCATTCGTCGCCGGAGAACCGCTCCCAGGCCGATTGACGGGAGATGCCCAGGGCCTGGCCGATGCGGGCCCAGGTGACGGCCCGGCTGCGCAGCTCGCGGATCCAGGAGTGCAGATTGGTCTCGACTTGGTCTGCGACCGTGGCGACGCGCGAGATGTGGCCGAGCATTTCGTCGTCGGTCATGGACTCCCAGCGCGGCAGTTGGGGAGTGGTCGTCTTGTCGCCGTGCTCCTTGATGATGGCGGCTGCGAGCCCGACGCATCCGTCGCAGATGTACACGCCGGGCCCGGAGACGAGCTTGTCGACTTCGCTGGTGGGCTTGCCACAGAAGGAGCAGTGGGGAACTCCGGGGGTGGTGTTCGAGGTGGCCATCAGGACCTCCATGTCAGGGGAACCCTGACACGGGGCGTAGGGTGTCAGGGACACCTTGACAAGGGGTACCCTGCAGCGTCTTAAGGCGGTTTCTTCTTGGGCTCCGCGGCGGGGCAAGTGGTAAGACCAAGTGACGACCGCGGTTCCGATTCGACCACTCATCGGTATCCGGCCGGCGGGCCGTCCGCCAAGCGGTGACGTCATTGCTCGTGAGCATCCGCGAGCGCCAAGATCGCTGTCTGCTGCCCAAACCGGCGTTCAAACGCTGCTGCTTGAAGTGAACGAAGCCAACCGCCAGCCGTAAGTGCCCCAGTGAGGGGGCACGTTCAGCCTCTGGCACGATCGGTGCTATGCCGCATCTCATCGAGCCGGTGATGCCTCCTGGCCGTCTGTCTGGAATGGAGCAGCCGGTGCTGGACGCGCGGGAACGACTCATCGTGCGGCCGTGGCAGCCCGCAGACGCGTCGGCCGTGCGGCTCCACGCCGTCCGGCAGCCCTCTCCCGGGCTGAACGACAGCCGCTCGGGCTGCCCCAACAGGCGGCGCAGCCGGTGCACGTGAATGTGAAGCCGCTGCCCTGCCCGGCCGTCCGCCCGCTCCCCCCACACACACACAGCGCGTCGGTCAACGTCGCCACGCTCAACGGCTGGCCCGCCCTAGCCAGCATCACTCCGAGCAGGATCTGCTGCAGTCGTCCCGGGCACCCTCTCGACGCCCTCACCGCGCCCGATCCCGATGGGGCCGAGAACCTGAAACTCCATCGGACGAGCCCTCCGCACCGTTCAGTCCTGACGCCTCAGTCTGGCGCACCCCGGGCGGTCTCGCCCCGAGTCGGCGGCCGTCGGGCGATGAGGGCGTAGGAGCGCGGCAGCGCCTCCCTGTTCTTAGGGCCGTCACCCTGCGACTGTTCGAGCTCGGTGATTCGGACGGGCGGTACTTGTTCTTCAACCTCTGCACATCCCCAGTGCTCCCTCTTAACGGGTGACCATGGCGACCTGGTCAGACACAGTGGTTCGGGGCAACACGATGAAGAACAGCCATTGTCCGGCGGCAACGTCAGCGATGGTGTCGTTCGAGTCGGAGATACCGCCCGCCGTCCGGCCGGACCCTGGACTCCTGCAGTCCAGGCCTTGCTCACCTCGTCCTTTGGGTCTCGACGAACACGGGCGCGAGGTCCTGACTTTCATGACGGGACATGTGGTCTGGCCCGACCGATTCTCTCTGCTGGAACCCGCTCGGCAACTGGCTCGCGTGGCACGACTGATCCGGCACTTCCACGATGCGGTGCAGGACTTCACGGCACCACCCGACGCGCACTGGCAGGTGCTGATCCCCGCCGAGGCCATCGCGCTCACCCACTCCACTGCCCACCCCATGCGCGGCGACGTCGCCGCCCACCCCGGTTGGATCTCCCCGCGGGAGCGGCCCGCAGTGGGCGGGCACCGGGCGCTGTTCCACAACGGCGGGACGGGCGGATACCGCTCACTGGTCGCCATCGCACCGGACCACCAGGCGGCGGTCCTGGTACTCAGTGCCAACGCCCGGTCCGTCGACCGCGCCGGGTTGCAGCTGCTGCGGCGGTTGGTCACGACGGACCGCAGGGCGTAGCCGCCGGTCCCGGTGTCGAGGCGCTGGGCTCGCTCAGATGCTGAAGCGTTCCCTGCCCAGCAGGGGACGCACCCGGGAGCCGAAGCCGCCGGTGCGGAAGGGGCGTTGCAGAAGACCCGGTCGGAGTCGCTGGGCCAACGCGGCGGCGATCATGCCCTGGTCGAGGGCGAGGACGAAGTCGCTGACGCGGCCCGTGGCGACGTTGACCGAGTCGCGGAAGCCGTAGCGGTCGTCGTAGGCGCCGAAGTCCCGGGCCAGGGCCCCGAGGTTGGCCAGGGCCTCCGGTTCCGCGTAGGGGAGGGCGAGGAAGGAGGCGTGGGGGGTGACCACCCCGAGGGAGTGGTAGCCGTCCTCCTGCATGCCGATCGCGTCGACGCCGTACTCGCGGTAGCCGCCCTCCGGGATGTTGGCGGGCGAGAACCCCCAGTAGCCGTACTCCTCCTCGAGCAGACCGTGCTCGATCTGGCTGCGGACGTGGCGCCGGTGATTGGTGCCCCACGAGCGGGGGGACCATTCGGCCTCGGAGACGAACAGCGGCACCATCAGGGCCTCGAACATCGACCCGCCCCAGGTGGGGACGAGGGCACGGCCCCGGTGGGTGTAGTGGCCCTGCCACACGCGTACGCCGTCCACCGTGACATACCTGCCCTCGGGCTCCTGTTCCTGGCCCATGCCGGGCAGCAGCGTGCGGAACATGTGCCAGTAGTGCTCGCCGGGCAGGCTGCCGTCCGCGATGCCGAGGTAACTGGCCATGCGAGGCTCGGTGTTGAGGGCGCCGTAGTGGTGCCCTGTGGGCTCGCCCTTGCCGGGCCGGTCGGGCCAGAAGCCGCCCCGCAGCTGACCGGGGCCCGCGACCGGGTCGGCCGGGTCGTAGGGCGTGTAGTAGTACGACCAGTCGGCGCCGTCGAGCAGGGCCGCGACGCGCGGGCGCAGCGTGCCGTCGGCGTCGGCGGCGATCATCAGCCCGGTGACCAGCCAGGCGTTGTCCACGCTGGACAGGAACGGCCGGACCGGCGCACCGGTCTCCGGCCAGGTCGTCAGGAGCGAACCGTCGTGGGCGTCATACCAGTTGAACCAGAACCCGTGGGCGCGTTCCAACCTCTCCACGGCCCCGACGGTGCGGGCGAGACGGTCGCGCATGGTGGCGGGGGAGATCACGCCGAGACCGGCCGCGGCCACCGTGGACCACAGGCCGCACCCGATGTTGGTCGGGGAGGTCTGGCGGGAGGGCACGGGGGTACCGGGGCGGCTCACGTCGATCCTGTCCGCGGTGAGGCCGAGGTCCGTGGTCATGGCCTCGATGGACCGGTAGGTGGCCGCGAACACGGTGCTGAGCGTGGGGGAGGCGGCGCGGGGGCGGGGCCCGCTGAGGGCGGTCGCCGAGGTGGTGGAGGCCGCGGCACAGACGGCGGCGGCCGAGAGTAGACGACGACGGTTCATGGGGCTCACTCCTCAATGAGGGCCGATCGGAGGGGGCGGTGCCGTGCGTGTGGTGCGCCGGCCCCGGGTGCTGGGGGGATGCCGGCGGCGTCAGGCCATGTGGGGAGGCGGTCGATGACGGCTCGACAGTCGCCGCTGGCGTGGCGGGGGCTGCCAGGTGTAGTCCTGTCGGCCGGGGTGCCAGTCGCCGTGCCACGCGGCGTACTGCTCCATGGTGCACTCCGCGGTCCACCGGGTGCCGGCGGGGACGGGCCGGCCGACGCCGCGGGCGCGGCCAACTCGTTGTCGAGGATGCCGATGTCGAAGGAGGCGTTCCAGGTGACGAGCCGGCGCCCGGCCAGGGCATCGTCGAGGAGGACGTCGCCGGCGACGTTCACCACGGCGTAGTCGGCCCGTTCCTGGTTGAGACCGGTGCAGCCCCGCCTCGCTGCGCCGTCGCGGCGGAGCTGGTTGCGGGTGGCGAGGTGTGCGGGGGCCTGTCCGGCTCGGTACACCGGCAGGCCGTGCTCGTAGCGCAGGATGGCGGCCGACGGGCGGCTGGTGGGGCCGTCGGTGGTGGTGGCCAGGTCGGATCCCTTTCGTCGTCGGGCCTGTCGGCCGTGGGCGGCGCCCCGCCGGGGTGTCCGGCGGGGCGGCCTGCGCGGGGTCAGTGAGGGACGGGGATGTGGCGCAGCAGGACTTCCACGCCGCCGATGAAGGTGCCGGGGATGCCGATGTGCGCGGCAGCGTTTAGCAGCGTGGTGGAGTCGGGAGTGGGCTCGGTCACGAGGTCTCTTCGGGGCGGTGGGACGGGGGTGCGCCGGCACCGCCGCAGGGCGGCGAGAACTGCCGGCCGCGACGCGGGCGCTCCAGGTGTGCCAGACGTAGCCGTCGCGGGTCAGGTACTCCGACGTGGGCGTCAACGACATCAGCGGCTCGCACCTGCTGACCAGGAACGGCTCGGCGTACGTCGTCTACCACACCGACAAGGCTGACGGCGGAACCATGAGGATCGCCGAGGTCGGCGCCGACTTCTCCCGCCGCGACCATCTGGGCGTCTTCCACTGCCCGTTGGCCGGCGCTCCGGACAACGGCCGCTCCGCGGCCCCGGCGTTCGGCACCGACCGCAGGCGTCCCCTACATGACCCACAAGGCCGACGAACGCCTCGCCGGCAGCATCGCCATCGCCCGCGGCTGAGCCACCCCGCACCCGCCGCGCACCTACCCGTCGCCGCCGGTCGCCGGGAAGTCCGGCGTCACGTCGCGCCGCCAGCGGTCGGCGGCCCGGCGCAGGTGCGCGGCGGCGGCCGTGACGAGCGGGTCGCGGTGCGGGTGTCGGCGGGCGTGCAGCACGACGCGCCTGCCGACCACGGGGTCGGTGAGGGGCCTGGCCACCACCGTGGCAGGCAGCGCGACCGCCGCGAGGCGCGGCAGCACGGTGATGCCGATGCCGGCGTCGACGAGGCTGAGCGCCGCGTGGTGGTCGTCGAGCCGCGCGACGTGGCGCGGCGCGAAGCCGGCGGCGCCACAGGCGTTCTGGATGATCCGCCCGATCGGGCTGTCATAGATGTCGTGGTCGATCCACGGCTCCGTCCGCAGCCGGCCGAGCGGGATCGATCGCGCGCCCGCCAGCGGGTGGTCGGCGGGCAGCACCACCAGCAGCTCCTCGGTGAGCAGGTCGTGGCGCCGGTAGCCGTCCAGACAGATCCCGGCGCCGCCCACCGGCTCGGTGCGGATGTCGAGGTCGGGCCGGCGCCGGCCCCGCCCGTCGACCGGTTCGTTCAGGCTGACCTCGACCGTGATGTTCGGCCGGTCCGTACGGACGGCACGCACCACCTCGGGGATCAGCCGCTCCGCCGCCGAGGCGAAGCAGGCGATCGCCAACCGCTCGGCCTGGCCGGCCCGCAGATCCGCGACGGTGCGTTCGAGACGCCCGAGGTCGGCGAGCAAAGGCCCCGCCTCCTCGGCCAGTTGGAGCGCGGCGGCGGTCGGCGCGACGCCCCGCCCGTCCTTCTCCAGGAGCGTGAGCCCCGTCTCCCTGGCGAGCGCCGCCATGTGCTGGCTGATCGTCGCGGCCGAGTAGCTGAGGTTCCGCGCCGCGGCGCTGATCGAGCCGGCCTCGACGACCGCCCGGAGGACCGCTAGCCGATGCGTGGTGAGCATGGGCGCCACCGTAAGCCACCACCGAACGGTCCGGCGGTTTTTGTCGCTTGTTACGGACGGTCGAGGAGGCGAGGGTGGTGGCCGTGGACTCACGATTCTGGGAAGACGCCGACCGCCTGCTGATCCGCTACGGCACGACCTTCAGCCCCCGCGTCATCGAGCGCGCCGCCGGCGCCCACGTGTACGACACGGCGGGCCGGCCGATCCTCGACTTCACCTCGGGCCAGATGAGTTCGGTGCTGGGCCACGCCCACCCCGACATCGTCTCGGCGGTCTCCACGGCGATCTCCACCCTCGACCACCTCTACAGCGGCATGCTCAGCCGCCCGGTCCTCGACCTCGCCGAGGCACTCGCCGCCACCCTCCCTCCCGAACTGGGCAAGACGCTGCTGCTGAGCACCGGCGCCGAGTCCAACGAGGCGGCGATCAAGCTCGCCAAGCTCTACACCGGCCGCTACGAGATCGTGTCGTTCGACCGCTCCTGGCACGGCATGAGCCAGGGCGCGGCCTCGGCCACGTACTCGGCCGGCCGCCGCGGCTACGGCCCGCCCACCCCGGGCAACTTCACCCTGCCGACGCCCAACGCCTACCGCTCGCCGTTCCGCGCCGCCGACGGTTCACACGACTGGCGGGCGGAGCTGGAGTACGGCTTCGCGATGGTCGACCGACAGTCCTCCGGCAGCCTCGCCGCCTGCCTGGTGGAGCCGATCCTCTCCTCGGGCGGCATCATCGAGCTGCCCCCCGGCTACCTCGCCCGCCTCCGGGAGCTCTGCGACGAGCGCGGGATGCTGCTGATCCTCGACGAGGCCCAGACCGGCCTCGGCCGCACCGGAACGATGTACGCCTTCGAGCGCGACGGCGTCGTCCCCGACCTGCTGACGCTCTCCAAGACCCTCGGCGCCGGCCTGCCGGTGGCCGCCGTCCTCACCGGCGAGCGCGTCGAGCGCGTCTGCCACGAGCGCGGCTTCCTCTTCTTCACCACCCACGTCTCCGACCCGCTCGCCGCGACCGTCGGCGCGACGGTCCTCTCCGTGATCCAGCGCGAGGGACTGGTCGCCCGCGCCGCGGCCCTCGGCGAACAACTCGCCACCCGCCTAGGAGAGTTGCGTGACCGCTACGACATCGTCGGCGACGTCAGGGGCCGCGGCCTGCTCCAGGGGCTCGAACTCGTCACCGACCGGCAGAGCAGGACCCCGGCCGACGAGATCGGGCAACGGATCACCCACGACTGCCTGGCCCGCGGCCTGCACCTCAACATCGTCCAACTCCCCGGCATGGGCGGCATCTTCCGCATCGCCCCACCACTCACCGTGACCGAGGCCGAGCTGCACGCCGGCCTGGACATCCTCGCCACCTCGATCGAGCGGGCGGCGGTGGCGGCGCTGGCGATGTGAGCGTGGTGGGCTGGTAACGGCGGCGGTGGCTTGCCGGGCGCGTTGACCCGCTGCTCCAGCGATAGTTGGGTGAACCCGGGAGCCGGATGGTGGAGCCCGTCGGGGTCCTT